>JANPJZ010000242.1:0-10076 GCA_031425795.1 Rhodobacter sp. | reverse complement strand
GTTCACATCGGTGTCGACGTGCCGCTGCGCCTTGCTGCGATCTCTCTAGTGGTCGTTCAACATGCCACCACCTACACGCTCTATGGCGGCACCTGGATGCTGATTGCGCTGATGGGCTTTTCGTCGGCGCGCTTTCAATTGCGCCAGATCGCCGCGAACAGACCCCTGAGATTTGCTGCTCGCCTGCTTTATCCGATCGTGCCGCTGTATTTTATGTTGCTCTCGGCCTATCAACTGCTGCGTGACGCTGTCCCCCTGAGTTACCTGCTGCTTGTGGGAAACTATCGAATATGGCCACAGGGAACTTTGCTCGAAGTCTATTGGTTCGTCAGCGTCTATACCCAACTGGTCTGTGCCATGGCTCTGGTTTCGGCAGTGCCAGTTCTGCGTGATGCAGTGGTCAAACAGCCTTGGACATCGATGGCCGTGGTTGCGACCGCAAATGCCTTGGTTCTGGCGGGAATAGAACTCTGGCAGGATCGCTATGGGCTGCCCTATCACCCTGAGCGGGGGTTTCTGGAGTGCCTGTCAGTCTTTGTGCTTGGCTGGATGCTGCAGTGTTGGCGGGGCAGGGCTCAAGTCATGGCCACGGCGGTGATAGCAGCGGTCATTCTTGGTCTTCTGGTACAGATCGACATGTCGTGGCGCGTTTTAGGGTTGCTGGTCGTCACCTTGGCCCTGCTTGGCCTGAACCCAGGGATTTCAGTACCGTCTGCCGTTGGCAGGAGTTTGACCTCGCTCGCGTCGGTCACGCTCTTCGTCTACCTTCTGCACGAGATTTTCGCCTTTTTCGTACTGAAGGCGATGCTGCCGCAGGTGGTCACGGCCGGTTTGGTTCTGATCTTGTCATTCGGCACGGCCATCGTGGCGCGGAACGTTCTGAACATTTTCGAACAGTGGAGCATCAAGTTATCCGGCAGGCTCTTGCGGACACCGTTGTCAGGTAGACGGCGTGGCGCGGCGAGAGCGGAGGAAGACGAAATGGGCCAGTAATTGCCAAGCAGGCGCGACAGGACCTGGCGGACACAGCAGGTCAGGGACTTTGCGGCCAGGCGGTCAGTCAGTCGGGTTCGACTGAGCGCGTGTCACGTACCGGCCACGCGGTCTTGCCGAGTGTGGTCGTCACAATCGCGTCCCCAACCGGTCGCGATGATGCAGTGAGCTGGTCTGGTCGCACTTGCGTCCGAGCCAACGTCTGGGCGCCGAAAGGACAGATAGAACGGTACAAGCACGGTCACCAACGACCCGACCACGCTGTACAGCAGAAGTGAGGGCAGGAAAGGCAAGAAGAACAGAAAGGCCACACAGAAACTGACGAACCCGGCGATCGCTCCGATCATGACATGGCCCAGCATCTTCGTACCTTTGAGTGACGTTCCCTCAGTCCATGTCACTCCTGATTCATGGTAGGATTATGTCCTCCGGCTATATTTTTCTGGGAGAACAACTAGAATTTTCTTAAACAATAATAAGCTGGGCGCCGCTTTGACGCCCCCAGTTGGCACCCGTCTCCACAGTGGCGGTGAAAGCAAGATCGCCGACATTGAGCGTCGCTGCACAAGCGTTGCTGACAGCTTTTTGATATGGACCTGCCGGGCGGTATCCAAGAGCGTCCCTTCACCCGACAATCAAGATTGACCACCTTTTCCGAGCGATTTCCCAAATGGGGCGCTTGGAAGGGTCGATCACTCCAAAAGAAGCATAAAGAAGTAAATGGCGGAGAGACAGGGATTCGAACCCTGGGTCGGCGCAAACCGACAACGGTTTTCGAGACCGCCGCATTCGACCACTCTGCCACCTCTCCGCGCTTCAGGGGTCGTCGTGGCGGGCGATGTAGCCGGGTGGCTCGCCTTGCGCAAGACTTAATCCACTCAGTCCCTTGCGGCGGTCAGCATGGTGGTCTTCACGGCGTGTTGCGCGCATGCGCCTTGGCAAGCGGAGGGGAAGGGGCTACCTCACCTTGCATCGCTTCCAGACGGACAAGCCAGGGGTGCCCCATGCCGACCCGCCTTCTTTCAATCGCGTTTGCCGTGGCCCTCATGGCGCTTGCCGCGCCGGGGCAGGCCCAGACCTCCGACGCGCCGGCAACGGCAGAGGCCACGGTGCCCGCCCTTGCCATGGCGCTGCAGCTTGACGACCTCTTTGCTGTCCTGCGCGACGAGGGCATCGCCCAGGGCGAGACGCTGGAGGAGGACATGTTCCCGGGCGGCGGCGGCACGCAATGGGACGGTGCGATCGCTGCGATCTACGATACTCCGACCCTGCGCAGCCGGTTCGAGGCGGTGCTCGACGCCGAACTTGGCCGCGACCCCGCAATTCTGGCCGCCATCCTCGACTTTTACGCCACCGACCTCGGCAAGCGCGTCGTGCTGCTCGAGATCGAGGCCCGCCGCGCCTTTCTTGACACTGCAACCGAAGAGGCTGCCCGCGTCGCCGCCGACAATCGCGCGGCCGACCGCGACCCCAAGGTCGCGCTTCTCCGCAGTTTCATCGAAGCCGGCGACCTGATCGAGATGAACGTGGCCGGGGCCCTCTCCGGCAACCTCGCCTTCATGTCCGGCATGGCGGAAAGCGGCCTTTACGGGACGATGCCCGAAGAGCAGATGATGAGCGACGTCTGGGCGCAGGAAGGACAGGTGCGTGACGACACCACGTCCTGGCTCTACGCCTATCTTGGCCTCGCCTATGACCCGCTGACCGAGTCCGAACTGCAAAGCTACATCGACTTCATGGAAAGCCCCGAAGGCCGCCGCCTGAACGCGGCCCTTTTCGTGGCCTTCGACCAGGTCTTCCGCCAGGTCTCGCATGATCTGGGCCGGGCGGCCGGCGTCGCCATCCAGGGCCGCGACATCTGATCCGCGGCTCTTGACACCAGCCCCCCTTCGCCGCATAAGCCCGCATCCCGGCGAGGGGCGACTTTCGCCGGGTGATTCATTCATGACGCCCGCAAGGGCGCGCTGTCCGAGGCGGAGGCAACTCCCAGGAACGCCCGAGAGATCGGGGGCCACAGGGCGCGGAGCAAAAAGGATAAGACCCATGTTTGCGGTCCTCAAGACCGGTGGCAAGCAATACAAGGTGCAGGCGGGCGACGTTCTGCGCATTGAAAAGCTTGATGCCATCGCTGGCGACAAGATCCAGTTCAACGACATCCTGATGGTTGGCAGCACGATCGGTGCACCGATGGTTGCGGGTGCCGCCGTACAGGCCGAAGTGATCGACCAGATCAAGGGCGAGAAGGTCATCCACTACGTAAAGCGCCGCCGGAAGCACTCCTCGCAGCGCACCAAGGGCCACCGCCAGCACCTGACGCTGGTCCGCGTGACCGACGTGCTGGAAGCCGGCGCCGACGCCACGGGCGTGAAAGTTGCCACCGGCACCGTCGCCGCCCGCCGCGCGGCGCATGAAGCCCCCGGTGCCGCCAAGGCCGCTCCGGTTGCCGCAGCGCCCGCCGCCAAGCCCGCCAAGGCAGCCCCCGTCGCTGCCGAGGCTGTCGAAAAACCGAAGCGTGCGGCCAAAGCCGCCGCCGCCCCCAAGGAGTAAGACCCCATGGCACACAAGAAAGCAGGCGGTTCATCCCGCAACGGCCGCGACAGCGCCGGGCGCCGCCTTGGCGTCAAGCTCTTCGGCGGTCAGCACGCCATCCCCGGCAACATCATCTGCCGGCAGCGCGGAACCACCTGGTTCCCGGGCGAAGGCGTGGGCATGGGCACCGACCACACGATCTTCGCCAAGGTCGAAGGCCATGTGACCTTCAAGAAAGGTCTGAAGGGCCGCACCTTCATTTCGGTCCTGCCCCTGCAAGAGGCAGCCGAGTAAGCCGAACCTTTACAATCTGATTGTAGATGGGGGATCGGCCGGAAGGCCGGTCCCCTTTCTCGTTTCAGCCGCGGGGCCAAAAGCGGGACGGGATCGGATTGTGGCAAATTGCCGTCGCGTCATCGCGAAATGGCCAAACAAAGGGGCGATTGGCGGGTTATCCGGCACGCTCACAGGCGCTTGCAGAAAGCCGCCTTGCTACATGCGCTTCGAAGGAGGGAAGCCATGATTCTGGAAAAGATCGCTGCCTTGCACACCACCCCTGTCGAGATTCCGGCGGAACGCTTCACCCTGCGTGCCGTCCGCAAATCCGACGCGGGGCTCTTTGCGCTTTATGCCGGTGACAAGCGGGTGGCAGAGGCGACCCAAGGCATCCCGCATCCGCTGCCCCCGGGGGCTGCCGAGGCATTCTGCTCCCGCGCCATGGCGACCGGGGGCGAGGAAGACATCTGGGTCATGGATGGCACCCGCGCCGGTTTGCCCGAGGTGTTGGGCGTGATCTCCCTCAAGAAGATGGACCGCGGCCAGTCCGAGGTGTCGTTCTGGGTCGCTCCGGCCTTCTGGAACCATGGTATCGCTTCGCAGGCCGTGCAGGCACTGGTGGAGGCGAACCCGCAGAAGAATTGCACCCTCTTCGCCGAAGCCTTCCAGGACAACCCCGGCTCCGCCCGTGTGCTGACCAATGCCGGCTTCCAGTATCTTGGCGATGCCGAAAGCTTCTCCGTCGCGCGGGGCGCCACGGCGCCCACTTGGACCTATATCCGCAAGCTCGGGTGACCGAGGCGCGCTTCCGCAGCCCAAGACTGCCCCCCCGTCCGCTCGCACCGTCGGATGTTCGACGCTTTCACGCCTTGGTGACGCGACCCGAGGTCGCCCGCCGGCGGTTCAGGCTACCTAAAGACCCATCTTCCGCCTGCTCTTTTTGCAAATACTCCACAGGGGTCCGGGGGTGTGAAACCCCCGCGTCCTCCGCATCCCCAAGGAAAGCCTTAACAAATCCTGAACCGTTCGCGGCCACGTCCTTCAAATCCTGTGTTTCAAGCCCCTGTCCCGGCCCGGGACACCCCCTTTCCACCCCCGCTTGAGCATCAGCCCTGCTTCCTGTATTGCCTCACCCCTGATCCTTCCCCCGAAAGCCGTCCCATGAAATTCCTCGACCTCGCCAAAGTCTATATCCGCTCCGGCGGCGGCGGGGGCGGCTGCGTCTCTTTCCGACGTGAGAAGTTCGTCGAGTTCGGCGGCCCCGATGGCGGTGACGGCGGCCACGGCGGGTCGGTCTGGGCCGAGGCGGTGGAGGGGCTGAACACCCTGATCGACTACCGCTACCAGCAGCATTTCTTCGCCAAGTCCGGCCAGCCCGGCATGGGCAGCCAGAAGACCGGCAAGTCGGCTGATGATGTGATCCTGAAGGTCCCGTTGGGGACCGAAATCCTCGATGAAGATCAGGAGACGGTGATCGCCGACCTCGTGAATCCGGGCGACCGGATCCAGCTGGCCCAGGGCGGCAACGGCGGCTGGGGGAACCTGCGGTTTAAATCCTCGACCAACCGCGCCCCGGCACGGGCCAACCCCGGCCAGGACGGGGTGGAACGCACCATCTGGCTGCGGCTGAAGCTGATCGCCGATGCGGGGCTGGTCGGGCTGCCCAACGCCGGCAAGTCCACCTTCCTTGCCGCCGTCTCGAACGCCCGGCCGAAGATCGCGGACTACCCCTTTACCACGCTGGTCCCGAACCTCGGCGTCGTCGGGGTGGACGGGCATGAATTCGTGATGGCCGACATCCCCGGTCTGATCGAAGGCGCGTCCGAAGGTCGTGGTCTTGGCACCCAGTTCCTCGCCCACGTTGAACGCTGCAAGGTCCTCTTGCATCTTGTCGACGGCACGTCGCTGACCATCACCAAGGACTACCGCACCATCGTGACCGAGCTTGAGGCCTACTCGGACTTCCTCGGCGACAAGGCCCGCATCCTGGCGCTGAACAAGACCGACGCGATGACCGCGAAAGAGACAAGCGACCGCCGCCGCGCCCTTGAAAAGGCCAGCGGGGGTGAGGTGCATGTGATTTCCGGCGTCTCGGGCAAGGGCCTCACCGACGTGCTGCGCGCGCTTTACGCCCGGATCAAGCCGCCGGAGGCGGAAGTCCCCGAGGGCCAGCCATGGCAACCCTGACAGGGGCATCCACCCGCGCAGCGCCTGATATCCGGGCGGCCAGGCGGCTGGTCGTCAAGATCGGCTCGGCGCTGCTGGTCGACCGCAAGACCGGGCTGAAGCAGGACTGGCTTCAGGCACTGGCGCTGGACGTGGTCGAGGCCAAGGCGCGCGGGGCGGATGTGGTGCTGGTCTCATCCGGCTCCATCGCGCTCGGGCGCAAGGTGCTGGGGCTCGGCGACGGAGTGCTGACGCTGGAGCAGTCCCAGGCGGCCGCAGCCGTGGGCCAGATCCGCCTGGCCCGCGCCTATGAGGAGGTGCTGGCCCCGCATGGCATCACCACCGGCCAGATCCTGGTGACGCTGGAAGACACCGAAGACCGCCGCCGCTATCTCAACAGCCGCGCGACGATGCAGACGCTGCTGGGTCTGGGCGTTGTGCCGATCGTGAACGAAAACGATACGGTGGCGACGGATGAAATCCGCTTTGGCGACAACGACCGGCTTGCCGCGCAGATTGCCGTGACGGCGGGCGCGGATCAGCTGGTGCTCTTGTCCGACGTGGACGGGTTTTACACCGCCAACCCGAAGGAAGACCCGACCGCCACCCGCTTTGACGTGATCGAGACCATCACGACCGAAATCGAGGCGATGGCGGGCGATCCGATCTCCGGCATGTCGAAGGGCGGGATGAAGACGAAGCTTCTCGCCGCCAAGACTGCGGTCGCGGGGGGCTGCGCGATGGCGATCATGGAAGGGTCGGTCTTGCGGCCATTGAAGGCGCTGGCCGAGGGTGCGCAGCGAACCTGGTTCGTGCCGCTGGCCGACCCGCAGCTTGCACGCAAGCGCTGGATCAACGCGATGAAGCCACGCGGTGAGCTTGTCCTGGACGCGGGCGCCGTTACCGCATTGCGGGCCGGGAAAAGCCTGCTGCCGGCGGGGGTGACCAGGGTGACGGGCAGCTTCGGGCGCGGTGAGCCGGTGGCAATCCTGTCGCCCGAGGGGATCATGCTGGGCAAGGGGTTGGTGCGCTACACCTCGGTGGAGGCCAAGCGGATCGCCGGCCACCGGTCCGGGGAGATCGAGGCCATCCTGGGCTATCAGGGCCGGGCGGCGCTGGTGCATCGCGACGATATGGTGGTGTGAGAAACCGATTTCTTCAAAGAAATCGGTCCGGAAATTTCGAAATTTCCGGTGCGGAGTTTTTGAAAACTCCGCTGGCTGAACGGAAGGGAAAGCTATGGACGGACAATTCACCTCCCTGATGTCAGACATCGGGTCCAAGGCCCGCGCGGCGGCGGCAGAGCTTGCCTTCGCCGGGTCCGAACGCAAGGCGACCGCGCTGATCGCGGCGGCTGATGTCGTCTGGCGGCAGCGCGACGTCATTCTCGATGCCAACACGCTGGACCTCGATGCCGGCGTGCAGAAGGGCCTGTCGCCCGCAATGCTTGACCGGCTGCGGCTGGACACGAACCGGCTGCACGGCATTGTCGACGCCCTCCGCCAGATTGCCGAACAGCGCGATCCGGTGGGCCGGGTGCTGGCCGAGTGGGACCGCCCGAACGGGCTGCACATCCAGCGCGTCGCCACCCCCCTGGGTGTGGTCGGCGTGATCTACGAATCCCGTCCCAACGTCACCGCCGATGCCGGCGCCCTGTGCCTGAAGGCCGGGAATGCCGTGATCCTGCGCGGTGGATCGGAAAGCTTTGAAACCTCGACCGCCATCCACGACTGCATGGTGGCGGGCCTGCGCTCGGCCAACCTGCCGGAGACGGCGATCCAGTTCATCCCGACGCGCGACCGCGACATGGTGACGGCCATGCTACAGGCGACCGAATGGATCGATGTGATCGTGCCACGCGGCGGAAAGGGTCTGGTGGGGCTGGTCCAGCGCGAGGCGCGGGTGCCGGTCTTCGCCCATCTCGAAGGCATCTGTCACGTCTACGCCGACCGCGACGCAGACGTGGAAAAGGCCCGCGCCGTCGTCCTGAACGCGAAGACCCGTCGCACCGGGGTTTGCGGCGCGGCCGAGTGTCTGCTGATCGACTGGCAGTTCTATACCAGACACGGCGCGGTGCTGATCGAGGACCTGTTGAAGGCAGGCGTCGAGGTCCGCACCGAGGGCGAGCTGCTGAAGGTCCCCGGCACGGTGAAAGCCCAGCCCGACGACTTCGGGCGCGAGTTTCTGGACATGATCATTGCCGCCAAACTGGTCGACGGGGTGGACGAGGCGATCGCCCATATCCGCCGCTACGGCTCCAGCCACACCGAAAGCATCCTGACCGAAAACGACACCACTGCCGCGCGGTTCTTCGAGCGGCTGGATTCGGCGATCCTGATGCGCAACGCCAGCACCCAGTTTGCCGACGGGGGCGAGTTCGGGATGGGCGGCGAAATCGGCATCGCCACCGGCAAGTTGCACGCGCGAGGGCCGGTCGGGGCCGAGCAGCTGTGCAGCTTCAAGTACCTTGTCACCGGCGACGGAACGATCAGAACGTAAGCTTGATCGCTGTCTCGCCGATTTCGGTCACCAGACGGCGGCCCTGACGGGCGAGTTCCTCTGGCACGAGCGCGAAATGCACCTGACCGGCCCCGATGTCAGACGGAGCGCGGGGTTCGGTCAGCACTTCCCACAGGGCCGGGTCGATGCGCAGGCGCGTCGCTTCGGCCAGGATGGTCCAGCCCATCTCGTCCCGCGTGACGGCAACCTTGCCGCCATAGGCCAGCGCCGTTTCCACGCATTGCAGAAGCAGGAAGGCCAGCCGCACCTCGCGCCGGGGCAGGTCGGCCACACTGGCCCAGGTATAGCTGACGCGGCCGCCGCGGGTCAGGTCGGTCAGGACCGACATGACTTCCGACCGCGCGATCCGCTGGTCACCCGAGGCCGAGCCAAAGCTGATCCGGAAGAAGCGGATCCGCGCATTCGCATTCGCCACGCTTTCCGAGATCAGCGCCATTTCCGGCCGCTGGGCGCCTGCGTCCATCGTCAAAAGCTCCACCCCATTGCCGATGGCACCGATCGGGCTGATAAGGTCATGGCAAATGCGTGAGGCGATCAGGGCGGCAAGGTCGGGCTTGTCATACATCTGTTGGTCCGGGAAATTGAGGCGGGTATGTCGGCACTTCTGGAACCGGGAATGCTGGTGCGTCACCCGGATCGGGCGGATTGGGGCTTGGGCCAGGTGCAGTCCGTGATCGGGGCAAGGGTCACCGTGAACTTTGAACACGCCGGGAAAGTCGTGATCGACAGCACGCGCATTGTCCTTACCCCCTACTACGGTGCCTGACCTGTCGAAATAGACAGGTTGCGTGCGACCATAGTGCGAATTGTCCGATGGATTTCAACCGGCAATTGCCTAAGGCCGCGCGCTGTGGCCGGATGGTTGCATTGCTGCAAACCGATGCGTAAGTCAGGTCAACCCGAGCCTGAAGCGAGCCCATGACAGCCGAAGACTCCCATTACATCCTGCGGCTGGCCTCCGGGGCCGACGACCTGATCGCAGCCCAACGCCTGCGCTACGATGTCTTCGTCACCGAGCTTGGGGGCAATGGCCCGCTGGTCGACCACGCCGCAAGGCTGGAGCGGGACGCTTACGATCCGTTCTTCGATCATGTCGTTCTGGTGGACCGCACCCGCGATCCGGGCTGCCATGACCACGTGGTCGGCGCCTACCGGGTGCTGCCCGGCGACCGGCGGGGCGTTGCAGGGCAGTTCTACTCGGAAGCGGAGTATGACTTGACGCCGCTTCTCGCCTCCGGCCGCAAGCTGCTGGAGCTTGGCCGGTCCTGCGTTCATCCCGATCACCGGGGCGGGACGGCGATGTTTCACCTCTGGAACGGGTTGGCGGAATACGTGCTGGAGCGCGGGATCGAAGTGCTGTTCGGTGTGGCAAGCTTCCATGGCACCGATGTGGCGGCGCTGGCCCAGCCCCTGTCGTGGCTGCACCATCACCATCTCGCCCCGCCCGAGATGCGGGTGAGGGTGCGGCCCCCACACCGGCAAGACATGGCGCTGCTTCCGGCGGATCAGTTGGACCGCAAGATCGCGATGGCTGCCACACCTGCGCTGATCAAGGCCTACCTTCGCCTCGGCGGCTTCGTTGGCAATGGTGC
>JANPJZ010000241.1:0-4183 GCA_031425795.1 Rhodobacter sp. | reverse complement strand
ATGGACTGTTCGGGGGCCGAGGTGCCGCGCAGCCGGTCGAAGACGACAGACAGGGATTCCCCATTGGCGAGGGCGGAGAGGGCTTCGGCGATGCGGGTCCAGATCGACATGATGGGCGCAGTCTAACCGGGCGGGCGGTGGATGTCAGAGGAATTTCTGCATCAGCACAAGGTCGATGTGGCGGCCGAACTTGAAACCGGCTTCGGGAACGCGGGCGATTTCGGCAAAACCCAAGCGGGCGTGAAAGGCGATGCCGTCGGGATTTTCGGCGGAAACCCCGGCGATCATCTGATGCGCGCCCGCTGCAGCGGCATGGGAGCAAAGCGCGCCGATCAGCCTGCGCCCGGCCCCGCGCCCCCTGGCTTTGGGGTCGAGGAGAATGGAGTGCTCCATGCAGGTGGCGTAGCCCGCCCCACCCCTGAACTGGGCATAGCTGGCGAAACCGAGGAGGCCCGCGTCTTCGGCGATGAAGGTGGCATGCCCGGCCCGGGAGCGGTCGGCGATCATGCGGGCCACGTCCTCGGCGGACTTTTCGACCGGGTTGAAGGTGACTGCCGTGTCGCGGATGTAGGGGTTCCAGAGGGCGGCGATTGCTGGGGAATCGTCTTCGGTCGCCATTCGGATCAGCATAGCAGGCGCGGCCCGGTGGGGGTGTCGATGGTGGCGGTGATCGCCACCGGCCCTTCGGCCACCGTCACGCGGATGTCGGGGAGGCGGTGGGCAAGGGCGGCGCGGAGGGCCGTGGCTTGCGGGTGGGTGATCGACAGAGCGGTCAGGCGCAGGCCCGCGTCGGGCAGGACGCGGGCGGGGTGGGCGGTGCCCTGCCACTCGATCAGCGCCGGGAAGGTGCCGTCAAAGGGCAGTTGGCCGTCGTCGGGCACGGCCATCTTCCAGCGATAGTCGCCGCGGTGAAGGGCAAGCGGCGTGCCGATGCCTGCGGGGCCAAGGGCAAGCTCGGCGGCAAGATCGTCCGTGCGCGCGACCCAGTTGGCAAGGCGCGGCGGGCCGGTGAAACGGTCCATGGCGAACCAGCGCGGGCGATTGGGGGAGGGGGCGTCGGGGTCGATAGCGATGACTTCGAGGTAGAGGTCGCCCAGCCCCAGAAGCCGGTTGTGGGTGCCCATCAGAGGGTGCTTGCCGCCGCCCGCCATGGGAACACCGAACAGCCGTTCGATCATGGCGACGCCATCCTCCAGCCGGGTTGCGACGACCGCCAGATGGTCAAGCCGCAGCATCAGGCAGGCCGTGTCACGCGGGTTTCGGCCTTCAGCGACTGGGCGAGCGACTGGAACCGCGCCTGGGCCACCTCGCCGAACAAGCCGTCGCCGTTGGGGGTCAGCTCCAGTTCCAGGAGGCGCTTCTTGGCGGTCCAGATCAGGCGCCCCGCCTTGGCCGGATCGCCGATGGAGAACATGGCGCCGAAGCGCATGGCCTTGCCCAGCACCTCGGCCGCCTGGACCTCGTCTTCGGGCAAGAGGCGGAACATCGGCTCAAGCCGCGAGCCGGAGCGGCTGTTCTTGTATCGGTGCAGCAGGGCGAGGCCGAGGAAGACCCGGCCCTGATGGTCAAGCCCGCCGAGGTTGGCGCGGGTGGCGTTGTCAAAGCAGGCCTCGGCCCGGAAGTCGGGGTGGGCGCGCCAGGTGGTGTCGTGGAGGAGGCAGGCAGCCTTGATCAGCCGGAGCTGCGCGTTGTCGGCGGTGGCAAAGAGCGGCAGGAGGAAGTCAAAAAGCTTCTTGCCGAAGCCGGGGATGCGGGCCTGGACCATCTCGGACATCCGGGCGGCCTCGATCAGGGGATCGCGGGCGCGCAGCTTTTCCGGCATGTGTTCGTAAAGGATTCCCTCGCGGATGCCGTAGGCGGAGACGTCAATCTCGGTCGGCTTGAACAGGTCGACAAGCTCGCGCAGGACTTCGCAGGCGAGGGGGACCAGTTCCATCCGCTCGGCGCTGGTGCCGGTGCGGCCGCGCAGGGCGGAGAGGTCGGCGGCGGCCAGCCAGTCCAACGTGTCATCAAGACCCTTGGGCGTCATCCGGTATTCGTGCAGCACGGTCAGGGGATAGCTGCGGCGCTCCATGTCGAGGCGGGCGATGACGCGCCAGCTGCCGCCGACGAGGTAGATCCGTTCACCCGTGGACTGCAGAAGCGACTGCGCCTCCTTCAGCACCTTGGCGATGTGGGCGCGGCGCTGGGCGGGCTCGGACGAGACCTGCTGCAGGCGGAAGGGGCCAAGTGGGGTCGACACCCGGGCGCCGACCTTGCCATCGCCGATGCGGGCCAGTTCCATCGAGTTGCCGCCGATGTCGCAGACGATTCCCTTGGCATCGGGCCAGCCCAGAAGCACGCCCTGGGCCGAAAGCCGCGCCTCTTCGTCGCCATCGATGACGTGAAGGCGCAATCCGGTTTCGCGCAGCACCTCGGCCTGAAACTCAGGACCGTCCTCGGCCTCCCGCGTGGCGGCGGTGGCGACGACGGTGAGGGGGGTGATTTCCATCCCCTCGGCCAGAAGGGCGAAGCGGCGCAGGGCGGCAAGGGCGCGGATGCGCCCCTGCGGGTTCAGGCGACCGGTTTCGGCCAGACCCTTGCCGAGGCCGCACATGATCTTTTCGTTGTAGAAATAGGCGGGAGAGCGTGCGGCCCCGTCAAACACAACCATCCGTACGGAGTTAGAGCCGACATCAACCACACCGACGCGGCTGAGCGCGCGGGCCGAAGGGTCATCGAACAGTGGCCGGCCAAAAGGTCCGTCGTCGTCGTCCTCGGGCGAGGGCGCAGGTCCATCGGCTGCCATGTCAGAATCCTTCTGGTCTTGCGGCTGCATCGTGACGGCCCGGCGCGGCAGGGTCAACCGTCCGGGCAGCGGCGGCGGTAAAGCGCTTGGGACGGTTCAGTAGGGAGGTGGCGCCTCATCCTCGGTTCCAGCGTCTGTGCCGGATGCTGTGCCAGACACGATGCGGGGCGCGTCCTTTGCGCCAGCGGTGCCGCGGCCGGACAACGAGGGGTTTTCCATGAAGAAATGGTGGCAGTTGAAGAGCTTGCCGTCCTGCGGGGTCAAATCCCGGGTGTAGCTGCCATCTGCGGCAAGGACCCAGCTTTGCGCCTCATCCGCGAGGTTTGCGGCCATGATCTGGCTGAGGATCTGGCTTTTGACGGTTGGATTGTGTGCCTCGACCAGGGTTTCGACACGGCGGGTCAGGTTGCGGCCCATCCAGTCGGCGGAGGAGAAGAACACGCGTGCCTTGCGGGCCGGAAGCGCGTGGCCGTTGCCGAAGCAGACGATCCGGGAGTGTTCCAGGAAGCGACCGACGATGGATTTGACGCGGATGTTTTCCGACAGTCCCTTCACGCCCGGGCGCAGGCCGCAGATGCCGCGGATGATGAGGCTTATCTTCACGCCGGCCTGACTTGCGGCGTAAAGCGCGTCGATCACGTCGGGCTCGATGACAGAATTCATCTTGGCCCAGATTTCGGCAGGCCTTCCGGCGCGCGCATGGTCGGCTTCGGCGGCGATCAGTTCCAGCAGGCGGGGCTTGAGGGTGATTGGCGAGATCGCGAGGTTTTCCAGCCCCTCGGGCTGCACATAGCCCGAGAGGTAGTTGAAGACCTTGGTCGCGTCGCGGCCAAGGGCCGCGTCGCAGGTGAAGAACGACAGGTCCGTGTAGATGCGGGCGGTGATCGGGTGATAGTTGCCGGTGCCGTAGTGGGTGTAGGTCACCAGATGGTCACCCTCGCGCCGGACAACGGTGCTGATCTTGGCATGGGTCTTGTAGTTCACGAAACCATAGACGACATGCGCGCCGGCCCGTTCCAGGCGGCGGGATTGGCGGATATTGGCGGCCTCGTCGAAGCGGGCTTTCAGTTCAACAAGCGCGGTGACGGATTTCCCCGCCTCGGCCGCCTCGCACAGCGCGCTGACGACCGGGCTGTCCCAGGAGGTGCGGTAGAGCGTCTGCTTGATCGCAAGCACGTTCGGATCGCGCGCCGCCTGCTCCAGGAAGCGGATCACCATGTCGAAGGTCTCGTACGGGTGATGCAGCAGCATGTGCTTCTGCCGGATCGCGGCGAAGAGGTCGCCGTCGTGATCCTGCACCCGTTCGGGGACGCGGGGGGCAAAAGGGGGCCACATCAGATCCTTGCGCGAGGAAAGGATGAGTTCCTTCAGGTCGGCCACGCCGAGAAGGCCCTT
>JANPJZ010000240.1:0-6896 GCA_031425795.1 Rhodobacter sp. | reverse complement strand
GGAACGCACCCTCCCCTACTACCGCCCCGTCGCGCAGGAAGTTGCCCTGTTCGAAGCGGCCCATGCACGCGGTCTGCCCCTTCTTCTGAAGGGGCCGACCGGCTGCGGCAAGACCCGGTTCGTGGAGCATATGGCGGCAAGGCTGGGCCGTCCGCTCTACACGGTGGCCTGCCATGACGACCTTTCCGCCGCCGACCTGATCGGGCGCTACCTTCTGCGCGGCGGGGCGACGGAATGGGTCGACGGCCCCCTGACCCGCGCCGTGCGGGAGGGGGCGATCTGCTACCTCGACGAGGTGATCGAGGCGCGCAAGGACGTGACCGTGGTCCTTCACCCCCTGACCGACAACCGCCGCACCCTGATGATCGACCGGACGGGCGAAGAGCTGGTGGCTCCACCCGGCTTCATGCTGGTCGCCAGCTACAACCCCGGCTACCAGAACATCCTGAAACGGCTGAAACCCTCGACCCGGCAGCGATTCCTGTCGATCACGTTCGGCTTTCCCGATGCCGTCACGGAGGTGGCGGTGGTGGCGCGCGAAAGCGGGCTGGATGCGGTGCAAGTTGCGCCTTTGGTGCGGCTGGCCGGGCATATCCGGGCGCTGTCGGGGATGGATCTGGAGGAGGGCGTCTCCACCCGCCTTCTGATCTACGCGGCGACGCTGATCGCCGGTGGGATGCCGATCGAGCGGGCTTTGCAGGCCGCGGTGGTAGAGCCTTTGACCGATGAGCCGGACGTGGCGCAGGCCCTGCGCGACGTCATCGCCAGCGTCTACGGCTAGACCATGCACCCGCTGGACCTGATGGACCCGGAGGAAACGATGGGCAACCTCTGGCACGGGGTTACCCAACGCCTGGCCCCCGTTGCGGGCTTTGCCGAAAGCGCGGTGTCGCTGGAGGCGGTACGGCCCAGCGTCACGCTCTTGTTCCGGGCGCTGGGCGGCAAGGCGGGCGTCGAGATTGCCGCCAGCTCCGCCACGGCGTCGCGTCATCGGCGCGGGGTGGGGGCCGCGCTGGCCGATGCGCGGACCATGGAGCATGTGGCGACCTATGATAGCGCGGCCCTGCGCCTGCCGCCGGTGATGGAGGCCTTTCCGACCGCCGCCTTGAACCGCGCCGCTTACCTCTGGCTGGCGGCCCTGGCGGCGGTGATCGAACTGCATGCAGTGACGGATGATCCGCTGGCCGTCGACCTTGCCCAGCTTGAGGAAATGGCCGCCGCAACTGCCCGAGCCCTCGCGCTTTGCCCAGGCCTGCGGGCGCCCCACGCCGCGCTTTGTGCGCATCTGCTTGGCGCCTCTATGGATTACTCCGCCTCTGTCGCCGAGCGGATGGTTGCCGCGCAGACCCGCGCTTTGCTGGCGGGTGAGGCTTTTCCGGTCCCCTCGCTTGATGCCGCCCCGCGCGGCTATGCACCGATGCCTCCGCTGCCGATCTGGCTGCGGCTGGGCCGGGCCGCAGGCGGCAGCGTCGCCACCCCGGCGGAAGATGTGATCAGCGCCCCGCCGAGCCTTGCCACCAACACCCGCAAGCAGGGCAAGCGCGAGGATAACGATGAGGCCAACCGCACCGACAGCTTCATCATGCACAGGTTTGAGTCGATCTTCTCCTGGGTCGAAAGCATGGGTCTGAACCGCGCGACCGACGATGACGACCTGGAAAACGCCCAGAAAGCGGCGGAGGATCAGGACCACATCACTCTGACAAAACACCACAAGCGCGCGGCCACGCGCCTGCGCCTGCACCTTGACCTTGCGCCGCAGGACGCGGAACACGAGCGGTTGTCGGATATCTTCACCTACCCCGAATGGAACCACCGCGCGCGCAGCTACATGGCCGACCACACCCGCGTGCTGGAGGTCGAGGGTCAGCCTGGCGAGAGTTTCGCCCCCGATCCCCGGATGATGGCCCGCGTGCGGCGGCAGTTCGAGGCGCTACACCCCCGCCGCATCCTCTTGCCTCGGCAGGTGGACGGCAGCGAACTGGACCTCGACGCCCTGATCGCGGCACAGGTCGCAATCCGTGCCACCGGGCAGGGCAGCGACCGCATCTTCCGCGACCTGCGCAACGTGGAGCGTGACCTGTCGGTGGCGATCCTGATGGATTGCTCGCGATCGACGGAATCCGTCGTGGGCACCCGCAGCATCATCGACACAACGCGCGAGGCTTTGGCGGCGCTGGCCGGCGGGATCGACGCGGCGGGGGATCGGCTGGGGGTCTGGGGGTTCTCCTCGCTGAAGCGCGACCGGGTGTTCCTGACCCGCTGCAAGGGCTTTGCCGAGCGCATGTCGCCCGACATCACCGCGCGGATCGGCGGGTTGCGCCCCGGCCACTACACTCGGCTGGGGGCCGCGATCCGCCATGCCACGGCTCAGCTTGCCACCGAACCCTCTGCCCGGAAGCTGCTGCTGGTGCTGACCGACGGCAAGCCCAACGACCTCGACCATTACGAGGGCATCCACGGCATTGAGGACAGCCACATGGCCGTGCGCGAGGCCCGGCGGATGGGTCACGCGGTCCATGGCGTGATCGTCGATGCAGACGGGCAGGACTGGTTTGCCCGCATCTTCGGTCGCGCGGGGTTCACCCTGCTGCCCGATCCGGCCCGCCTTGGCCGCGCCCTTCCCGACATCTACCGATCCCTGACGCAGGAGACCTGACATGCGCCTTCCCCTTTGCCTTCTCACCACCCTGACGCCCCTGGCCGCCGCGGCCGAGACGTTCCAGCGCCCGACCCCGGAGGTGCAGACCGCGCAGGCCGAGTTCAGCTATCTGGCCGCCTCGGTGCTGCTCTTGCTGGCGCTGGTCGCGGTGCAGTGGCTGGTCAGCCGCAGATGACCCCCGCCCGGCTGACCCTGATCCTTTATCCCTTCGGTGCCGGAGCGATGGCGGTCAACGTCTTCTTCGCATCGCTGATCTGGTCCTGGATCGGGTTGCCGGTGCTGACGCCGGTGCAGTCCCTGCTGGGCGGGGCGGTGCTGGGCCTGCCCGCGACATGGGTCTTTGCGCATCATATCCGGCGGTTGATGGACAAGGCGGATGCGTGACGGTCAGATGCGAGGGACTTGCGCTGGTGGTCGTCTTTGCTGCGGCGTTGCCTGACGCGCAAGACTGTCCGCAGAACGGACACTCTTGCGCGTTCGCCTTGGGCAGACATCACAAACCGTATTGCTCGCGGGCGTAATCGCCCAGGCCCACGGTATCGAGCCGGGACAGCGGTGCAAGGAACGTCACCTGAATGACGCCGGGTGCGCGGCCAATCTCGATTGCGCCGTTCACCGTGGCGCGGTTCCGAACCTCGGCCACGGTCATTCCCAGGAGTTTGGCCGCCCGTGCAAGCCCGTTCTCGATGGCAAGGTTCAGGTTGGCGGCGGTGCCGATCACGCTGATGGGGGCGAGCGGTTCAATCGCGGCCACGCCCCATTTCGACGCCAGCCGTTGCCCTTTGGCCTTTTCGGCAGCCGTGAAGGGCCGGGCCATTGGCGGCAGGTCCTCTTCCAGAGGGAACAGGACGGGCCCATCAAGCGGATAGTTTTTCACCACCTCGATCTGCAGGGTCACGCTGCCCGCGACATCCATGGTATGCCCGGCAATCTCGCCATCGCCCTGTCCGGCGTGCATGTCGCCCATGTAGACACCGGCGCCCCGGACCTTCACCGGGCAGACGAGGATGGCGCCTGCGCGCACGGCGTCGATGTCCATGTGTCCGTCGGTCTTGTGCTGGGCCAGCTGCTCGGCGGTGATGGCATATTCATGTGGAGCACCGACGAGGAAGGACCCGAAGTCGCCAGCGTTGTGGCTGTCGGGCATCGCCATCGACGGGCAGGTCCCAAGCTGGCCCATGAAGGGGCGCATCCGCACCAGCGTTCCGGGCATGTCCGAGGGCGCGAAGGTCAGGATCGAGTGCTGTCGGCTTTGGTCGGGCAGGGCGGAATAGTGGTTGGCATCGCGGGCGATTGTCTCGGCCGCAGCCTGAGGCAGCGTCAGGCCGACCGAGCGGGTTTCATCGAAGGTGACAGTGTAGCCGTGCACGATGGCAAAGGGGGTGACAGCATTGCCGCAGGTGTTGCACTTGACGGCCTGCTGGCCGATCCCCTCGACATGGGTTTCCGGCCAGACCGTGTCGCAGACCGGGCAGCGTCCGGCGACATAGGGATCGCCGAGGCAAAAGCCTTCGGGCGAGGAATCGTGCCCCGAGGCCGTGGCAAGCGAGGTGACGGTGATGTCGCGGATGCGGATGGCGACGCCGTCGCCAACCTCGGCCCCCTCGACATAGACCGGGCGCGTCACCTCATGCCCACCGCGCAGGGCTGGGGTGATCATCGGGCCCCAGCAGCCGGGAGCGGTGTTGGCGATGATAGTGCCGCCGTTTTCCACCGGCCCCAGCATCGGGGCATCGGGATCGAGCACGCTGTTGGTGAACTCTGACACCACAACGCTGCGGCGTGACGGCGTGTTGCTGCCATCTGGCATGATAACCCCCCTGAAACGGTTGTCCGATGTTGCAAGTTCAGGCCTTAGCCTGCACCCGGCAGGCCCTGTGCGCAAGCGCGAGGGCGCCTTGACGGGAGCGCCCCGCCAAAGCGGCCCGTGCCGCGATCAAAGCCCGACGTACTTTTTCGCGATGCCTGTCCCGATGGTGTATTTCGGGTCCACCATGTTGCCCAGCCGCGCCTTCCCGACCATGGTCAGAAGCATGTAGGCCTCGTCCTGCCCCATGCCGGTTTCCTGATCGATCCAGCGCACCAGTTCGCGGTAGGCGATGCGCGCGGCATCCTCCAGCGGGCGGGCGCTGCCGATGGTCATGATGGCGTTCTCGGTTTCCAGGCGGGGCCAGCCGATGGCGTGGCCCTTGATGAGATCGACCTGCAACTGCACGGTGGCAGGCATTTCCATCGCCACGCCGCACAATTCGCCGTCGCCCTGGATGGCATGGCAATCGCCAAGATAGAGGAGCGCGCCTGCGATATTAACGGGCAGGTAGATGATCGCCCCCGGCCCGACGTCGGGCAGGTCCATGTTGCCGCCGTAGTAGTCCGGGACCAGTGAGGAGATTGCCTCGATCTCGGGGCTGGTGCCGATGGTGCCGATGAAGGGCTCGTAGGGCAGGGTGATGGTGTCGGACCAGTAGACCCCGTCTTCGTCCAAGCGGACCTTCTTGACCTTTTCCGGCAGAGGCGCGTTCAGCATGGCCGTCTGGCCCGTTGCCACCAGCCCGCCGAATTCGGGCAGAAGGCAGGTCGTTCCCACCGGCTGCGGCCCGCGCGGCTTGATCGAGATGATCTTGACCGCCAGGCAATCGCCCTTTTCCGCGCCGCGCACGAAGATCGGTCCGGTCTGCGGGTTCAGGAAGGGAAAGTTCAGGATTTCCGATGGGCGGTCGGTTTCCGAGGTGATCTTGCCCTCGAACGCGTCGTGGGTTTCCACCGTCACCACTGCACCCGGCTCTACCTCCAGCACGGGTTTGGCATAAGGGCCGTAAACGTAATGGAACGTGCCCTGATCCTTGATCCCGATGAAGTGGCTTTTGCCGGGCCTCCCCTGCGCCACGCCCTTTTTCGTCATTTCCGAGGCATCAAACCAGCTCATGCCCAGTCTCCCTTCTGATGCGATGTTCCTAGAGTGCCAGCCATTTCTTCACCTTTTCCCGATCCTTGATCTCGTCTGGGCCGACCTCGGCAATGATGCGGCCCTTGTCGATGACAAAGCCGCGCTGGGCGAGGTTGACGATCAGGTCGAGGTTCTGTTCGACGAACAGGACCGTCAGCCCGGTTTCGGCGTTCAACCGCTTGATGTTGCGGGCAATGTCCTTGACGATTGACGGCTGAATGCCCTCGGACGGCTCGTCCAGGAGCATCAGGTCCGGCCCGCCCACCATGGCCCGCCCGATGGCAAGCTGCTGCTGCTGGCCACCGGAAAGCGTGCCGGCAGCCTGGCGGGCACGCTCTTTCAGGATCGGGAAGAATTCATAGACCTTGTCGTAATCCGGGGTGCCGCCGCGCCGCGCGGTTTCGCCGACCAGCAGGTTTTCCCGCACGGTCAGGCGGGGGAACACGTCGCGCCCTTGCGGGATGTAGCCGATGCCCATTCGGGCGCGGGCCTGGGCAGTGACCTTGTTCACCACGCTCCCGGCAAAGTCGATCTGTCCCGCCCCGACCGGCAAGAGACCGATCAGCGTGCGCATCAGGGTGCTTTTGCCCACACCATTGCGACCGATGACGGCGACGATCTCGCCCTTGCCGACGCGCAGGGAGACGCCCTGCAACACCGGCTCGCCGCCATATCCTGCGCGCAGATCGGTGACCTTCAGCATGTCACTCATCGGAGGCCCCCAGATAGATGTCGGCGACGCCGGGGTGCGAGATGATCTCGGCCACCGAGCCTTGGGCAAAGATCTCGCCGAAGTGCAGGACGGTCACCCGGTCGGCGATCTGCTGCACGAAGGACATGTCATGCTCGACCGCCAGGATGGTCACGCCCTGAGCGTTCAGGCTGCGCAGCATTTCCCCGGTCTGGCGGGTTTCTTCGGGCGACATGCCGGCTGTCGGTTCATCCAGCAAGAGAAGCTGCGGTTCCACCCCGACCGCCATGCCGATCTCCAGCCATTGCTGACGCCCATGCGACAGGGTGCCCGCAGCCTTTTCCTCCAGCCCTTCCAGCCCGGCGAAGGCCAGAACGCGCTGGATTGTCGCCTCCAGATCATGGCCGTGCAGGTGGTGCTGGAACGAAATCACCAGGTTCTGCCGCACGCTCAGATCCTTGAAGATGCCGGGCACCTGGAACTTGACGCTCATCCCCTTGCGGATGCGGGCGAAGGAGGGCAGGCGGGTCACGTCTTCATCCTTGAACAGGATGCTGCCGCTGTCGGGCCGGTGTGCCCCAAGGATCAGCCGGAAA
>JANPJZ010000239.1:0-10912 GCA_031425795.1 Rhodobacter sp. | reverse complement strand
CCCGCCTGTTCCGCGACCTCTGGGCCTGCCCGGAACTGCCGGGGATGGAGCAACAAAGCGTCGCCCATTTGACCGGCTTTCTGAGGGCGCATGGGTTTGAAGTGGAGGTGGGCACGGGTGGGGTTCCCACCGCCTTTGTGGCCCGCAAGGCAGGCGTACCGGGCGCGCCGCGGATCGCCATCCTTGCCGAATATGATGCACTGCCCAGTCTGGACAATGCTGCCGTCGCGCGGCGTACCGGCACTGGCCGCAAGCCGGGGCATGCCAGCGGGCACAATCATATCGCCCCGCCAACTGCGGCGCTGCCATCGCTGCGGCCATGGCTGCCGAGGTGCTAGGCCTGCCCGGTGAAATCTCGGTGATCGGCTGCCCGGCCGAAGAGATCTGCTGGGGCAAGATCGCCCTGCAACATGCTGGTGTGTTCGACGGCTTTGACGCGCTTTTGACCTCGCATGGCGATTACCAGAACGGATCATTGTCGCGGCCCTGCCGGAACGTTTTCCGGGCATCAACGAAAAGCATGTGTACCGGTCGGCGGGCATCATGCCGGGCGTCATGCCCGACGAGGTGCGCCTGTGGTGTTCGCTGCGCCACCGGGAACTCGACCCCGCGATGGCGGCGTATCGCGGCATGGAGGCGATCTTTCGCGAGGTCGCATCCCGGACCGGCGTGGAGGTTGAAGAAAAGTTCGTGTCCGCCTGCCGGGGCTATCTGGCCAACGACGTGCTGGGCGAGGTTCTTGACGGCAGCCTGCGCATCGTCGGTGCACCGAACTGGTCAGAAGCCGACATCGTCTTCATGCAAGAGCTGTCGCAGGCGGCCTCGCCCGGCAAGGCCTTTGATCTGCACCGCGACATTGCCTATTTCGCCGACGGGATCGACTATTACGCGCAGGACGACGGCGATGCGAGCTGGATTGTGCCGCTTGGCCGGATCAACTGGGCCTATCCGACGGGTGTTCCGATCCATCACTGGGCATGGACCGCGCTGTCGGGCCATCCCGCCGGCGACCCCGGCCCGTTGATGGCATCCGAGGCACTGGCGCTGGCTGCGGTGGATTTGCTGATCCACCCCGACAAGATCGCACGGGCCAGGGCGGAACTGGCGCGCCGGGTCGGGCCGCAAGAAATCAAGGTCATCCCGCCGGGCATCACGCAAGTCATGCAGACCGATCCGCTGGCTTTCTGGGAGGCGCGTTGGTGAGGTGCGTACCGTTGTCCCCAATCCTTGCGCTTGACGCGTCAAGGCCTGCCCCCCAGTTCCCGTCGCCCTGTCGCCCTGCCCTCGTCAGGTGTCACTTTTGTGAACTTGCGCTCACGCTGATGCCTCGGCGTCCCAGCGCGCCTCGTAGGTGGCGATGATCTCCAGCATCCTGTCGCGGCCAAAGCTGGGGTCATGGCCGCCGTGAATGCGGGTCACCGGCAAGGCACGCAGCTTGGCAAAAGTGTCGCGGTAGGCGGCCACGCTCATCCCCGGACCGCTGTAGATCAGCGGACCGTCATAGATGGCATCCGCGGCAAACAGGATTCCGCTGGTACGCTCAAAAAGGCCGATGCCGCCCGGAGAATGGCCGGGCAGATGCCAGACCTCATAAAGGTGGTCGCCAAGATCGACGGTGTCGCCTTCGTTCAAGAGGCCCGTGGCAGGCGCGCCGCGCAGGCGGTAGGTTTCGGGATCATAGCCCGCAAATGGCAAGGCATGGATCAACATCTCGCCGATGGGCGGATAGCCCGCGTCTAGGAATGTCTGCACCAGCCGTTCGGGCATGTCGCGCTTGAACAGGGAATGCAGGCCCGTGGGCTGCGCCATCTGGGCCGCCTCCAGCGGATGAACGAGCCGCGTGTCAAATTCATGCACCGCGCCGATATGGTCGATATGGGTATGCGAGGAGACGCAGATGATCGGCTTGGCGGGGTCCCGGCGCAGGCTATCCAGAAACGGACGTAGCGGCACGACGCCCATGCCGGTATCCAGGATCATGTCGCGATCGCGCCCCTCGACAAGCCACAGGTTGGCCTGTTCCAGCACATGGACATGCGGCTCGATGATCAATGTGGTGTGGGCGTCGATGCGGGTGGCGCTGTACCAGTGGTCGGCGACGGGAAGGGTCATGGCGGTCCTTTGTGCGGTCAGTCGGCGGAAAGCGGGGTCAGGCGAAGGGTGCGGGTGACGGATGTCCCGTGAAAGTCCGGCAGTGTCAGATCCGTGCCGCCGGGACCGCGTGTCAGCACGACATGACCTTCGCAGAAGGGCTGGGTCGACAGGTCCGCCACGCCTTGCGCGCCACGCCAGCGGCCCATCGCATACACCGAGGCGAAAGCAGGTGCTGCCTCGGCCGGGTCGGCGGTGCCTTCGCGCAAGGCCTGCACAAGGCTCGGGCGGGCGGGCGCGTCGCGCTGCCCGAGGCCCAGCACAAAGCCGGTGCCGTTGCTGATCAGCATGCCGTCCGCAACGTCGGTCGCAGCCGCCCACGCAGCCCAGTCCGGCGCAGGCACGCGGTGCCATTCCTCGCGGTAATCGGCATGCACGCCGTCCTCGATCAGGTGGCCAGACGCATCAAATTCCAATCTGCCGGCATCGACAGCGCAGGGAAACCCGCGCCAATTCCACTGGCGCGCCCAGGTGCAGACATCCCCCGCAAGGCTGGTACGCCCCGCAAAGCCTTCGGCCGAAAGCAGCAGGGCCAGCTCCGGGCCGGTCAGATCCGACAGGGACGGCACGTTCAGGCCGGGCCGGATCAGGGGTACCCGGATATCGGCGCACCACGGCCCCGACTGCACCCAATGCACCCGGGTCGTGCTGTCCTCGAAGCCTGGCGCACGCAACCAGTTGCGCCGCCAATGGCCCTGAAGATCGCCAAGGTTCATGCAGCCGCCGCGCGCCGCGACGCCAGTTCGGACGTGATCTGTTCGGCGGTCACGACGGCCCCTTTCTGCAGATACTCCATCGCCCTGAGCGAGGCGTCATGGGCGGCGGTCGTGGACCCGCCCACGCAATCGCCCACCACGCGGCAATAGTAGTCACCCTGATGCCCATCGGCGAAGGTGTAATGCACGCAGACATCGGTCAGCCCGCCGATCAGGATCAGCGTCTGCGCCTTGAGGCCCTTCAGCAATATCTCCAGCTCGGTGCCGTAGAACGCCGAATAGCGGCGCTTGTGGATGAAGTAATCCGAAGGGATGCGGCCCATTTCCTCAAACGCGACCGGCGTTCCGGCGTCGCCCTCCAGGCAATGGACCTCTTCGGTTCCATCCAGTTCACGCCCGAAATCGACCATGTCGCGGCGGTGGATTTCCTGGATGAAGACGACAGGGATCCGGGCATCATGCGCTGCCGCCACGACGGATCTGGCGCGCTCCATGTTGGCACGGTAGCCGGGCATGACCGGAATGCCGAAATCCTGGTCCATGAAGGCGCCCTTCTGGATATCGATGACGATCAGGACAGCTTGTCCGACCAGGGTGGGTTGGCGAGGCATGACGTGACCTTTCTGGGATCAGTTGCGGGATTGGTCGGCGCCCATCAGGCGCGGCAGGTCGCCCCACCGGGCGACGGCGGCAAATACGGTGATCGACACGGTGATGAACGCCACCGCGGCGACCGCCATGGTCGGGGTGTAGCCATTGCGCAGGGAATTGAAGATCTGCAGCGTGACGGTGGCATAGGCCGAGGCCGAGACGAAGAACATCACGATGAATTCGTTGAACGACAGCACCAGCGCAAAGAAGAAGCCCGAAATGGTGTAGGGCAGCGTCTGGGGCAGGATGATGGTGCGGAAGGTGATGCTTTCGGTAGCACCCATGGTGGCGGCGGCATCCAGATGTGCGCGGTCGATGGCTTGCAGCCCGATGGAGATCGTCACCAGCGGCAGCGCCAGAAACAGCACGGCATGGCTGATGATGCCGGCCCAGATCGACCCAAGGCCCCCCAGAAAAGCCCAGAAGAACCCCAGCCCCACGCCAAAAACGATGGGAGGCAGTGCAAAGGGGATCGAGCCCAGCGCCGCCAGCATCGCCGACTGCCGCGAGCCGGTCTTCCACAAGGCATAGGCGATCGGCCAAGCCAGCAGCACGGCAAGCGTCGCCGAGCCAAGCGCCACGATGATCGAATTGCCCAGGGCCCGCGTCCAGACGGGCTCGGAAAAGAAGAACTCGCCAAACCGGGCCAGGGTCGGATCCTGCGGCGGAAAGAACATCGTGCGCCCGCCGTTCAGTGCGGCAGAGCAGACGATCAAGATGGGCAATGCCACCACAAGCGCCGCCATCGACATGAAGAGACGACCCAGGACCCGCCCCATCACGCGCCCGCCCGCGACATGCGGCTGAGCCGTTGGCCCAAGACCAGAAAGGCCCCCGCGGCCACCAGAAGGATCACCGATTGCGCCGCTCCGAACGGCGCGTTCAACGTGCTGCCCCGCACGTTTTCATAGATCGACACCGCCGTCGTATGCTGCGACGGATCGGCAAAGACGGTGATCGCCACATAGGCGCCGAGCAGATAGACGAACAACAACAGGGTCGTGCCCATCAGCGGCAGGCGGACTGCCGGCAGGATCACCGTGCGCGCCACCGTCCATGGCCGGGCCCCCATGGTACGCGCAGCCTCGGCCAGCGACGGGTCGAGCCGCGACAAGGCCGGGTAGAGCAGGATCACCGCATAGGGCCAGACAAGGTAGGACAGCGTCAGCACCGTGGCGAATTCGGATGTCTTGAATTTCACGTTGCGCGGGTTTGCCAGCCCCCATTCGCGCAGCACGTCAAACCAGCCGGTCTCTTTCAACCAGTCGGTCACACCCGTGGCCGCAAACAGCATCGGCAGGCCCGAATTGTTGGACAGGATGATATCCCAGCCCATCACGATGAACACCTCGGACAAGGACAAGGTGGCCAACAGGAACACCAGCCACCGCGCCTGCGCCCGCCGCGACTGGCGCGTCATCAGATAGGTAAAGGGCAGCGCCGTCACCACCGCCAAAAGTGCCGCCACAACCGCATAGCGCATCGACCAGTAAAGCTGGCCCAGATAGAGCGACGTCGTTTCCGCCGGCCAGTTCGCACCGACAAAGAAGCGCAGGTAGTTCTGCAAGGAAAACGCCCATTCCCAACCGGCCCCTTCGACCTTGTGACCAAAGGAAATCGCCAGCACCAGACCCAGCGGCACCACGCATAACACCAGGACGATGGCCCACAGCAGCAAGGTGACGACCGCGCCCCTGCGGATCACGGGCGGCCAAGGCGCCTCGGCCAGCGGTGCGATATGACCTGCGACCGTCATTCGGCAGCGAGTGCTGTGGCGGGCATCGCCGAACCGTGGCCCGGATAGATCCGCAACGCATCGGGTGGCAGGGACAGCCGCACCGTGTCACCCAAGGCAAGGCCACGGCTTTGATCGGCGCTTTGCTCGGCCACCAGCTTGCCCAGGCCCGTATCCAGGTAGATATCGCGCACCGGCCCCAGATCGCGCACGAAGGTCACGCGACCCTCCACCAGGTTGACGCTGGACGTGTCCGCTCCAAGCCGGATGCCTTCCGGGCGGCAGACCAGTTGCACCGGTGAGCCGTTCAGGAACTGGGCGGGCCTGGGCAAAGACAGCGCCACGTCACCGACCATCACCTTGCCGTCCTGCGTGACGCCGTCCATGAAATTGGCCCGTCCGATAAAGCCCGCGACAAAGCCGGTGGCGGGCCAGTGGTAGATCTCTTGCGGGGTTCCGGCCTGTTCGACGCGGCCCTTGGACATCACGATGATGCGGTCGGCCATCGTCATCGCCTCGCGCTGGTCATGGGTCACCACGATGGTGGTGATCCCCAACCGCTGCTGCAGCATGCGCAGCTCCACCTGCATTTCCTCGCGCAGCTTGGCGTCCAGCGCCGACATCGGCTCGTCCAGCAGGAACACTTCGGGTTCCTGCGCCAAAGCCCGCGCGATGGCCACCCTTTGCTTTTGCCCCCCCGACAGCTGGCCGATGCGCCGGTCGCCATAGCCGGTCAATTGCACAAGATCCAAAAGCGTGTCGGCTTTTCTCGCGGCCTCGCCCCGTGATGTGCCCGAAATGGTCAGCGCATAGGCGACATTGTCGCGCACCGTCAGATGCGGAAACAGCGCAAAGCTTTGAAAGACCATGCCGAACCTGCGCTTGTGGGCGGGCAGGTGCGTGATGTCGCGCCCGCCCATCGTGACAGTGCCATCCGTCGGCACCTCAAGCCCGGCAATCATCCGCAGCAAGGTGGTCTTGCCGCAGCCCGAAGGCCCCAGCAAGGCCGTCAGCTGACCATCGGGAAACTGAAGCGTGATGTCATCCACCGCGCGCGCCTCGCCGTAATCCTTGCGGATGCCTTTCAAGACCAGGGCTGACATGAGCGGACCTAGACGCCCGCCACCATCTTGTCCCACGCCTCTTTCATGAAGGTCTCCTTGTCGAGGTAGGCTTCATAGGCGGGCTTGATCGACGGGGTCCCGGACACGAAGGCAAATTCGCCATCGGTCAGGTCGGTCTTGTCCTTGGCGATCAGCGGAGCGGTGCCGATCTTGCGCGACATCAGCGCCTGGGTGGCAGGGTCGGACGAGAAGTTCATGAACTCTGCCGCCTCGGCGTCCTTGTCCGACAGCATCGCAAGGCACCACGACCCGTAATCCTGCGGGTTGCCCTCTTTCGGGAAGACCGGCTTGATCGGAAAGCCTTCGGACGCCATCAGGTTAGACACGTCCAAGTAGTACTGCCCGCCGATCACGTCGCCGTTCTTCATGGCCTGTTCCATTTGGCTTTCCGCAGACCACCACAGGGCGACGTTCGGCTTGAGTTCGGCCACCTTGGCGATGACGGCCAGAATGCCTTCGTCGGTTGCAAGGGTCGCCTCGCCGTCAAAGAACGTGGCCGCCGTGATATCAAGAAAGAGCGCGTTGAAATTCTTCGACAGGCCAAGGCTTGCCTCATATTTCGACGTGTCCCAGAACTCGGCCCAGCTTGCTGGTGCCTCGGTTACTTCGGTCGGGTTAATCACCATCGAAGTGAACCACGACATGGCACCAACGCCGAGGGGGCCCTGTCCGGCGTCGAACACGAAATAGGGGTCGAGGTTCGCCGAAGCGGGGACCTTCGAAATATCCAGCGTCTTGATCAGCCCGCCCAGACGGCTGGCCTTGATCATCGTGTCGCGGGCATATAGCGAGATGTCCGTCGGCACCGAACCAGCGGCTGTCGCTTGTTGCATTGTCACCAGCCAGTCGGAGGAGTTCGGCTGCGTAACACTTTCCACCGTGATGCCGGTCGCGGCAGTGAAGGCAGGGAACACATGTTCCTTGAAGCTGTTCTCGAAATATCCTCCGTACGAGCCGACCCGCAGCGTGCGAGCCTGCGCAATCAGGGGGGTACCCACAACGGAAGAAGCGGCTGCCAGCCCAAAAGCGGCGCTGCCTTGCTTCAAAAGGGTGCGGCGGTTCAGTTTGTTCATTTTGTTTCCCCAGGTTGGCGCGAAGGCGCTGTGCCAGTGGCTGGGGAAGCAGCAACAACTTCGAATCAGAGCGGCCCCAGCCCTGAGGCCGAATAGGCCAAACAAATAGCCCCTGCAGAAAGCACTCGCGACTGTTCGGGTCACAGCTTCGCGCAGATGCCAGAAAAGCAGGCAGAGATTGAGAGGAACACATCAATTGTAGACAATTCGCGTGCAAACCCCGCCCGGTGCCGGACAGTCACTCCACCTGTATCTCATGGAGGCCGACATGCGCAGCGATGTATCCGACGACCAGAAAGCCATGACCGTCGATGACGCGACCCTTCCGGTCATCAACCTGAGCGGCCTGTTCACAGGCGATCCGGCCGACAAGGCCCGCGTCGCCGCCGAGCTTGGCAGGGCAGCGCGCATGTCGGGCTTCTTTTACATCACCGGACATGGGGTACCGCAGGACCTGATTGATGGCGTGATGGAAGCTTCACGCGAATTTCACGGCAAGCCGCGGTCCTACAAGATGCGCTGGTGGTCCGGTTTCACGACCCATCATCGCGGCTATGTGCCGTTCGAGGAAAACGGCGCGAACTTCCCCAAGTCGATCAACATGAACGAAGCCTGGGACATGTCTTACGAGGCACCGCCAGACCATCCGGACTACGTCGCCCAATGGCGGATGACGGGCCCCAACATCTGGCCCGACCTGCCTGGCTGGAAGGACACCGTTGCTGGTTACTATGATGCCATCTTCGGTCTTGGCTTGCGAATGCTGGATGCACTTGCGCTGGAGCTTGGTGTCGAAACCGAAGAACTGACGCGCCACATCACGTACCCCACCTCGCAACTGCGCCTACTGCGCTATTTGCCCAATGACCTGCCCGCCACCAAGGATATCGTCGGCATTGCGGCGCATTCCGATTTCGAATGCTTTACAATCCTGCTGCAGGGCGGTCCCGGCTTGCAGGTGATGACAGCCGAGGATGTCTGGATCGAGGCACCGCCCATTCCCGGTTGCTTCATCGTCAATATCGGTGACATCTTTGAAACCTGGTCGGGCGGGCACTTCAAATCGACCCAGCACCGGGTCGTCAACATCGGGCGTGAGCGGTTTTCCTTTCCGCTGTTCTTCGGGCTTGACTACCACGCCATCGTGCAACCACTGGAAAAGTTCCGCACCCCTGAAACCGAAGCCAGATATCCGCCAATGAAAGCGGGTGACCACTTGATGCGCATGACGATCAACGCCTTTAGGTACATGGCTGATGCGCGGGAAAAGGGCGCGCTTGTGCCCGACTATGGCGTGCCCGAGGACAATCCGTTCAAGCGCGAGGCGCGTGTGACGGCAGGACCAGATGCACCCCCATCCTGACCGTGCCGGGCGCATGCCAGCACGCAACGCCCGTCTGGGGCTGCTCCCCGCCCACGCAGTGAAGGCATGGATAGCAAGATGATGGTTCCCGACGGTGGCCGAGCATGTCGACCGAGCCGTGGCGCTTTGCACGCTCGACGAACTCAACTTCAGGATGCTGACCGAGCGCGCCTTCGTCCGCCTTTTCAACGCGGACTCCGCGTCAGCCGCATCTTTTGCCCGCCGCGCCCAAGCGGCATCTCCGGGGTACACGATTTGCCATCTTATGCTGATCACTTCCCTCGGGCATCTCGGACGGATTCCTGAGGCAAGGGCTGCTGACGAAGAGCTCCTTGCAATCAATCCGGATTCTTCGATCAAGAGACACCGCGGCTGCCAGCAGGTACAACAACCCGTGATCCCTGATCAGAATGAAGCGTTGGCGCTGCTGGTTCGGGGCTTAAGATTCAACGACTTTTGGTTGAATTGCCGAAAATGGCAAACAGTGCGAACGTCGGAAATGACTTTCAGTAGGGAGCGTTTCGCTATGGCAACAGTTAAAATCCACCCGGCGGTAGATGACGGCGTGAAGCCGGGCACCACCGGTTTCGCTGGCGGGACGTTGGTCTGCAAATGTGCCTCTGACCCGGTCGAGGTCGAGATCGCCGCAGACTGCCTGCACAACCACGTCTGTGGGTGCACCAAGTGCTGGAAGCCCGAAGGGGCCGCGTTCTCGATGGTTTCGGTGGTGCCTTCCGACAAGGTGAAGGTGACCCAGAACGAACAGAAGCTGAAGGTGGTCGATCCTTCGGCCCTGATCCAACGCCATGCCTGCGGCGGCTGCGGAACGCATATGCATGGGCCCGTGACGCGAGCGAACCATCCTTTCACCGGGCTGAGCTTTATTCACACCGAACTGTCCAGCGGGGAAGGCTGGGCTGCGCCCACTTTCGCCGCATTCGTCTCGTCCGTCATCGAAGGCGGCACCCGGCCAGAGGCAATGGACGGAATCCGCGCGCGACTGAACGAGCTTGGACTGCCACCCTACGACGCCTTGTCACCGGGGTTGATGGACTACATCGCGACCTTTACCGCAAAAGCCAGCGGCGTCCTCAGGGACTAGGCCGCGCTGCGACGGCATTGTCTTTGCAGAACGCGGCGGGTCCCCGTCGGACTGTTCCCTTGTCCGGCTTACGCAGGTCAGACCAACCAGAGGAGTGTCTAACAATGCGCACCCGTGCCGCCGTTGCCGTCGCCGCAGGCCAGCCGTTGCAGGTCATGGAGGTCAACCTCGACGACCCCCGCGAGGGTGAGGTTCTGGTCGAGATAAAGGCCACAGGTATCTGTCATACCGACGAATTCACCCTGTCGGGCGCCGACCCGGAGGGCATCTTCCCCTCCATCCTCGGCCACGAAGGCGCGGGCGTGGTGGTCAAATGCGGCCCCGGCGTGAAGTCGCTCAAACCCGGCGATCACGTCATCCCGCTCTACACCCCCGAATGCCGCGAATGCCCCTCCTGCCTCAGCCGCAAGACCAACCTCTGCACGGCGATCCGCACCACCCAGGGCCAGGGCCTGATGCCCGACGGCACCACCCGGTTCTCGATGCTCGATGGCACTCCGATCTACCACTACATGGGCTGCTCCACCTTCGCCCAGCACACCGTGATGCCGGAGATCGCGCTGGCCAAGGTCCGCGACGACGCTCCCTTCGACAAGATCTGCTACATCGGCTGCGGGGTTACCACCGGCATCGGCGCGGTCCTGAACACCGCCAAGGTCGAACATGACGCCACCGCCGTGGTCTTTGGCCTTGGCGGGATCGGCCTCAACGTGATCCAGGGCCTGAAAATGGCAGGCGCGCGAATGATCATCGGCGTCGACCTGAACAACGACAAGAAGGAGTGGGGCGAGAAGTTCGGGATGACCCACTTCGTCAACCCCAGGGAAATCGAAGGCAACGTCGTGCAGGCCATCGTCGACCTGACCAAGACCCCCTTCGACAAGATCGGCGGCGCGGACTACTCCTTCGACTGCACCGGCAACGTCAAGGTGATGCGCGACGCACTGGAATGCACCCACCGCGGTTGGGGGCAGAGCATCATCATCGGCGTCGCCCC
>JANPJZ010000238.1:0-9054 GCA_031425795.1 Rhodobacter sp. | reverse complement strand
AGCACCATCGTCTCGCCGCCCATCTGGCGGACGCCGACGTCGAACGAGACGCGGGTGCGGGTCGAGGGCTTCTCGAAGATGAGCGCCACCATCTGGCCCTTGAGGGGCTGGTCATCGTCCGGCGTGCCCTTGGGGCGGCCGTTGCGGGCGGTCTTCATCGCCTGGGCGCTGTCGATCATCGACCGGAGGTCGGCGGGGCTGGTTTTGTGGATATCGAGGAAGTGGTTCATTTCGTTTCGCTTTTTGCGGCGGTAGCCGGGGGTTTCACACCCCCGGACCCCCGTGGGATATTTTTAGACGAAGAATGACTAGGCGGCCTGTTCAAGGGTCGTGGCCGCGTGGTCGAGGCGGGTGAGGGCCTCGGCGATGTCGGCGTCGGGGATGTTGAGCGCGGGCAGAAGGCGCAGCACGTTGTCGGCGGCGGCGACGGTCAGGACACCTGCCGTGTAGCCGGCCTTGACCACATCCGCGGGCGCGGGCTTGCATTTGAGGCCGAGCATCAGGCCCTCGCCCCGGACGCTTTCGAAGACCTGCGGGTGGCGCGCGACGAGGGATTCCAGCCCTTGCCGGAACATCGCGCCCTTGCGGGCGACATCGGCGAGGAAGGCAGGGTCGGAGATGATCTCGGTCACCTTGGCTCCCACGGCGCAGCCCAGAGGATTGCCGCCGTAAGTGGAGCCGTGGCTGCCCGCCGTCATGCCGGAGGCGGCGTTTTCGGTGGCGAGCACAGCCCCGAGAGGGAAGCCGCCGCCGATGCCCTTGGCGACCATCATGATGTCGGGGGTGATGCCGGACCATTCATGCGCGAAAAGGCGGCCGGTGCGGCCCATGCCGCATTGCACCTCGTCGAAGATGAGGAGCGTGCCGGTGCTGTCGCAAAGGTCGCGCAGGCCCTTCAGGCACTGGTCGGGGACCACGCGGATGCCGCCTTCGCCCTGGATCGGCTCGATGATGACGGCGCAGGTCCGGTCGGTGATGGCGGCGCGGATCGCGTCGTGGTCGGCCCATTTGAGGTGGGTAAAGCCGGGCATGAGAGGACCGTAACCCTTGACCATCTTCTCGGACCCCGCCGCCGCGATGGCGCCGGTGGAGCGGCCGTGGAACGCGCCTTCGAAGGCGATGATCTCGGTCCGGTCAGGATTGCCGGCCTCGTAATGGTGCTTGCGGCCCATCTTGATCGCCAGTTCCGCCGCCTCGGTGCCGGAGTTGGTGAAGAACACGGTATCGGCGAAGGTGCGGTCGACCAGCATGTCGGCAAGGCGCTGCTGCTCGGGGATCGTGTAGACGTTCGAGACATGCCAGAGCTTCTGCGCCTGATCGGTCAGGGTCTGCACCAGTGCGGGGTGGGCGTGCCCCAGCGCGTTCACCGCGATCCCGGCGCCGAGGTCGAGGTATCGCCGTCCGTTGTCGGCCAGAAGCCAGCTGCCCTCACCCTGCACGAAGGCGAGGGGCGCGCGGTTGTAGGTCGGCAGAACGGAGGGGATCATGGGCAATGTCCTTGCAGGTGACGGCCAATGGGTGCCTGACGGCAGGTCGTTAGTCAACGCGGGGGGACCAGAGCGCACCGGGGCGCGCGCGGACAGGCGTCAGACGCGGAAGCGTCGGCGCGGGACGGGGATATGTCGGGTCCAGTCGGTCATTCCGGAGGGATAGACTGCCACCACATGCAGGTAAAGCGGAATCCGGCGGGCCTTCGCCTTTGCACGGCCTGGCGGTAAGTCGGGCTGACAAAACCGCTCGAATCCGCGAACGCTTCATGCAATGTGGCGGCCAAGGGTCAGGCCGCCTGCACGCAGGGGCCGCCTGCCCGGGAAAGTGGGATGGCCAGGTACCAGATCAGATTCTTCGTGCTTGGATCGGTCCAATGCCGGATGGGAACGCGCGTGGTCGTCGCCCCGCATGCCGCCCTTGCAATGCTGGTCGAGGAGGATCCGGACGGGCTGGTCACGCTGGAGGACACGCCGGTGTCGCGCAAGGGCACGGTGGTGCGGCGCGGCCGTTGGGTCACGCTGGCAACGGTCGAGGCAGTGCCCCGTCACCAGCGATTCGAGCTTCTGGAGTTTGCCGGGGGCAGCGGAGTGGTGGGCCCAGTCCCGCCGATCACCGGGCTTGAGCTTCAGGTGAGCGCCCTTGAACCGGCGGAGGGCTCGGACGACGCGGTTCAGGGCGTTCCGGCTTTGGATGCGCCGCCACGCCCGCGACGCTCAGCGCTTTCGCTGGCGGTCGGGACGCGGATCGATACCTTTGCCGGAACGCGTCCGATCGAGACACTGGTGCCGGGGGATCTGGTGTCCACCCTCGACAACGGGTCGCAGCCGTTACGCTGGATCGGGTCGCGCCATGTGACACCGGAAGAGATGGCGATGCGGGAAGACCTGCGCCCGGTCCTGGTCGAGGCAATGGTTCTTGGCAACGCCGCTCCGATCATGGTGTCGCCCCGGCACCGGTTCCTGCTGAACGACTGGAGGGCGCAGGTCTACTTTGGCGAGGATCAGGTGCTGATCCCCGCGCTCGCCCTGATCAACGGTGGGAGCGTGCGCCAGATCACGCCGGAGGCAGGGGTGACCTACATGCATGTGCTTTTCGACAGGCATGAGGTGATCCTTGCGGAGGGGACCCTGTCGGAAAGCCTTCACCCTGGCGAGGCCGGGCTCTCCGCGCTGGACCCCGCCCAGCGTCGGGAGGTCGAGGCCCTGTTTCCAGGCCAGACGGTCGAGCGTCGGCGGAGCGCCTTTCCCATCGTGCGGATGTCGGAAGCGCGGGCTTTGCGCCTGCCGGGCTGACGCTGCGACGCGATAAGTTGCCAATCTGCCACCTGCCCTTGCGGCCCCTGCCCCTAGCCGGGTAGTATGTGCCCAACAGTCAAGTCAGCGGAGAGCAAGATGTCCTGGACGGACGAGCGGGTCGAAACGCTCAAGCGCATGTGGGGTGAGGGTCAGTCGGCCAGCCAGATTGCCAAGGAACTTGGCGGGGTCACGCGCAATGCGGTGATCGGCAAGGTCCATCGGCTGGGGCTTTCCAACCGCGTCGGCGGCAAGGACGAGGACGAGGAGGTTGCCCCGGCCGCGCCTGCCTCTGCCGCCGCTTCCCGGCCCGAGGCTGCCCCGCGCCCCGAACCCGCCCCGAAGGTGGAGCCGGTGCGCGCCGCCGCTGCCGCCCCGGCGGCGCCGGTGTCGAACGTGATGCCTTTGCCGGTGCGCAAGGCGATTGTTCCTGCCGGTCAGCCGCTGCCGCCACAGCCCAGCCTGAACGAGATCAGCCCCGAGGCCCTCGCCTCGGTCCGCGAAGTCGAAAAGCGCGCCAAGCGGCTGACCCTGATGGAGTTGACCGAACGGACCTGCAAATGGCCGATCGGCGACCCTGCGACGGATGATTTCTGGTTCTGCGGCCTGCCCTCGCTGCCCGGCAAGCCCTATTGCGAGGCGCATGTCGGCGTGGCCTTCCAGCCGATGAGCGCCCGGCGCGACCGCCGGCGCTAGACGCGTTCAGCGGTATCGCGGCGCTGATGTCGGCGCCGCGATACTGATCTTGCGGGCCGGGTAGCACAGGCCGCGCATTTTGCACCAAGCCAGCACAGTTTTGCCATTTTTCCAGTGATTGTCACGGCTGTGGCATCGGTGGAGCAGGCGCATGACGGCAACTTCCGAAAATCAGGTGGCTTCCCGCGGGCGCGGTGCGGTGGCCGTGCTGTTCACGGTAACCATATTCACCTCTGCGCTGCTGCTGTTCTTCGTCCAGCCGCTTTACACCCGGATGGTGCTGCCGCAGATCGGCGGGGCGGCCGCCGTCTGGACCACGGCAATGCTGTTCTTCCAGACGGTGCTGATCGGCGGGTATCTCTATGCCCATCTCCTGAGCAAGTATCTGGCGGTTCCGGTGCAGATCGCCATTCACGTGGCCCTGGTGGTGCTGGCCCTGTTGTTCCTGCCCTTGTCGGTGCCGGAAAGCTGGAGCTATGACGCCAATGCCCCGGTGGTGACCCAGACGCTGTGGCTTTACGCGTTGGGCGTGGGCCTGCCCTTTGCAGTTCTGTCGGCCAATGCGCCGCTGATCCAGACCTGGTATCGCCGCAGTGGTGGGCCAAGTGCCGAGGACCCGTATTTCCTTTATGCCGCCAGCAACCTGGGCTCGCTGATCGCGCTTCTGGCGTTTCCGCTGGTGGCCGAGCCCTTGTTCGGGATGCAGGCCATCTCGGTCGGGTGGGCGGTGGGGTTTGTGGCGCTGGGGCCGATGCTGCTGCTGTCGGGACTTGCCGGGCGCGGGCCCGAGCCGGTCGCCGTGGCTGCGGTGGTCGAGACCGGCAAGCGGCTGACGCCGGCGCTGCTGGGCTGGTGGGCCTTCCTGGCCTTCCTGCCCTCCTCCCTGATGTTGAGCGTGACGTCGAAGATCAGCACCGACCTTGGGTCTTTCCCGCTGGTCTGGGTGGTGCCGCTTGCGCTTTATCTCTTGACCTTCGTCCTGGTCTTTTCCCCCCGCTCTGCGCTGACCGCGGCGCGGCTGCGGCTGGTGTTTCCGGCGGTGCTGGCGGTGCTGGTCTTCTTTTGCCTGAAACCCACGGGCACGCTGGCGGGCTTTGCGCTGCTGCTGGCGGCGTTCTTCGTGGCAAGCCTGCTGGCCCACCGGGCCATGTTCGAAAGCCGGCCCGACGCGCGGCATCTGACTGTATTCTACCTGACCATGTCGGTCGGCGGTGCACTGGGGGGGATCTTCAACTCGATCATCGCGCCATTGGCCTTTGACCGGCTGATCGAGCTTCAGGTCAGTGTCGCACTGACGGCGGTTCTCTTGGCAACGCAGGTGACGAAATCCGCCCCGCGCGAGATTGGCATCGGGATCGTGGCGGGGCTGGTGGCCCTGCTGCCGATGATGCTTAAGGTGCCGGACATCGGCCCGGCGCTTGGCGCGTCGCCGCATTCGGTCAAGGTCGGGATGGTCGTGGCGGTGCTGATGGCCGGAATGCTGGTCTTCTACCGGATGCGGCTGGTGGGGGTCACGGCGACAATCGGCCTCCTCGCGTTCTGGACTTCGGTCGACCGCGCCGACATCCTGACCACCGACCGCAGCTTCTTTGGCCTGCATGTGGTGGCCGACGGCGACGAGTACCGCAGCTATTCGAACGGGACCACGCTGCATGGCGCCCAGGTGCCAGGCAGCCTGACGCCGCTTCTGTATTATCATCCGAACGGCTCGCTGGCGCAGATCGTGAACGGGCCGCGGGGCGCGCGGGCCGAAACGGTGGGGATCGTCGGCCTGGGGGTCGGGGCGATGGCCTGCTATGCCAGGCCCGGGCAGAAGTGGCACTTCTACGAGATCGACCAGAAGGTCGTCGATATCGCACTGAACCCCGACTACTTCACCTTCATGAGCGAATGCGCCGCCGATGCCGAACTGCATCTTGGCGACGCGCGCATCGTGCTGCAGGGACAGGAGGCGCTGGACTATGACCTGCTGGTGATCGACGCCTACAGTTCCGACGCGGTCCCGGTGCACCTTGCCACGGTGGAGGCGCTGGAGCTTTACATGGCGCGGCTCAACCCGGAGGGGTTGTTGGTCTTCCACATCTCCAACCGGTTCTACGATCTTGAACAGCCGCTTGCAGCCGGGGCGCGGGCGCTTGGCCTTGTCGGGCGGGTTCAGGACCGCACGCTGAGCGACACCGAGGGGACCGTCGGCGACGTGCCATCGCGCGTGGTCATTCTGGCGCGGACCGAGGCCGGTCTGGGCGAGCTTGCCAGCGACACGCGCTGGCTGCCCCTGCCCGAACCCGAGGTCGCGCTTTGGACGGATGACCACGCCGATCTTCTGTCCGCCCTCGACTGACGGGTCAGTCTCCGCCGAGGATGTCTTCCAGCGCCTTGCGCGTCTCGTCCTCGAGCGCGTCCTCAAGGCCCCGGATCGCAGCGTCGCCCAGGCTTTCGTCCGGAGCGACCTCGATCCCGAGTTCGTCCTTCAGGCGGGCTTCCAGCTCGGCCCTGGCGCGGATCTCGGCCTCGGCGGCAGCGGCGCGGGCCTCGGCCTCCATCTTCTCGCGGGCGATGCCTTCGAGGTCCAGCCGGAAGCGCGGGTCGGACCAGGGCCCGGTGATGAGGAGAGGCACCATGACCCCGCCGGTTCCGTCGGCTGCGGCAAGGGCGGTGGGTCGCAGGCGGTAATCCAGCGTGCGCGCGCCCAAGCCCACCTCACCCGCACCTGAGGCGGTGATCTGAGGGGCCACCAGCTTCAGGTCGGTATTGGACAGGACCCCTTCGGCAATCGTGAAGGTCCCGGCCAGTCCGTCAAACTGGGTCGTGCGATCCTCGCCGACGAAGGTCGGGTCTAGGGTCTGCAGCATTGCCGCGATATCAAGGCCGCGCAACTCGCCGCGGCCAAGCTCCAACGCGCCGTCGCCTTCCAGACCCAGCATGATCGCCGCAACCGAATTGCCGACGCCAAGGAACCGCAGCTCCAGATCCCCCGGTGCAACCAGCCGGTCATAGCCCGCAAGGTCGCGCAGAAGGGCCTGAAGGTCCAGCCCGGCGAAGACGAGGTTGCCACCGACCGACAGCCCGCCCCGTCCGTTGACCACGAACTCGCCGGTGATCTGTCCGCCATAGGCATCCATCTGGCGAATGTCGGTTACGGCGCGCGCGCGGTCGATGGTGACACCGACCCGGGTTTCCCCCAGCCGGAGCCCGCCAAGGATGACCGAGGGTGCCACCAGCACCAGATCGGCATCGAAGGTGCCAAGGGCAGAGACATCGATCTCGCCCTCGGGCCAGCCCTCGGCCGGTGGCCCACTTTCGCTGGTGGCTGCGCCAGAGCCGATGATGACCGGCCCTGCGGTCAGTTCGCCCACGAGTTTCGGACGCGCCTCGCCCGGGCGGAGGTCAAGATTGCCGGTCAGTTGGTTGTCGTCCGCCACGAAGGTCGCTTCCCGCAGGAAGGCGGCCCCGGTGCCGTCCATCGTGAGCTGGCCCCGAACTGTCAGCCGGTCCTGGCCGAGGCCCGGACCGGGCACCCCCAGGGTCGCGCCGATCACCCCGCCCAACGCCGGCAGGTCGCCCAGATCTGCCACCAGCGCGCCTTCGGCCACCACGGGCGACACCCCTGCGCGGCCGTCGAAGCTGATCGAGGTGCCCCCCGCCGTGAGTGCCGCCGTGAGCGGCACCACGCGCCCGGCGGCGAAGGCCGAGAAGACGCCGCCGGTCAGGTCCATCGCCACCGGCTTGCCGTTCGAGAGCCCGGTCAGAGCGACCGTGAAGGGACCGGCAAGGTCGGGGATTGCCAGCGTCGCCTCGACTGCGTCCAGCGCCACCACCCGGTCCGCCTGCCGGTCGATGAAGCGGATGCTGCCGCCGGTGATCGTGCCTTTGTCAAGCGTGATGGGCGCGGCTGCGGCGGGAACCGTGCCGGAACTGCCGCCGAAATCCCAGCTGTCACGGCCGTCCGGGCCCCGTTCCAGCACGATTTCCGGGCGGTCGGCGGTGATGCCCTCGATCTGCACTGCCCCGCCCATCAGCGCGCCGTAATTGATGTCGATGACCAGACCTTCGGCCTTGAAAAGCGGGGCTTCGGTTTCGGCCCATTCGGCGTTCGCGATGCTGACCGGCCCGGTCGTGACCCCGAGGCTGGGCCAGAGACGCGGTGTCACCTCGCCCTCCAGCGTCAGTTTGCGGCCGGTCATACTTTCGAACTGTGCCGAGACGGCTGCGGCCACCCGGTCAGCCGGGACCAGCGCCACAGCCCCGAGACCAAGCAGGACCAGGACCACCAGCCCAGCCCCGAAACCAATGATCCAGCGCATCCAATCCCCCCGCGAAATCATGGCGTTGGCGCGATGCTATGCGCAGGCCCGGGCAATGCCAAGTCAGCCATCCCCCCATGGCATCAAATGGCCGAGAGGACGCGGCCCTTTCCACCGCCCCGCCGGGCCTGTATAGGGCGGCGCATGTCCGAAAACCCGCCTCTCCTTCGCCCCGACCTTGCCCGTGCTTTCGTGCCCGACACGCGGCGCGCCCGGTCGGATGGCTCGTTCCAGCCAACCATCGGCATGGTCAGCCTGGGCTGCCCGAAGGCGCTGGTCGACAGTGAACGCATCCTGACCCGGCTGCGGGCCGAGGGCTATGCGATCAGCCCCGATTACAAGGGTGCCGATGCGGTGATCGTCAACACCTGCGGGTTCCTTGACAGCGCCAAGGCCGAAAGCCTGGACGCGATTGGCGAGGCGCTGGCGGAAAACGGGCGGGTGATCGTCACCGGCTGCCTTGGGGCAGAACCGGAGTACATCACGGGCGCGCACCCGAAGGTCCTCGCGGTGACCGGGCCGCACCAGTACGAGGCCGTGCTGGACGCTGTCCACGCCGCCGTGCCGCCTTCACCGGACCCGTTCATCGACCTTCTGCCAGCGACCGGGGTCTCTCTCACGCCGCGCCACTACAGCTATCTGAAGATCTCGGAAGGCTGCAACCACGCCTGCAAGTTCTGCATCATCCCCGACATGCGTGGAAAGCTGGTCAGCCGCCCGGCGCATGCCGTGCTGCGTGAAGCGGAAAAGCTGGTCGAGGCGGGGGTGAAGGAGCTGCTGGTCATTTCCCAGGACACCTCGGCCTATGGGGTGGACCGCAAGCACGACCTGTCGCCCTGGAAGGGTGGCGAGGTGCGCGCGCACATCACCGACCTTGCGGGGGAGATGGGCAAGCTGGGCGCCTGGGTGCGGCTGCATTACGTCTACCCCTACCCGCATGTGCGCAACCTGATTCCGTTGATGGCCCAAGGCCTGGTGTTGCCTTACCTCGACATCCCCTTCCAGCACGCCCAGCCGGAAGTGTTGCGCCGCATGGCCCGCCCCGCCGCCGCCGCCCGGACGCTGGACGAAATCGCCGCCTGGCGCGCTGTGGCCCCCGATCTGACGCTGCGCTCGACCTTCATCGTCGGTTACCCCGGCGAGACGGAGGCGGAGTTTCAGGTCCTGCTGGACTGGCTGGACGAGGCACAGCTGGACCGCGTGGGGTGCTTCCAATACGAGAATGTGGCTGGTGCCCGTTCCAACGCGCTGCCCGACCATGTGGCCCCGGA
>JANPJZ010000237.1:0-30085 GCA_031425795.1 Rhodobacter sp. | reverse complement strand
CGGTCGAAGCGATAGGCCCGCGCCGTCACATGCGGCTCATCCTTCGCCATCAGATGCGCAAAGCACCAGCCGCTCGCCGGCGTCGCCTTGAACCCGCCGTAACACCAGCCACCGTTGAAGTAGAGGCCCTCGACCGAGGTCTTGTCGATGATGGGCGAGCCGTCCATCGACATGTCCATGATCCCGCCCCAGGACCGCAGAAGCCGCACGCGCCCAATCGCGGGCATCAGTGCCATGCCGCCCTCGGCCACATCCTCGATCACCGGCAGGTTTCCCCGCTGGGCATAGGAGTTGTAACCGTCGATGTCGCCACCAAACACCAGCCCGCCCTTGTCGGACTGCGAGACGTAGAAGTGCCCCGCCCCGAAAGTCATCACCCCGTCGATCAGCGGCTTCAGCCCCTCGCTGACGAACGCCTGCAGCACATGGCTTTCAATCGGCAGCCGCATCCCCGCATGGGCCATCACCTTCGACGACGACCCCGCCACCGCAACGCCAACCTTCTTCGCGCCGATGAAGCCGCGTGAGGTCTCCACCCCCCGGATCCGTCCGCCCTCGATCCGCATCCCCGTGACTTCACAGTTCTGGATCAGATCCACGCCCCGCAGATCGGCCCCGCGCGCATAGCCCCAGGCCACCGCATCATGCCGCACCGTGCCACCACGCCGCTGCATCAGCGCCCCCTTGATCGGAAAGCGCGCGTTGTCGAAGTTGAGCCAGGGGTACATCCGCCGGACCTGCTCGCGGTCCAGCAGTTCCGCATCCGCGCCGTTTAGCATCATCGCATTGCCGCGCCGCACCGCCGCATCGCGCTGCGCGTCGGTGTGGATCAGGTTGATGATCCCGCGCTGGCTGACCATGGCGTTGTAGTTGAAGTCCTGCTCCAACCCTTCCCAAAGCTTCAGGCTGAACTCGTAGAACGGCTCATTCCCGTCCAAAAGGTAGTTCGACCGGATGATCGTGGTGTTGCGGCCGACGTTGCCGCCGCCGAGATAGCCCTTCTCCAGCACGGCAATCCGGGCCTGGCCGAATTCCTTGGCCAGGTAATAGGCCGTCGCGAGGCCATGCCCGCCGCCACCGATGATGATGTAATCATACTCGGCCTGAGGGGCGGGGTCTCTCCAGACCGGCTTCCAGCCCTTGTGGCCGGTCAAGGCCTCGGCAATGACCCGAAATCCGGAATAGCGCACGTTCGATCTCCTGTCCCAGACCCGGAACCTAGGGTCTCGGACAGGTTTTTACCTGACTCTTTTCGCCATGACTTCGTTCGTTTCGGCCATCCGGCTATTCGATCCCGCGATGGACCTGCGGATTGCCCAAGCCGGGCAGGTCAATGACGATGGTCCCTTCCGACCAGGCAATCAGGGCGAGGATGGTGGCAACGGAAATAAGGCTCTGCATGGCAAGCTCCGGGCATTTGTTCACGCCCCGTTCTGCCTGATTCTGGTTGCCAGCCAGTTAACCAAGCGCACAGCGCTGGTCTTTACAATTTGGCAAGGAATGCCCATCATCCTGGCACTCGATAGTTCTGATCGTTCAGGGTTCTCACCTTGAAAAAGACCCGGCGGAGTTGGCGCTCCGCCGGGTCCCCTTCTTTTCAGGGTCAGCCCCCGTTCAGAAGGCGAATGATAGCGACCAACAGCGTTGCCGCTGCGATGACGACCATCCACTTTCGATAGTTTGTCTCGTTCAGTTTTCTCACCTCCGTCCACCGCGAAGGATCACGGCAAGGCAATCTAGGAGGCGTTTGGTAAACGAAACTATACTAGCGCAGCGTCCTCAAGCCACCAGCGCTTCGGCCTTCTTGAGGTCCACGCTTACCAACTGGCTCACCCCCTGCTCCTGCATCGTCACACCGAACAACCGGTCCATCCGCGCCATGGTCACGGCGTGGTGGGTGATGATCAGGAACCGGGTCTCCGTCCGCCGCGCCATCTCGTCCAGAAGGTCGCAGAAGCGGGTGACGTTGGCATCGTCCAAGGGCGCGTCCACCTCGTCCAGCACGCAGATCGGCGCGGGGTTGGCCAGAAAGACGCCGAAGATCAGCGCCAGCGCCGTCAGGGTCTGCTCACCCCCGGAAAGCAGCGACAGCGTCGCCAGCTTCTTGCCCGGTGGCTGGCAGAGGATCTCCAGCCCCGCCTCCAGCGGATCATCCGATTCCACCAGCACCAGCCGCGCCTCGCCACCGCCAAAGAGGTGGGTGAACAACGTCGAGAAGTTGGCGTTCACCTGCTCGAAGGCGGTCAGCAAACGTTCGCGACCTTCCTTGTTCAGACCTGCGATCCCGGCGCGCAGCTTCTTCACCGCCTCCTCCAGGTCCGACTTCTCACCGGCCAGCGCCTGATACTCCGCCTCGACAGTCCTCGCGTCCTCCTCGGCCCGCAGGTTCACCGCGCCCAGCGCCTCGCGCTGGCGTTTCAGCCGGCCCACTTCGGCGTCCAGCGTGTCGGCGTCGGGCATCTTGTCCGCGTCCACCCGCAGGCTGGCGAACAGGTCGTCCGGTGTCCAGTCATCCTCCTCGGCGATCCGCCCGGCTGCAAGCGCCACACCCTCCCGCGCCGCGTCAAGCCTGGCTTCCGCCCGCGCCCGCGCTTCCCGCGCCTCACCAGCCAGCCGCTCCGCCTCGCGTTCGGTCATCGCTGCCTCGCGGAGCGCGGCCTCGGCTTCGGCCAGCGCATCCGCGGCCCCCCGGCGACGCGCTTCGGCAGCTTCTATCGCCTCGACCAGCTCGTCCCTCCGGGCGGCGATTTCCTCCGGCGCCTGCATCGCCTCGGCCAGCTCCTCCTCGGTCGCGGCCCGGCGTTCGGTCAGTTCTTCCGTCCGGCGCGAGGCGGTTTCCAGCCGGTGCTTCCAGCCCGACAGCTCCTTCACCGCCTCCTGCCGCCGCCGCACCCGGGCCTCACCCTCGCGCCGTACCTCGTCCTGCGACGACCGTCGGGTCATCATGGTGATCCGCGCCGCCTCGACCGTGATCTTCGCGGCCTCCAGCGCCTCCCGTGCGGCCTCCAGATTGCCCAGCTCCGCCACCGCCGCCTCGGCCTCGTTCAGCCGGGCTCGCGCAGCCATCGCCTCGTCCTCGAAGCGGCTGACCGCCAGCCTTGCCGCCTCCAGCTTGCCCCCCGCAATCGACCGATCCGCCTCGGCCCGTGCCAGCGCCCGGTTCGCCTCGGCCAGCCGCGCATCCGCCGCCCGCCGCGCATCCCGCGCCCGCTGATCCGCGCCGGCCAGTTCCGCCAGCCGCGCCGTCAGCGCCTCATGCGCCTGCCGCGCCCCATCGGCCCGCGCGCCCACCTCCTCCAGATCGCGCTTCAGCTGCACCAGCCGGTTCAACTGTTGCAGGCGCAGCGCAGCGGCGGACGGAGCATCCTCCGCCCCCGCCCGGAACCCGTCCCAGCGCCAGAGATCGCCTTCCACCGAGACCAACCGCTGCCCCGGCAACAGCGCGGCCTGCAAGGCAAACCCCTGATCGCGCGAGACAATTCCGATCTGGCTCAGCCGCCGCGCCAGCACTGCCGGCCCTTGCACCTCTGTCCCCAGTGGCACCGCACCAGCGGGCAACGCCTGAGCCGAAGCATAAGGCTCCAGCACCGCCCAGCCCGACCGCGCCGCAGCGCCCACTTCCGGCGACCGAAGGTCGTCGGCCAATGCCGCCCCGAGTGCCTTCTCGAACCCAGGCGTCACCACCAGCTTGTCCAGCAGCTGATGCCCCGCCTGCGCCTCGCGCTCCACCAGCCGCGCCAGCGCCGCTACCTCGGCCCGCAAGGCCGAAGCCTCGCCCTCGGCCGAAGACCGCGCGCCCCGCGCCTCCGCCTCTCTCCCTTGCGTCTCGGCTCGCGCCGCCTCGGCCGCCTCCAGCGCAGCTTCCGTCGCCTCGCCCTCCGCGATGGCCGCCTCGGTCGCCTCTTCCGCCGCAGCGAAGGCCTCGCCAGCCGCCTCCAGCGCGCCCGTGGCCCCGGCCACAGCCTGCCGCGCCGCTACGGCCTCGCCCTCGGCCCGATCCAGCACCGTCTTCGTGTCCGACAGCATCCGCTGCGACGATTGGTGCCGCGCCGCCAGCCGTGCCGCATCCTCGGTCAGCGCCGACAGCGTCGCCTCCCGCTCAGCCAGCACCGCCCCGGCCTCCCGCGCCGCGGCCATCGCTTCGGCCAGCTTTTCCTCATGCCCCTCATGGGCGCGCGCCAGTTGCTCGACCTCCCAGTCCAGCCGCTCGATCACCTCCCCGGCATCCCGGTTCAGCCCCGTCTCACGCTCCATGTCGCGCGACAGCTGCTCGATCCGTGCGCGCAGCGTGTCGATGGTCGCAAGCGCCCGCGCCTCCTGATCGCCCAGCGCATCGCGCTGCAATACCAGCCGCTGCAACACCGCCGAGGCAATCGCCTCCTCCTCCCGCTTCGGCGGCAAGGCCTCTTCCGCCACCTCCCGCGCCTTGCCCGAGGCGCGCGCCGTAGTCTCCGCCTGGCCCTGCGCAATCAGCCGCTCGCGCAACGAGCCCTCAGCCACCCCGCGCGCCTCATCCGCCTCCCGCCAGCGCCGCCACAAAAGCATCCCTTCGGATTTCCGCAGCTCTTCCGACAACTCCCGATACCGCGCCGCCTGCTTGGCCTGCCGGGTCAGCACCGACAGCTGCTGCGCCAGGGCCTCCAGCACATCGTCCACGCGCAGCAGGTTCTGTTCGGTCCCCGAAAGCTTCAGCTCCGCCTCGTGTCGCCGCGCATAGAGACCCGAGATCCCCGCCGCTTCCTCCAGCACCCGACGCCGCGCCTTGGGCTTGGCGTTGATCAGCTCCGAGATCTGGCCCTGCCGCACCAGCGCAGGCGAATGCGATCCCGTGGAGGCATCGGCAAAAAGCATCTGCACATCCCGCGCCCGCACCTCCTTGGCGTTGGCGCGGTAGGCCGACCCCGCATCCCGCGTGATCCGCCGCACGATCTCGATCTGGTCCGCATCGTTGAAGCCCGAAGGTGCCAGCCGGTCCTGATTGTCCAGCACCAGCGCCACTTCGGCGAAATGCCGTGCGCCCCGGGTGGCGGCACCGTTGAAGATCACATCCTCCATCCCCCCGCCGCGCATCGCGCTGGGACGGTTCTCCCCCATCACCCAGCGCAACGCCTCCAGAAGGTTCGACTTGCCGCAGCCATTGGGGCCAACCACGCCCGTCAGACCCTCATGAATCACCAGATCCGTAGGGTCGACAAAGCTCTTGAAACCATTCAGCCGCAGTCGGGTCAGGCGCACCGATACCTCACGAGTCGCAAGCCCCCATGTTCCCGCCCCACCCCGGCAGAGTCAACCGCAGACCCCTGCATATGGGCAGACCCTGCCCCCTTATCCCCAACATCTTGCGCCAGTGCTTGCTCTTTTGAAAAATACTCCCCGGGGGTTTGGGGGCAGGATGCCCCTTCGTCCAAGCCGGTTGGCCGAAGGCCAGAGGCGAGAAAAAGGTGTGCGGCGCAAGCCGCTCAATCTGATAACCGCCCGCAGCCCAAGGCAAAGCGCCGGCCCGCAAAGGCCCACCGCTGCAGCCGCCCGCAGCGCTTGACGCACTGCCCGACTGCCCTCACGGGCACGGCAACCTGCACCGCAGGATCGCGGCGCCAGCCGGCCACACCGGCCAACGCCCGCTGGCATCGGCCCACCCCGGACAGGTCCCTGTGCTTCGGTTCACCCAGACGTCGCCTGCGCCCCGCACCAACGCAGCCCTCGTTCAGCGGCCATGCCTTTCGCGTTCGGTCTCTTCCCGGATTGCCCTTGGCCTCCACCTCCCCGCAAACCCCAGCCGCCGCTTGCCCACCCGCTCCGTCCGTGCCAGCCTGCCCGAATGACGCTGACGCCCCCTTTCACCGGCCGCTGCCTCTGCGGCGCCGTCACCTACCGCTGCAGCGCCGTGCCGCTCTGGCAGGCGCATTGCCACTGCGCAAGCTGCCGCCGCGCGACCGCCTCCCCGATGACCTCCTTCCTTGGCATGGCGGATGGCGCCTGGGCCTGGACCGGCGCGCGTCCCGCCACCTACCAGTCCTCCCCCGGCACCTGGCGGGAGTTCTGCCCGACCTGCGGCACCCAGATGGCCTACAGCACCATCCACAGCCCGGGTGAGCGTCACTTCTACGCAGCCACCCTTGACGATCCCACCGCCTTCACCCCGACCGGGCATGACCACGCCGAAGAACAGCTCCCCTGGCTCCACCTTTCCGACGGGCTTCCGCGCCAATGACCCCGCATCGGGCCCTCGCTCCCTATGACTGGCCGGCCCTTCTCGCCCTGATCCAGACCGAATTCGCGGGAATGGAGGGCCGGATCGACCCGCCCTCCTCGATGCACGCCCTGACCCCCGAGGCCATTGCCGCCCAGGCCCGAACGGGCGAGGTCTGGGTCCTCGGTCACCCCCCACTCGGCCACCCCCCCGTCGCCTGCGTCTTCCTCACCACGAAGCACGACGCGCTTTACATCGGCAAACTGGCCGTTGCCGCCACCCACCGCCGCCAGGGCCTCGCCCGCAAACTCATCACCCTGGCCGAAACCCGCGCCCGCGCGCTGGACCTCCCCGCCCTCGAACTCCAGACCCGGGTGGAGCTGACCGAAAACCACGCCACCTTCCGCGCGCTCGGCTTCACCGAAACCGCACGTTCCGCCCACCCCGGCTTCACCCGCCCCACCACCCTCACCTTCCGCCGCCCCCTTCCGAAGGACAGCGCATGAAAGCCCTCACCGCGGCCACCTGGCTCAATCCCCCGCCCGGCTGGACCCTGACGCCCGAAGCCCTCACCCTCCAGACCGGCGAGGCCACCGACTTCTGGCGCGACACCCTCTACGGCTTCCGGCGTGACAGCGGTCACGCCCTCCTCCTCCCCGTCCCCGGCGATTTCACCCTGCACCTCACCTTCGACGGCGACTACCAGACCCTCTACGACCAGGCCGGCCTCCTCCTCTGGCAGGACGGCGCGCACTGGCTGAAAGCGGGGGTGGAAATCTCCGACGGCACCGCCAATCTCTCCGTCGTCGTCACGCGTGAGGGGTCCGACTGGTCCACCCTCCCGCTTTCCGGACCCGCCGGCCAACAGCGTCTGCGCCTCACCCGCCTCCGCGGCGCCATCGTCGTCCAGGCCCGCAACGCGGCCAACCGCTGGCAATTGCTGCGCGTCACCCCTTTCCCGGAAAGCCCCGCACAGGTCGGCCCGATGGCCTGCTCGCCCGAACGCGGCGGCTTCAGCGCAAGCTTCACCGAGTTTGCCCTCAGCTCCCCGGTCGCCCAGCCCCTGCATGACGAGTCCCCCGCCAGCTGACCCCTTGCCCCCTTCCCACATGCAACCTACCTCCGCTCAAACCGCAAAGGCTCCCATGCTCACCCTCCTCGGCATCCCCGGCGCCCTCCGCACCGCCTCCACCAACCGCCTCCTTCTGGCCGAGGCCCGCCGCGCCTTCGGCGAGGCGACCCATACCGAGGCTGACCTCCGCCTGCCCCTCTACGACGGCGACCTGGAAGACGCGCAAGGCATCCCGCCCGAGGTGCAAACCATCGCCGACCAGATCGCCGCCGCCGATGCCGTGGTGATCTCGACGCCCGAGTACAACAAGGCCCCGCCCGGCGTCCTCAAGAACGCGCTCGACTGGGTCAGCCGCACCAAGGGCGCACCCTTCCGCGACAAGCCCGTCGCCATCATCTCTGCCGCTGACGGGCGCGGCGGTGGCGACCGCAGCCAGTTTGCGCTGCGCCTGATGCTGACCCCCTTCCGCCCTCGCCTCCTGAGCGGCCCCGAAGTGATGGTCGCCGACTCAAGCCACGCCTTCACCCCCGACGGCCAACTGATCGACCCGCGCTACCAGAAAGCCCTGGCCGAACTCATGCAATCCCTCCGCGCCGAGGCCACCCGCCCCTGACGCCAGAGCTTGCTCTCTTTCCAAATACTCCCGCCGGAGGCTTCCCCGTCAGCGAAAGGAGGCCCGCCTAAAGCCCCTCCACCCGGAACCCCTCCGGCACCCGGTCCACCCCGTCCAGCACCAGATCCGCCATCACCTCGCCCACCTTCGGGGCCATCCCGAAGCCGATCTTGAACCCGCCGTTCGCCACATACTCCGCCGCCCGCCCGGGCCAGGCGCCCAGCAGCGGCGCCCGGCTTGCGGCCCGGGGCCGCACCCCGGCCCAGCGGGCCACAACCTCCGCACCCGCCAGCGCCGGCACCGCCGCCACCGCCCGCGCCACCAGGCCGTCCAGTTGACCGTCCGGGCCGTCCACGCTCCATGAGGTCTCGGCCGTCGACCCCACCGCCACCGTGCCGTCGACATGCGGCACGACATGCAGCCCGTCGACGAACAGCTGCGGCATGTCCCCGGCCTCATACCGCAGCGCCAGCGCCTGACCCTTCACGCCCGCACCGACCTTCCGCCCCAGCCCCGCCGACAGCGCCTCCAGCCCCGCCATCCCCGTGGCATGGACCACCGCGCCCTCCTCCGCACCCTCCCGCACCACCTCGCCTCCCCGCGCCCGCACCGCCCCCACCAGCGCCGCCAGGCCCAGCCGGGGCGACACCCGCGCCGAAAGCGTGTCCGCCACCAGCCAGCCCGAAGGCGACTGCGGCTCCCACGCGGCCCCCGTCACCGGCACCACCCGCCATTCCGCCCGGCCCTGCCATAGTGCCGCCGCCGTCACCGCCCTTGCTCGGGCAAGCTCCACCGCCGCCGCATCCTCCAGTGGCTGCAACCGGCCAACCCGCCCATAGCCGGAGGCCAGCCCCGACACCGCCTCAACCTCCGCCCACCAGTCCGCCGCCATCAGGAGGCTCTCCAGCTGGAACGCCTTCTTGGCGTTCCACGCCTCCGGCACATGCGGTGACAGCGCGCCCACCAACCCGCCCGAGGACCTCGCCCCCACCCCGAAAGGGTCGATCACCCGCACAAGCGCGCCCCGCCGCGCGCAGGCCCAGGCCACCGACAGCCCGAAGATGCCCGCCCCCCGCACCGTCACATCCACGCTTGCCATTCCGCCACCCCACCCGCATCAACTGGCCCAAAGGACTAGCGCCAATGCCCGACCCAAACCACCCTGCCTCTGACGCGGGCCTCGACTGGCGCGACGGCACCATTCCCGTCTCGCGCCGGTTCGATGATCCCTATTTCTCGCTCTCGGGTGGCCTGGACGAGACGCGCCACGTCTTCCTTGCCGGCAACGGCCTGCCCGACCGCTTCCGCGACGGCTTCCACATCGCCGAACTTGGCTTCGGCACCGGCCTCAACCTCCTCGCCACGGTCCTGGCGCACCAAGGCGAAGGCCACCTGCGCTACACCAGCTTCGAGGCGTTCCCGATGCCCACCGCCGACATCGCCCGAGCGTTGGAAGCATTCGCCGAAACCGCCCCGGTCGCAGAAAGCTTCCTTGCGCAATGGGCCACTGGAGCCACCACACTCCACTTCCCGACCCTTACCGCGACGATCATCCTTGGCGATGCCCGCAAGACCCTCCCCGCCTGGACCGGAAGGGCCGACGCCTGGTTCCTTGACGGCTTCTCGCCCGCGAAGAACCCGGAACTCTGGTCGCCGGACCTGATGGAGGAAGTTGCCCGCCACACCGCCCCCGGCGGCAGTTTCGCCACCTACACGGCCGCAGGCCATGTCCGGCAAAGCCTGGCCGATGCTGGCTTCACCGTCACCCGCCAACCCGGCTTTGGCCGCAAACGCCACATGACGACAGGGCGGTTGTAGCCGGTCTTCAGCCGGTCACTCCTGCCCCGGCCAAAGCGCGCCCAGCATCTCGCGCAGCGCTTCCAGCGCCGCCTCGCCATCCTCACACCGAGGCCCGACTTTGACTTCAACGCCCGTGGCCCAGCCGAACGCCACCGCAAGCTCCGGCTTGATCGCCACCTCGAAGCCTTTCGGCCCGACGGTCACCCCCGCAACCGCATCCTCGGCGCCAAAACCCTCGTCATTGACTTCGAACCAGACCGGCCCGCCCCCGACCGGCTGACGGAACAGGACATAGCTCTCGTCCTCCTCCTCGCCCTCGGCGAATCCGATGAAGAGAAACCCTTCATCCTCGACCACCGACCCATAGGCCGCCTTTACGGTGATGTCCGCCATGCCGCCCTCCCGCCCGATTCGACGCCCTTGGTTAACCGGCTCTGCGTCTGGCCCGGTGCCATACCAATGCCAGACACATTCCAGACGGCCTGCAGCCGCCGAAAACCCATGGCGCCCAGCCCGTTACCCCGGCGCGCGCCGGTCAGGTCCACTTCGCCACCGGCGGCAGGCTCATCAGCACCGCATTCGCGTCATGTCCGGTCTCAAGCCCGAACTTGGTGCCCCGGTCATAGACGAGGTTATACTCCGCATAGAGCCCCCGGTGGATCAGTTGCACATCCTTGTCGGCGTCTGTCCAGGCGGTCCCAAGCCGCTTTTCCGTCACCGGCAGGAAGGCCGGCAGGAAGGCGCTGCCGACGGCCTGGGTAAAGGCAAAGTCCGCCTCCCAGTCGCCGGTGTTCAGATCGTCATAGAAGATGCCACCAACGCCACGGGCCCGGCCACGGTGCGGCACGAAGAAGTATTCATCCGCCCATGCCTTGAAGCGCGGGTAGTAATCCGCCCCATGGGCATCACAGGCGCGCTGCATCTCGGCGTGAAAGTGGGCGGTGTCCTCGGCGTATTCGAGACATGGGTTCAGGTCCGCCCCCCCGCCAAACCAGGCGGCCCCCGGCGTCCAGAACATCCGCGTGTTCATGTGGACCGCCGGCGTATGCGGGTTCACCATATGCGCGACCAGACTGATCCCGCTGGCCCAGAAACGCGGGTCCTCGGCCATGCCCGGCACGCCCCGCGCAGCCATGGCGCGCTGGGCTTTTTCCCCAAGGATACCATGCACCTCCGACCAGTTGACCCCGACCTTCTCGAAGACCTTGCCGCCGCGCATCACGCTCATCAGGCCGCCACCGCCATCGGCGCGGGTCGTGGGCGCCACATCGAAACGGCCGGGCGCGCCCTCGCCGAACCGGTCTTCCAGGTCCTCGAACGCCGCCACGATCCGGTCGCGCAGACTGTGGAACCACGCCGACGCGCGCGCCTTGCGACTGTCAAAGGGATCGGTCATCCTCGTGTCTCCATCTGCTGACAGCGCCATGCCTAGCACCCCTTCACAGCGCTTTCCAAGGGCTTGAGGAACATCCGATGAAACACCCGGCCGTCACGACGCTCGTCTTTCTGGCTGTCGCCGCCTGCGGCACGCCGCAAGAACAGTGCATCAACCGCAACACACGCGATCTGCGCACGGTCGAGCGTCTGATCGCGGAAACCCAAGGCAACCTCGACCGCGGCTTTGCCTATGAGACGATCACCACCTATGAGGACTACTGGACCTACTGCGTCCAGTCCGACCGTGCCGAGGGCCAGCCCGTCCCACCCCGCATGTGCCTTGAAGAGCGCGCCGTCACGGTCGAACGCCCCAAGGCCATCGACCTTGCCGCCGAAGCGCAAAAGCTCAAGGGTCTTGTGTCCAAACAGGCCGAGCTTGCGGGGCAGGCGCAAGGCGTGATCGCCCAATGCAAGGCAGAATATCCTGAATGATCAATGCGCTGGCGCGGGCACGGCATCAAGGATGCTGCGCCCACCGTCAACCGCGATGACCTGTCCAGTGATGAAGCCCGAGGCGTCCGATGCCAGAAACTGCACCGTCTCGGCCAGCTCGGCCGGGGCGGCGATGCGCTTCAGCGGGGTCGCCTGGGCAATCTCGTCGCGGTAGGCGGGGTTCTCTTTCAGCGCGGCCTGCAGGCTGGCACTCATCACCGAACCAAAGGCGACGCCGTTCACCCGGATACCCTTTGACGCGAGCCCCACGGCCAACGACCGCGTCATCTGGTCCATCGCCGCGGCGGCCATCGAATAGCCCAGCAGTTCCGGCCGCGTGGTCTGCGCGGTGATCGACGAGATGTTGATGATCGTGCCCACCATCGTTCCCGCCTCGACCTCGGTCCGGGCGGCATGCTGGATCATTCGCTTGGCCGTCATCTGCGACATCCGCAGCGCCGTGAGCACGTTGTGCCGCCACAGATCCTCCACCCCATCCGCCTCTGAAGACAGGATGTCCGACACCACCATCTTGCGGCTGGCATTCACCAGAATGTCCACCCGGTCAAACGCGTCGATGGTGGCCGAGAGCAGGTTCGCGATGGTCAGCTTTTCGGTCAGGTCGCCGCCGAACATGCGGATCGGCCCCTCGGCACGCGCCTCTTCGCCCACCTCGGCCTCAAGCCGCTCTTCATCGATGTCGGCGAACATGACGTTCGCGCCCTTGGCGATCAGATGGCGCGCGATTGACAGCCCGATGCCGGACGCTGCGCCAGTGACGATGGCGGTCTTGCCGGAGATGGAGAAGGACATGGCGAAGGCTCCGTGGGGTCGGTCGCGGTCAGGGCTTGGTGCGAGGTGTCAGACGTCGTGGCTTGATGGCATGGATCACGCGGAAGGACCGGTCGCCACCCACCTCCTTGTGCTCCAGAAATGCGTCGGTCAGCACAGAATCATAGGGCAGGTGCCGGTTCGCAACCAGCCAGAGCGCCCCGTTCGGTGCCAGCATCCGCCGGGCGGCCTGGATGAAGGCGGCCCCCAGCCCCGGATCGGCGTCACGCCCGGAGTGGAAGGGCGGGTTCATCACCACCACGTCCATCAGCGCCTCGGGCCGGAAACTCGCGACATCGGCCCAATGAAACCGCGCGCGGTCGTCGGTCACGTTGGCCCGCGCGCAAGCCAGTGCGTCGGCCTCTGCTTCGACCAGTTCCAGGGACTTGACGCCGGGATGCGCCAGCACCGCGCGGGCCAGAAAGCCCCAGCCCGCCCCCAGATCGGCCACCTTGCCGGCAAGCTTGGCCGGCAGCGCCGCTGCAAGCAGTTCCGACCCCCGGTCGGGCCCGTCAGCCGAGAACACGCCGGGCAGGGTCTGGAACCCGCCGATGTCACGGGGCTGCGCCAGCCAGTCCGAAAGGTCCGGCCCCGCCACGAAACTCGCCAGCTTGCCATGCGCCTTCGACAGGCTTTCCGACAGGTCGACGCGGCCGCGCAGATCCTTCAGCGCCGTGTCGATGCCGTCGGTCTTCTGACCGTCCACCACCACCAGTCCGCCTACGGCGACCTCTGCAGCCGCCTGAGCGATCAACCCCCGCGCCGCCTCGCGTGACCGGGGCAGGCACACCAGCGCCGCTGCATAGGGCGCGGCAGGCGTCACCGAATAGGTGCGGGCGAAATGGTCGTGATCCGGCTTGAACCCGGTCAGCACTGTCACCCGGTCCTGCGGAAGCGGCGTAAGGTCATCCCCCAGACGCGGGCGATAGACGGCTATCCGCCCCTCTTCGGGAAGGCCAAGCGCGCCGGTGTCCAGCGCCAATGTCAAACGAGCAGATCGCATGGGCAGGGGCACTCAGGCCCCCTGAACCCTTTCCGATGGGCGATGGGGGGTCACTCTTTTTCCATCGTGCATTGCAGCGGGTGCTGGTGGCGGCGTGCAAAGTCCATCACCTGCGCCACCTTCGTCTCGGCCACCTCGAAGGAAAACACGCCGACCACGGCAAGGCCCTTCTTGTGAACCGTCAGCATGATGTCGAACGCCTGCGCGTGGTTCAGCCCGAAGAACCGTTCCAGCACATGGACCACAAACTCCATCGGAGTGTAATCGTCGTTCAGGAGCATCACCTTGTAAAGCGGCGGACGTTCGGTCTTCGATTTGGTCTTGGTCAGGATGGACGTATCCTGGCCCGGGCCATCGGTCTTGTCAGACATGATCGGCGGGCGTGGGGACACGGGTCTAAAGCTCCACATCAGATTCGGGGGTTGCACCGGATTTGGGAAATATAGCCTTTTCTGGGCTGGCGAAAAGGGGCGGGTTGCGCACAACTCGTTCAAGCAGGGGGGAAGCCATGCTGACAACGATCGGATTCGACGCAGATGACACGCTTTGGCAGAACGAAAGCTTCTTTCGCCTGACGCAGGACCGCTTTGCGCGGCTTCTGGCCGACCATGCCGACGGGGCCCATCTGGCCGAACGCCTTGAAGCGGCGGAACGTCGCAACATTGGCCATTACGGCTATGGCGTGAAGGGCTTCACCCTGTCGATGATCGAGACCGCCATCGAAGTGACCGAGGGGCGCGTTCCCGCCAGCGTCATCGCCGACCTCATCGCCGCCGGGCGCGAGATGCTGGAGCATCCGATCGACCTCCTGCCGCACGCCCGCGCCACCGTCACCGCCCTTGCCGCAGACTACCGCGTGGTCCTGATTACCAAGGGCGACCTTCTTGATCAGGAACGCAAGCTGGCCCAGTCCGGTCTGGGCGATCTTTTCGACGGAGTGGAGATCGTCAGCCACAAGACCGCCGACGCCTACCGCACGATCTTCGCCCGCCACGGCACCGGAGCGGACCAGGCGATGATGGTGGGCAACTCGTTGAAGTCCGATGTCATTCCAGCGCTGGACGCAGGGGCCTGGGGCGTCCACGTCCCCCACGGGCTGACCTGGGCGCTTGAAGCCGCCGATCCCCCGACCGCCAACCGGCGGTTTCACGCCCTGCCCGATCTGGGCGCGCTGCCGGACCTTGTGCAGCGCCTGCGAGGCCGCAACAGATAGGGGCCTGACAAACCGCCACCTCAAGATATGGCGCGCGGCGATTCGAGGGTGAAGCATCTGCGCAACTACATGAGCTACCGCCGCAAAGTCATTGGAATTTTTCGGTTTTCGACTCCGCCCTGCTGTGCTAGCGTTCGGGCGAGGCAGAACATCGGCACCGGAAACTCGGGCCGCACAGGCAAAGGGGCAGGCGACGTGGTATCGCTTCTCGGGCGGATTCTTCGCACAACCATGGTTGTCTTCCTGGCGTTGGCCGTCCTGGTCACCAGCCCGCTCATGGCAGCCCCTTTTGCGGCCATCGTGATGGACGCCCGCACCGGCGAGGTGCTCTATGAGCAGAACGCCGATGCGCGGCTGCATCCTGCCTCGCTGACCAAGATGATGACCCTCTACATCGCCTTTCAGGAGATCGAGGCCGGTCGCATCTCGCTTGACACCAAGGTCACGGTCACCAAATACGCCGCCTCGCAACCCCCGTCGCGGTTAGGCCTCAAGCCGGGGCAGAAGATCGCCCTCCGTTACCTGATCCGCGCCGCAGCCGTGAAATCGGCCAATGACGCCGCCTCGGCCATCGGCGACCATATCGGCGGCGATTCAGCAACCTTCGCCAAGCGCATGACTCGGACAGCCAAGCAGCTTGGGATGTCCAGCACCACCTTTCGCAATGCCAATGGCCTCACCGCAGATGGCCACCTGTCCACCGCACGCGACATGAACGTGCTGGGCCGCCACCTGTTTTACGACTTCCCGCAGTATTACAACATTTTCTCCCGTCGTACCGCCGATGCCGGTATGGCGAAGGTGACCAACACCAACTCGCGTTTCCTGGACGGTTATGAGGGGGCCGACGGCATCAAGACCGGATTCACCAATGCCGCCGGGTTCAACCTGACCGCCTCGGCTGTCCGCGGCAAGAAGCGGATCATCGCAACCGTCTTTGGCGGCACCTCCACCGCAAACCGCAATGCGAAGATGAAGGAGTTGATGGACCTCGGCTTTGGCGCGGCGAAGAACCGCGTCTCGGAACAGCCCCCGCAGGCCCCGCAGACCCTGCCCGAAGACGCACTCATCGCATCCGCCCCGACCCATGCAATTGACGATGTCGATGCCGAAGGCGGTGCTGGCAAGACCGTGCGGGTGTCGGGAGAGGTGAAGTCCTCGCTCCGCCCGAAGCCGCGCCCCGTCGCGCCGACCGTGCCTGATGCCGTGGCCGTCGCCATGGCCGACGGCATCGCCGATGCCCTGGCCGAGGCGACCGCCGCCCCGCCGCCGGAAGGCACGCTGGACTTTCAGGCAGCAACCATCGCTTCCGGCGAAGCACCCGCTACGGAAGACGTAACCGTCGCCGAAGCGCCCAGCGAAACCCCCGTCCCGGCGCCGGAGGCACCGGTGGACCTAGCGGCCGAGACGCTTGTGGCCGAAGCGACCCCGCCGGTCGACCCCGCAATGCTGCCCGAAGGCTCATTGGACGCTCAGGCCGCCATGCTGGCCGGGGCTTCTGGTGCCGGGGCTTCTGAAGTCCTTCCGCTTCCCGGCGAAACCGACACGGCGCTTGCGGCCGTCGATCCCGCTCTCACTGCCTTGAAGCCGATGCCGCGCCCGGCCGAGCCCCCCGCGCCCACCGCCGCCGAGGCGACGGCAGAGGCCATCCTGCCGGTGGAAGACCTGCAAGTCGCAGCCGCAGCCCCGGAACTGGTGGTCACCGACCCCGGCAGCCCTGCCGATCTCCCGGTCGATCCGACCGCGCTGACCGAGGTTCCGCCGGTCGAGCAACCCCTGACCGCCGGCCTTCTTGCCGACGTCACCGAGGTCGAATCCGTGTCCGGCGCCACGGCGATGGCACCGACCGACCTTGCCGCCGCCGTCCCTGATCGCAAGGCGCCGATCTTTGACGCGGTCGAGGTCGCCGAGGCTCCCGCCGAGGAGGAGCAGGAGGTTGTCGTGGTCATGTCCACCTCCGGCGGGCGTCATTTCGGCGTGAATGTGGGCGAATACCCCTCGCGCTATGAGGCGGAGCGCGCGCTGCTGAAGACCGCCCTGGCTGAAAGCGCCACCCTGAACGACGGGCTGCGCAAGACGGCCCAGGCCGATGGTGCCTGGCGTGCCAGCTTCATGGGCCTGACCGAAGAACAGGCCGAACTTGCCTGCCGCCGCCTGCGCGCCCGCGCCGTGCCCTGTGAAACCGTGGGGGGCTGAGACATGGTCACGCTCGTCTTCCCGGCCCTGCCCACGGTCACCCTGCCCGTCACCGGCCGCACCGAGCGCTTCCCGGTCCGTCGGATCTTCTGCGTCGGCCGCAACTACGCCGACCACGCGCGGGAAATGGGCGGCGACGAGAAGGAGCCGCCGTTCTTCTTCACCAAGCCCGCCGATGCAGTTGTCGAAAGCGGCAGCCGCATCCCCTATCCGCCCGCCACGGCGAACCTCCACCATGAGGGCGAGCTTGTGCTGGCCATCGGCAAGGCCGGCACCATGGTGTCTGAGGCTGATGCGCCCGCAATGATCTGGGGCCATGCCGCCGGAAACGACCTCACGCGCCGCGACCTGCAGGCCGAGGCGAAAGCCTCGCGCCGGCCCTGGGACATGGCCAAGGGCTTCGACAAATCCGCCGTCGTCGGGGCCGTCCGGCCGGGTGCCCTCCCCGACGCCACCCTGCGCTGCAACGTGAACGGGGTGACCCGGCAGGAGGCGCGGCTGTCGCAGATGCTCTGGTCGCCCGCCGCCATCATTGCCGCCCTGTCGCAGATGGTCAGCCTGTCCCCCGGCGACCTGATCTTCACCGGCACCCCATCCGGGGTTGGCGCGCTCAGCCGCGGCGACACCTGCAAGGTCGAGATCGACGGCTTGCAGTCGGCCACCGTCACCATCGCCTGACCCCCACTCCTCGATGACTTCGTCACTCGTCGTTGCCGCCCGCGACGAGAAGACGAACTCGCACGAGGAGCAGCCGCCTCACGGCTTCGGTTTGTCGTCCCATTCCTTCGTCAGGATCCGCTGCGCATCGCCGTCCGGGTCGTCGAACTGCTTGGTCTTCATCGCCCAGAAAAACGCAACCAGCCCCACACCGCCCAGGAAAAGCGACACCGGGATCAGGATGGCGAGGATTTCCATCTACTTCAATCTCATGGCGTTCAGCGACACCGTGATCGATGACAGTGACATCGCCAATGCAGCGGCCAAGGGGGTCGCCAGCCCCATCAGCGCCAGCGGCACTGCCACGACGTTGTACCCGCCCGAGATGAAGAAATTCTCCACCATCCGCCGCGCCGATTGCCGGCCGATCCGCACTGCATCGGCGATGGGCGCCATGTCCTGCCCCAGCAGAACGATATCCGATGCCACCCTTGCCGCATCGAGCGCGGTGGCGGGCGAGATCGACACATGTGCCGCCGCCAGCGCCGCCGTGTCATTCAGCCCGTCGCCGACCATCAGCACCTTGCGGCCCAGGGCCGAAAGCTCCGCCACCCGCGCGGCTTTTTCCGCCGGCAACACGCCCGCCCTCCAGTTGGCAATGCCCAACCGCTCGGCCAGGTCCCGCACCGGGGCCTCGGCATCGCCGGACAGCAGTTCGATCTGCATCCCTGCCGCCCGCAGCGCCGCCACCGCCATCTCCGCTCCGGGACGCGGGCGGTCGGTGAATGCGAAGGCATGCGTAGATCCAGCCATGCTGAGATAGGTCGCCGTCTCGGCAATTGCCTTGGCCCCGACCCAGTCCGCCCGGCCCAGCCGGACACGCTGGCCCTGCCACCGGCCCTCGATCCCGTGGCCCGGCACTTCCAGCACATCGCAGACGTCGGCCAGCGCGACCCCTGCGCTCCGCGCGCCCTCCGCCAGCGCCCGAGCCAGCGGATGCGACGATCCTGCAGCCAGCGCCGCCGCCACGGCGAGCACTTCGCCCGGATGGTCCAGCAGCCCCACCGGCTCGGGCACGCCCATGGTCAGGGTCCCGGTCTTGTCGAAGACCACCGTATCGACCTCGGCAATCCGCTCCAGCGCCGTGCCGTGCTTGATGAGCAACCCCTTGCGGAAGAGCCGCCCGCTGGCCGAGGTGATGACGGCGGGCACCGCGAGCCCCAGCGCGCAGGGGCAGGTGATGATCAGCACCGCCGCCGAGATGTTGATCGCATAGCGCAGATCGCCCCCGGTCGCCCACATCCAGTAGCCGAAGGCCCCGAACGACAGGATATGCACAAGGGGCGAATAGGCACGCGCCGCCCGGTCCGCAAGGCTGGTGTAGCGGGTCTTCGCCCCCTCGGCCACCGCGACCAGATCCGCCATCCGGTGCAACGAACTGTCCTTGCCCGCCGCCGTGACGCGCAGTGTCAGGGGCCCGGTCAGGTTGACTTCGCCTGCGCAGACCAGCGTGCCCTCCCCCGCCCGCACCGGCAGGCTTTCGCCCGTCAGCAGGCTGCGGTCCACCTCGGACGCGCCATGGATCACCACGCCATCGACCGGCATCCGCGCGCCGGGACGGACCAGCACCGTATTCCCCGCCAGCACGGCCGAAATCGCCGTCTCGACCTCGGTCCCGTCGACCAGCACCGTCGCGCGCGGCACTTCCAGCGCGGCAAGCTCCTCGGCCGCCGACCGGGCAATGGCGCGGGTCCGGTGGTCCAGGTAACGGCCGACCAGCAGGAAGAAGGCCAGCATCACCGCCGCGTCGAAATAGGCGTGGTGGCCCGACATCCATGTCTCATAGACCGAGATCGACGAGGCCAGGATCAGCGCCAGGCTGATCGGCACGTCCATCCCCAGCCGCCCGACCCGCAAACTGGCCCAGGCCGATTTGAAGAAAGGTTGGCCGGCGAAGATCACCGTGGGCAGAGCGATGGCCGCCGAAATCCAGTGGAACAGGTCGCGCGTCGCATCCTCGGCCCCCGACCAGACGGCGACGGACAGCAGCATCACGTTCATCATGCTGAAGAACGCCACCCCCAGCCGCATGAGAAGGTCGCGCCCCTGCTTGTCGGTCTCGGTGGCAGACAACAGGCCCGGGTCAAGCTCATGCGCCTCCTGCCCCTCAGCCTTCAGCACCGAAATCAGCGCCGCTGCGGTGACTTCGGGGCCTGCGTCAACGCTCACCCGCTTTTGCGTCAGGTTCACGCGGGTCGACCTCACCCCAGGCACCGCCGACAGCGCGCCCTCGACGGTCGAGATGCAGGCCGCGCAATGTGCCAGTGGCAAGGACAGCATGATCCGCCCGTCCCGCACGGCGCGCAGAGCGGCAATGCGCTCGGCCGAGGGGGCCGCCGCACAGGCCGGGCAGGCCGAAAGCGGCACACGCCCGGATCCTTGGGCGAAATCCTCGACCACCGTCATTGCGTCAGCTCCGCACGAAAAGCTCGGACCGCTGCTCGAATAGCGTCCCGTCAAGCGACCGCGCCGTGACCTTCACCATCCACTTGCCGCGCGAAAGCGGCTGCGCGGCGGAATAGACGTCACCCATCGGCACGAACGCGGGCCGGGCGTCGTCCATCGTCGATGTCGTGCGGCCGATCAGGACGTCAAGCTCGGTTACCTCGACCGGCACGCCGTTGCGGTCGGTGAAGACAAGATCGACCCGCCCGCCCGCATAGCTTGGCGCCATCTGCCAACCGAGCGCCTCTTGCGCGGCCTTGCGGGTATTGAACCCCTGGCTCGCAACATAGGAATTCTGCACTTCCAGGCCCGGGAAGGTGCTGACGGCCTGGTATGCAAGTGTCAGGTTGACCCCGATGATCACCGCGAAGGCGCTGACCGTGATCGCCAGCACATGCCTGCCTGTCAGTTCAGTCATCTCCGTCTTCCTTCCCGTTGAAGACCGTATCCTGGTGGATGCGGTTGGTCGTGCCGAGTTCTTCCACCCAGATCCGCACTTCGCTGCGGTCTTCCACTGCCGCTTCGCTACCCTCGGCCGCGGTCAGGTAGACCCTTTGCTGCATCGTCTCGTTTGCCGGAACGGTTACCGTAAGGTCGGTGGCCCCCTCCAGCGCCATCGTCACAAAGGCCTCCGAGGTGACGGAAAGCGTGAACTGGGCGTCCTCGCCATGCATGTTGCGCAGGCGCAGGTCATAGGCGTTGCGGATGCTGCCGTCCGACAGCGTCACGAAGGTCGGATTGCGCACCGGAGTCACGCTGACGTCGATGGGCGAGCGGAGGAACAACGCCACGACCAGCCCGATCCCCACCCCGGACCAAAGCACGGTGTACATCATGGTCCGCACCCGGAACACATGGCTCCACACGCTTTTGGGAGGCTGGCCGGCGCGTTCCCGCGTCTCGTCCGTCAGCGCGAGGTATCCGATCAGATCACGCGGCTTGCCGATCCGGTCCATCACGTCGTTGCAGGCATCGATGCACAGGCCGCAGGTGATGCAGGCCATCTGCTGGCCATCGCGGATGTCGATGCCCATCGGGCAGACATTGACGCAGGCCATGCAGTCGATGCAGTCGCCAGTGCCTTCCACGGTCTGCTTGCCGCGCGGCTCGCCCCGCCATTCGCGGTAGGCGATGGTCAGCGTGTCCTCGTCCACCATGGCGGCCTGGATGCGCGGCCAGGGGCAGGCATAGATGCAGATCTGCTCGCGTGCGAAGCCGCCGAAGAAGAAGGTCGTCAGCGTCAGGATCAGCATGGTGATATAGGCGACCGGATGCGCCTGCCCGGTGACAAGGTCGCGCAGCAGGGTCGGCGCATCAGTGAAATAGAAGATCCAGGCCCCGCCCGTCGCCAGGCCGATCAGGAACCAGACCGTCCACTTGACCGCCCGCTTGCGCACCTTTTCACCGTTCCACGCCTGGTTGTGCAACCGCACCCGCGCGTTCCGGTCGCCCTCGATCCAGCGTTCCACCAGGATGAAGAGATCCGTCCACACGGTCTGCGGGCAGGCATAGCCGCACCAGACCCGGCCTGCGGCGCTGGTGAAGAGAAACAGGCCAAGACCCGCCATGATCAGAAGACCCGCGATGAAGTAGAATTCATGCGGCCAGATCTCGATCATGAAGAAGAAGAACCGCCGGTTCGCAAGATCCAGCAGAACCGCCTGATCCGGCAGTTGCGGACCCCTGTCCCAGCGCAGCCAGGGCATGACATAATAGACGCCCAGCATCAGCCCGAGCAGCCACCACTTCAGGGTCCTGAACGTGCCCTTCACCCGGCGCGGGAACACCGGTTCACGGGCAGCGTAAAGGCTGGGTGGGTTGGCGTCTTCCTGGCTCACGGCATTCTCCCGAGCGGGTCTTCAAAGGTGTGTCGGGCGACTGGGGAACCGCCCGACACCAACACACTGAGGTTACTCACCACCGCCGCGACCATGGACGTAGAAGGCCACAGCGCGGATTTCATCTTCTGACAATCGGGCCGTCCAGCTTGGCATGACGCCGAACCGGGCGTAGTAGATCGACTCGGTGATCGCAGCGCGCGACCCGCCATAAAGCCATATAGCATCCGTCAGCTTCGGAGCGCCCTGCGTCCTGTCGCCCGACCCGTCGGCCATGTGGCACCCTGAACAGCCCGCTTCCTCCCAGACCAGGGCGCCGGCCTCGGCCAGCGTCGCATCATGCTCCTGGCCAGAGATCTTCAGCACATGTTCGGTCACCTGGGCGATCTGGGTTTCGTCCAGCACCTCATCCACGCCAAAGGACGGCATCATCGAATAGCGCGACTCGCTGTCGGCGTTGCGGATGCCGTGCTGGATGGTCTGATGGATGTCCTCCATCGTGCCACCCCACAACCAGTCGTCGTCCAGGAGGTTGGGATAGCCCTTCCCCTCGAAGCCGGCCGCGCCCGATCCGTGGCAGGTGGTGCAGTTGGTGCGGAAGATCGCCGCCCCCGCCCGTTCGGCATAGGCGGCAAGGTCGGGGTTGGCACCGATGGCCGTCAGGTCGGCCGCCACCAGCTCTGCCTTGATCCCGGCATTCGCCGCATCGACGCGGGCAATCTCCACCGCGACATCCGCCCGGGTCGAGGCGCCGAGCAGCCCCGGCGTTGCCCCGGTGATCAGCGGCCAGGCCGGATAGGCGATGCTGTAGCCGATGCCCCAGACGATCGTGGCGTAGAAGGTCCAGACCCACCAGCGCGGCATCGGGTTGTTCAGTTCCTCGATCCCGTCCCAGATGTGGCCGGTCGTCTCAACCTGCCGGGGCTCTTTCTTGATTGGCTTGGCGCACATGGCTCAGGCCTCCTTCTTGGCAGGGGTGGGGTCCGCAGGACGGTCGTCATTGCGGAAAATGGATGTGGCAACCTCCTGGTGCATTCTGCGGCTGCCGGGCCGGAAGGCCCAGACGCAGAGGCCCAGAAAGCCCAGTGTCATCGCCAGAAGGAACCAGCTGTCGGCCATGTGGCGCAGGAAAGTGTAGATCTCCATCTTTGCCCCCTTACCGGTTCGCGACCGGGGTGAAGGTCGAGAAGTCGACCATCGTGCCCAGGACCTGCATGTAGGCGATCAGCGCATCCATCTCGGTCAGTTGCGGCTGGCCGTCAAAATTGCGCACGTTGATCGGCGTGCCGAACACGGCCTCGCCATAGCGCTCTTCCAGACCGGCGCTGTCACCGTTCGGGTCCACCTGCGCGGTGAAGTCGGCAAGCGCGTTTGCGACCATCTCTTCGGTGTAAGGCACGCCGACAAGTTGGTTGGTTGCCACGACGTCCTGGATGTAGCGCCCGTCGATCTCTCTCGACAGAAGGAAGCCATAGGGCGGCATCACCGATTCCGGCACCACCGATTTGGCATTGGTGAAGTGGTCCTGGTGCCATTCGTCGGAATAGCGCCCGCCCACCCGGGCCAGATCCGGCCCGGTGCGCTTGGACCCCCACTGGAACGGCCGGTCATACATCGACTCGGCCGCAAGGCTGTAGTGGCCATAGCGTTCGACCTCGTCCCGCATCGGGCGGATCATCTGGCTGTGGCAGCCATAGCAGCCCTCGCGGATGTAGATGTCGCGTCCCGCCAGTTCCAGGGGCGTGTAGGGGCGAACCCCTTCCACCTTCTCGATCGTGTTCTCCAAGTAGAACAGCGGCACGATCTGCACGATCCCGCCAATGGTCACCACCAGAAGCGACAGGATCATCAGCAGCGTGGCGTTGGTCTCGATGACCTTGTGCTTGTCAAGAAAAGCCATTGTCCCGTCTCCTCATTCAGCCGGGACAGCGGCGTGCTGCGTAGCCCGCTGGGGCTGCGCGCGCACCGTCATCCACAAGTTGTAGCACATGATCAGGGCACCCGTCAGGAACAGACCCCCGCCCAGCGCCCGCACGACATACATCGGGAACTTTGCGGCCACCGTGTCGGCGAAGGCGTTCACGAGGAAGCCGTTCGCATCCACTTCGCGCCACATCAGACCTTCCATGATGCCCGTGACCCACATGGCCGAGGCGTAAAGGACGATCCCGATAGTCGCGAGCCAGAAGTGCCAGCTGACCAGCTTCAGGCTGTAAAGGCTGCTCCGGTTCCACAGGCGCGGCACCAGATAGTAAAGCACACCGAAGGTGATCATCCCGTTCCAGCCCAAGGCGCCGGAATGGACGTGACCGATGGTCCAGTCGGTGTAGTGGGACAGGGAGTTGACGGCCTTGATGCTCATCATCGGGCCTTCGAAGGTGCTCATGCCGTAGAACCCGATGCTGACGACCATCATCCGGATGATGGGATCGGTCCGCAGCTTGTCCCAGGCGCCAGACAGTGTCATCAGCCCGTTGATCATGCCACCCCAGCTTGGCATCCACAGGATGACCGAGAAGACCATGCCAAGGGTCGAGGCCCAGTCCGGCAGCGCGGTGTAGTGCAGGTGGTGCGGACCGGCCCAGATGTAGAGGAAGATCAAGGCCCAGAAGTGGATGATCGACAGCTTGTAGCTGTAGACCGGACGCTCGGCCTGCTTCGGCACGAAGTAGTACATCATCCCGAGGAAGCCCGCCGTCAGGAAGAAGCCCACGGCGTTGTGGCCGTACCACCACTGCACCATCGCGTCCTGCACGCCGGAATAGGCCTGCACCTGCGCCGAGCCGAAGATCGAAACCGGCACCGCGGCGTTGTTCACCAGGTGAAGCATGGCGACCGTCAGGATCATCGACAGGAGGAACCAGTTCGCCACGTAGATGTGGGGCTCCTTGCGCTTGAAGAGCGTGCCCATGAAGGCGATGAGGAACCCGACCCAGACCGCCGTGATCAGGATGTCGACGTACCAGACCGGCTCGGCGTATTCCTTGCCCTGCGTCGCGCCCAGCACATAGCCGGTGGCCGCAAGGACGATGACAAGCTGCCAGCCCCAGAACACGAACCACCCCAGCGACCCGCCAAACAGGCGTGCGGCACTGGTGCGCTGGACGATGTAGAAGGACGACATGATCAGCGCGTTGCCACCAAAGGCGAAGATCACCGCGCTGGTATGAAGCGGGCGCAGGCGGCCAAAGTTGCCAAAGCCCTGCAGCGCCTCGAAGTTCAGCTGCGGGAAGGCCAGTTGCAGGGCGATGACCACCCCGACCAGAAACCCGACGACGCCCCAGAAGGCCGTCGCGATCGCCCCGGCCCTCACGACCCCGTCAAAGTACTCGTGCTGCAGGTTCGGCCGCGGATCGCCCGCCGTCCGCACCACGAAAAGAAAGGTGATGCCGGCCGCCAGCATCACCGTGATCGCATTGACCTGATAGGCCAGGTCCCGAGCGTAACTGGCGGCAATCGCTGCCAGAACGGCCAGCAACCCCAGCCCTATCAGCTTTAGGTAATCCCACATGTAGCGTCCCTTCGTCCTGTCTGGCCGGCTTTGCCTTCCGCCGCGCGACACGAATCGCGTGGCAGAAAGCCGCCGGGCACTTCGACTGTTAGACTTCTGCGCTGCGGCGACCCGAAATGCCTTGATCTGGGTCAACCGCATTTCTCGCCAAGGTTGACCTTGGTCAATGCGCTTGGGTCCATACGCGCCTAAGATGGTCCGATGTCAAACCCGGAGATGACCATGGCTTACAAATCCCTGCTTACGGTCGCGACCTCGGCACACGGGCTTTTGCCGGTGGTTTCCGCGGCGTCCCAGATCACCATTCGGTCCGATGCCCACCTTGACGCGCTGTCGCTGGGGGTGGACCGCACCCAGATCGGCTATTCCTACGTCGGCTCAGGCGCCGTGATGATCGCGGCCGCAATGGACCGGGCCGAGGAAGAGGCACGCACCGTCCACCAGGCGCTGACCGCTGCCCTCGCCGCGCAACCGCCGGACCTGCGCGCCGCAAGCGATTCCGCCGTGACCCAGGTTGGCGCGCTGACCGAGGTGGTCGCCGCCCGCGCCCGCTATGCCGACCTTGTGGTGCTGCCCCTGCCCTACGGCCCCAACCGCGGCATCGAGGACGAGGCGGTAATCGAAGCCGCCCTGTTCGAAGGCATGGCCCCCGTCCTTGTCATCCCCGAAAAGGGCATGCCGGACGGCGACCCGCGCCACGTCGTCATCGCCTGGAACCAGAGCCGCGAGGCTCTGGTGGCCGCCCGCCGGTCCATGCCCTTCCTGCGCCGGGCGGAAAGCGTTTCGATCGTGGTGATCGACCCGCCGACGCATGGCGCCGAACGGTCGGACCCCGGCGGGATGCTGTGCCAGATGCTCGTCCGCCACGGGATCAACGCCGAGGTGAGGGTGCTGGCGAAATCCCTGCCCCGCGTGTCCGACGTGCTGGCCCGGCACCTGCGCGACGTGGACGCAGGCCTTCTGGTCATGGGCGCCTACGGCCATTCCCGCTTCCGCGAGGCGATCCTGGGCGGTGCCACCCGCGACATGCTGGAGAAGGCCGAAGTCCCGGTTCTGCTTGCCCACTAGGTCTGCTGGCCGACAATACATCCTGGACTGGCGCGGCATGACGCGCCAGTTCCTTGCCAGACTGTTCCTTCCAGTGGCCTGACGCGGCGGCAATCCGCCACCGCGCCTTGCGCTTGGCGGTCACGCTGTCTAGGTTCCGATCCGGTCCATCCGCGGCCGGGATCGGATCACCCATGCAGGCAGACCCCCACCCGCGTCAGGACGACCGGCTCGCATCGCTGCGCGCCTACAAGATCCTCGACACTCCGCGCGAAGCGGATTTCGACGACATCGTCCAGCTTGCCTCACAGCTTTGCGAAACCCCGATCTCGGTGGTGAACCTGATCGACAGCGACCGCCAGTGGTTCAAGGCCGAGGTCGGGCTTGGCGTGCGCGAGACCCCGATCGCCACCTCGATCTGCGCCCATGCCATCCTTGAATCCGAGATGGTGGAAATTCACGACACCAGCATCGACACGCGCCTTGCCGACAACCCGCTGGTCACGGGCGATCCCGGACTGCGCTTTTATGCTGGGGTGCTGCTGGTCGGACAGAGCGGCCTGCCCCTGGGCACCCTTTGCGTGCTGGACTACAAGCCACGCCAGCTGACCGATCTGCAGCGCAACGCCCTGCGGGTCCTTGGCAATCAGGTGATGACGCAGATGGAACTGCGCCTTGCTTTGCGTACCGCTGATCTCTTGCGGCAGGAAGTGGACCATCGCGTCAAGAATTCACTGCAGCTCTTGTCCTCCTTGACCGCGCTGCAGGCCCGCGCCGCGCCCGACGCCGCCACGCGCGAAGCGCTGGGTCTGGTGCGCAACCGCATCGGCAGCATCGCCGGACTGCACGACCTGCTTTACAAGACCGATCCGGGCGGAGAGATCGCGCTTGACGCCTACCTTGACCACGTGCTCGCCTCGCTCCGCTCCGGCTTGCCGCAGAACGTGACCCTTGTGGCGGACTTGCCCGCGGTGACCACCGATTCGACGACTGCCACGTCGCTGGCGCTGGCTTTGAACGAACTGGTCACCAACTCGGCCAAGCACGCTTTCCCCGACAACCGTCCCGGCGCCATCAGCGTCACCCTGAGCAAGGCTGCGCAAGGGACGCTGACGCTCGACTATCGGGACAACGGCGTGGGACTGGCTGACGACACCCCGGGCACCGGCCTTGGGTTGCGGGTGATCGACTCCCTTGTGTCTCAGGTCGCGGGCAGGATCGAACCCGGCCACGCCACGGAGGGTTACGCGTTGCGCCTGACACTGGGCCGGGCGCAATCCAAACCTTGAAACGGCTGCCGTCCTCGGGGGCATCGAGCCCCCTCGGACGGCGTTGCCACGGAGGGCTGGATTTGCGGTGACGGTTGTTGGACGAAGTCCAGGGCTTCACGGTCGTGGATGAAGCTTTCGCAAACCCTGCAAAGCCAGCCCGGCAACGCCAATATTTCCAGTGAGGAACGCAATCCCGGTCACCATTCGGGTTTCCGCTTCGGTCAGGTTGGGCAGTTTCATGATCAACATCGTTGCGCTGGGAAGATAGAAAAGCAGCACGACGAGCATGTGAAAGCCGAAAATCAGTCGTTCATTCATGGCTGTCGATGGAAAGGCATGTTCCTCGGCAAAGCTGTTGTTGAATCTCAGGGTTTCTCGGGATTTCAGAAGAACCCAGGCAGCGTAGATCGTCACAAGCACGCTCCACAGAAGGATCATGAGCGATACCGCCGTGCTGGCCGACTGCATCAGCAGCATGCTGAAGATCCAGGCCACGAAAAGCTTGGCAGCGACCGAAAGTCCTGCACGATCTCGAAGTCCCAGAAGGTACATCGGCGTTCAGCCTCCACCACGAGCCGGACGTTACTCCGGCACCCTGACCCGCCCCTCACTGATCGGGACCGCGCTGCCCGCGATCCGCACCTCGGCAAGCGCGCCCCCGTGAACCACCGTCGTCAGGCCGATCACACTCGGCCGTCCCATTTCCACGCCCTGATGCAGGGTCAGCCGGGTTTCCCCCTCTGGCAGCGCACCCGAAGCCAGAAGCTGCGCCGCAAGAATCGCGCTCGCCGACCCGGTGGCGGGATCCTCCGGGATGCCGGCGGTGGGTGAGAACATCCGGGCGCAGAAGTCGCAACCGCTGCCCGGCGTGTAAAGATAGGCGCTGTCCACGCCGCCTGCACGCATCTGGCCGGTCCAACCCGGCTCCATCGGGCGGGCGCGTGCCAGAACGTCAAGACTTGCCACCGGCACATAAAGGAACCGCGGCCCGCCCTGCCACAGGCCCGGCCGATGCGCGCCAAAACCGATGTCCTCCGGGCTCAGGCCCAGTGCGGCCGCGAGCAGCCCCCCATCCAGCGCCGCCGCCCCGTCCGGCGCGTTCGCCACCCCATGCGGGACCACCGGTGCCACGAACTCGGCCCGCACCGCCCCCTCCCGGCACGAGACGTGGACGGGCACCAGTCCCGCCTCCTCCTCCAGCACCAGATCGCGCTCAAAGTCCTCTGCCCCGGCCTGCGCGGTGGCAAGGTGGATCGCGCAGCCGATCGTCGGATGGCCGGCAAAGGGAATCTCGGCTGTCGGAAAGAAGATGCGGACGCGGGCGGTGTGGCCTGGGTTCGCCGGGGCCTGCACGAAGATCGTTTCAGAGAGGTTGAACTCACGCGCGATGGTCTGCATCTGCGCCGTGGTCAGGCCGTCGGCCCCCAGCACGATGGCAAGCGGATTGCCGGAAAAGGCGCGGTCGGTGAAGACATCCCAGGTGTGAAAGCTTAGCATGAAATCACCGGTTTGGGGATCCGTAGCCCTAAGATGGGGTTAATGCAGATGTGGAGCTGAGTGAAAACAATAGGTTGCGGTCATGTCCCGGGCCGGGACATCCTAAACCAGCATCCCCCCGTCACTGTCATCCCCCGCCTCTTCCAGCAACCGGTCGATGTCTGGAATTGTGACGTGCCGGTTGCCCTCAAGGATGATGACCCCGTCCTTCTTCAGCGCGGAAATCTGCCGGCTCACCGTCTCCAGCGTCAGGCCAAGGTAATCCGCCATCTCTTCCCGCGTCAGGGGCAGATCGATGGACAGCAGCCCCTTCGGCCGCCGCACCTGCAGCGACGTCTCCCGCCGCACGATGATCGAGATCAGCGAGGCGATCTTCTCCCGCGCGGTCTTGCGGCCCAGGACCAGCATCCACTCCCGCGCGGCATCCAGCTCGTCGAGGCTCATGTCGAGAAGCCGCTCGGCCACGTGCGGCGTGGTCCGCATCAGCGCCTCGAAGGGTTTCTTCCGGAAGCAGCAGAGCGTCACCTCGCTCGCCGCCTGCACGTCGTAGGGCGTCGTCGCCCGCCCCGGCCGGCCCAAAAAATCCGAGGGCAGCAGGAGCCCCACCATCTGCTTGCGCCCATCGGCCATGGTCTGGCTGATCGTCGCCACGCCCTTCACCACCGAGCCCACGAACCCCATCTCGTCGCCGGCGAAGGCGATGGGCTGCCCGGCGCCATAGGTCTTGTAGTACTTGATCTCCTCGAGCCGGCTCAGCTCGTCCGGGGCGCATGTCGCGCAGACCGCGCGGTGCCGGATCGGGCAGTCGACGCAGTCGACCTCCGGCGTCCTGAGCTTGGGCGCAGCGACGTTCACGGGCGGACCTCACGAAGCGGAACCCGCACCATCCTCGCCCGCCCCGCCGGCCCGATCAAGCTTTCCCTCGGCCGCACCCCCCCGGGGGGCCCCGTTCCCATGGACCCCCGCCAGGCC
>JANPJZ010000236.1:0-7614 GCA_031425795.1 Rhodobacter sp. | reverse complement strand
CACGATGGACGCATCCTCGCGTCCGCCCTTCGTGATCGCGATGCGCGTCGCTTGGCGGGCCAGCAGCATGTCACGGTCAATGAAGCGCAGGTGAAAGAGAAACAACCCGGTGTCGAGGTTCAGCGTCGGATAGTCCGACTGATGGCCGCCAAGTGACCAACGCACCGGGACACTGGTGATGCATGGCTTGGAATAGGACGAGTGCACCCGCACATGCGGGCGCTGCCGCAGGATGGGCCTGCCTGGGTCCAGGGGCTCGGGGCAAAGGTCATACCGGTGGACCACATCCACGGCAAAAGGGGTTAGCACGCCCAGTTCGGTCGCGCGGGCGAGGGCCGTCATGAGGCTGAGCCCACTGGTCGGGTCGGGCACGATGATCTCGTCCACGTCGTTCAGCACGACCACGTCGAAACGTCCCAGCAGGGTTGCGTTGAAGTCGGCAAGCATCGTCCAGCGGCGCATGTCCCAGCCGGGGCCGGGCGCAAGGCGGGGCAGGGTGATGATCTGGCAGCCTGCGGTGAAGGGGGGTGCGCTCTGGTCAAAGCCGTCGAGCAGGATGAACAGGTGCTGACGGGGCACGTGGCGGGCATAATACTCGACCCAAAGCTTCAGGAACACATGGTCGTCGCGGACCATGGTGACGAAGGCGATCTGCGGGCTGTCCACCTGACCCCCCCTGTCAGAGCGCAGCGCCGGGGGCCTGCCGGACGGGCAGGTCAAGAAGTGCGGCCTCCAGCGTGGGGACGTCGGGCACCATCTGGTACAGGTTGTGCAGCGACCGGTCGGCAAAGCCCTCGGTCACGATGTGGCGGATCAGGGTCCGCAACGGCTGCCAGTACCCGTCGATGTCCAGAAGGTAGATCGGCTTGGCGTGAAGCCCGATCTGCGCCCAGGTGGTGACCTCGAAGAATTCGTCCAGCGATCCCGCGCCGCCCGGCAGGACGACAATCGCGTCCGAGTTCATGAACATGACCTTCTTGCGCTCATGCATGTCCTCGGTCACGACGAGGGTCGAGAGGTCGCGCTTGCCCTGCTCACGTGCGAGGAGATGCACCGGGATCACGCCAAGGCTGGTCGCCCCCGCCCCGATCGCGGCGCGGGCAACTTCGCCCATGAGGCCCACATCGCCGGCACCGTAGACCAGCCGCCAGCCATTTCGCGCGATGGCCGAGCCGAGGTCCTCGGCGGCCTGCCGATAGGCCGGGCGAAAGCCCGAGCGTGACCCGCAGAAGACGCAGAGGGATAACTTGGACATGCCGGGCCCTGAAAACGGTTGCTTTAGCCAGAGATATAAAGATTCCTGAGAATAGGAAAGCGACGCGGACGCGGCGCGCCGGGGGAGAGATGCGGATGTCGGCTTGGAACGGCTTGGGGCAGGGCACGCGGGGGCTGATCCTGGGGTCCGCTGCGGTGCTGGCGCTGGGGGTCGGGTACATGGGCTGGCAGGTGATGCGCCCGCCGATGCCGGAGCCGGCCCCGCAGGCCGAACCCGCGGCGGCGCCGGCTGCCGCGGAATCGGCCGCGACCCTGCCGGATGCGGAAGCAGCCGCTGCACCCGGCTTGCCGCAGATCGACACCTGGCGCGTGGCGCCTGACGGGGAGGCTCTGGTTGCGGGTCTCGCCGTGCCAGAGGCCGAGGTCAGCATTCTGGTGGACGGAGCCACCGTGGCCACCGGCGCAGCCGATGCAGCGGGCGAGTTTGCGCTGCTCTTCACCCTGGCCCCAAATGCCAGCCCAAGCCTGATGCGGTTGTCGATGACACCGAAGGGGGAGGCCCCTGTCCTGTCGGAAGCATTGGTTGCCATTGCACCAATCGTGGGGAAGCCTGAGGCTGTCCCGGAGACGGAGGTGGCAAGCGCGGAGATGCCCGCCGCTCCAGCCGAGGGGGATGCTGCGGCGGCAGAGGCTGCGGCTCAACCTCCCCAGGCGGTCATGGTCACGGGGGACGGTGCCGTCGTGGTGCAGGACGCGCTGCCGGCCGACGAGGCTGCGGTGGCACACGTCATGATCGACACCATCGCCTACACGCCCGAAGGCGAGGTGCTCGTGGGCGGGCGGGGGACGGCCGGGGCGGGTCTGCGGCTTTATGTCGACAATGCCGAGCGGGCCAGCGCGACGGTGCCTGACGGCGGGCAATGGCAGGTCACCCTTGGAGACACTCCGCCGGGGATCTACACGCTACGAGTGGATCAGGTGAATGGGGCCGGAACGGTGACGTCGCGGTTCGAGACGCCGTTCCAGCGCGAGACGCTTGAAGACCTCGCGATTGCGGCTGCAGCGCAACCTGCGCTGGAGCCTGTGGAAAGAGCGCCGGAAGCGGGGGAAACCGTCATTGCCTCCACAGTGGACCCGGTGACGGTACCAGAAGGTGCCAAAGCCCCCGAAACGGTAGCTGACACTGAGGCCGTGGCAGCCGCACCTGTCCCGGACCTGCCAGCAAGCGACGCAGCCCCTGATGCCGCTGCCGCACCCGAAGCGGATGCGGTCGTGGCCGAAGCGCAAAGCCCCGCCGTCATAGAAGCCCCGACCTCAGCGCCGGCAGCCCAGGCCGCTGACCCGGTGCCTGCGCTTGTCACCATCACCGTTCAACCCGGCTTCACGCTTTGGGGAATTGCGCAGGACACCTACGGTGACGGCGTAATGTACGTGCAGGTCTTCGAAGCCAACCGCGAGAAGATCGTCAACCCGGATTTGATCTACCCTGGTCAGGTCCTGTCTGTTCCGGGCAGCGCGGCGCCCTGACCGCTGACCGTGTCAGGCCGATGGCGGCACGCCGCCAGCACCTCGGGGTGGTCGCAGCAGCAGTCGTTGAGAAGATACGAGATGGTCTGGCCGACGCCGGTTGCATCGACGCTGTAGATCACATTGCGCGCGACCTTGCGCGATTGCAGCAGCCCGGCCTGCTCCAGGGCTGAAAGGTGAAACGACAGACGCGGTGCCGCCAAGCCAAGGGCTTGCGCAATCTGGCCGGCAGGCATACCAGCCGTTCCCGTCGGGATCAGCAACCGGATGAGGTCCAGCCGTGTCTCATGCGCCAAGGCACCAAGGGCGGCGAGGGCCTGACTGCGATGCACTTTACTTCCCCCCATCGTTCAACTATTCAAGAACCGTTGAAATAACATTAGCCCAAGCCGAGCCGTCCCGCAATCTCCGTTGACGGGTAGCCCTTGGGCTGAATGGGAGCCGACAATGCGCCGATCCACTGCCACCTCCGCCGACATCCCGGCACAGTCGTCCTCCGGGATCTCGACGCTGCGCCGGGTGGCCCCCTACCTTTGGCCCGAGGGGCAGCCTTGGGTCAAACGCCGGGTCGTGCTGGCGCTGGTGTTCCTGCTTCTGGCCAAGCTTGTGTCGGTCAGCACCCCATGGGTCTACAAGCTGGCCGTCGACACGCTGTCGGGCGATACGCCTGACCTGGGCCTGACGCTTGGCCTTGGCGCGGCTGGTCTGGTGGTCGCCTATGGGCTCGCCCGACTGGGCGCGGTCGTCTTTGGCGAGTTGCGGGATGCGATCTTCGTCCGGGTCGGTCAACGCGCCATCCGGCGGCTGGCGATCGAGACCTTCACCCACATACACCGCCTGTCCTTGCGCTATCACATCACCCGCAAGACAGGGGGCCTGTCCCGCATCATCGAGCGCGGGGTGAAGGGCGTCGATTTCCTGCTGCGCTTCCTGCTTTTCTCCATCGGGCCGCTGATCCTGGAACTGACCATGGTCTCGGTCATCTTCGCGCTGGTCTTCGGCTGGGAATATGCCGCCGTCGTCATCGTGACGATCACGCTCTATGTCGCCTTCACCTTCAAGGTCACCGAATGGCGCGTGAAGCTGCGGCGCGAGATGAATGACCAGGACACCGATGCCAACCAAAAGGCGATCGACAGCCTGCTGAACTTTGAAACCGTCAAGTATTTCAACGCGGAAACGCGTGAGGCTGACCGCTACGATGGCGCGATGCAGCAGTATGAGACGGCTGCGGTCAAGACCGGTCAGTCCCTGTCCTTCCTGAACGTCGGCCAGGCGACGCTGATCACCACGGGTCTTGTGATCGTCATGGTGATGAGCGCGTTCGGCGTGCAGGCTGGCACCCTGACCGTGGGCGACTTCGTCATGGTCAACGCCTACATGATCCAGATCACCATGCCGCTGAACTTCCTTGGCACGGTCTACCGCGAGATCCGGCAAGCACTGGTCGACATGGGCGAGATGTTCGGGCTTCTGGGGCAGCCGGCCGAGGTGACCGATGCGCCGGACGCAAAGCCCCTGGTGGTCAGCGGCGGCGAGATCGTCTTTGAGAAGGTCCACTTCGGCTATGAGGCAGACCGGGAGATCCTGAAGGGCATCAGCTTCCGCGTCGGTCCGGGGGAGCGGGTTGCGCTTGTGGGCACCTCCGGCTCGGGCAAGTCGACCATCGGGCGGCTTCTGTTCCGGTTCTACGACATCCAGTCCGGCGCGATCCGGATTGACGGGCAGGACATCCGCCAGGTCACCCAGGCCACGCTGCATCAGGCGATCGGCGTCGTGCCGCAGGATACGGTGCTGTTCAACGACACCGTGCTTTACAACATCGCCTACGGTCGGGCCGGGGCCAGCCGGGACGAGATCGAGGCGGCGGCAAGGGCGGCCAAGATCCATGACTTTGTCGCCAGCTTGCCGCAGGGGTATGAGACGACGGTCGGAGAGCGCGGCCTGAAGCTTTCCGGCGGAGAGAAGCAGCGGGTGGGCATTGCGCGCACCCTGCTGAAGAACCCGCCCCTCCTGATCCTGGATGAGGCAACAAGCGCCCTGGACACGCAGACCGAACGGGCGATCCAGGACAGCTTGCGCGACATGGGGCAGGGCCGCAGCGTCATCACCATCGCGCACCGGCTGTCGACCATCGCGGACGCCGACCTCATCATTGTGCTGGAAGCTGGCCAGATCGTCGAACAGGGCCGACACGAGGAACTCCTGGCGCGCCGGGGTCGCTATGCCCAGATGTGGGAACGCCAGTCGGCCGAGGAAGAGACCGAGGAAGCCGCCGCCTGAGGGGCGGAATTGCCCACTTGCCAGTTCTCGGCGCCGCACTGCCTCATGCCTGCGCGCCTGGCCACTTTGAAACCGGCGTGCGCTGCACGGGATGACGGGCTTTTTCCTTTGACCGTATGGTCAGGCTTGGCCAGACTGCACCGCGCGCAGAGGGGTTTGGGCAATGATGTGGCGTCTGGGTCTGGGTCTTCTGGTCTGGCTGGGGCTGGTGACTGCGGCCCTTGCGGAAAAGCGGGTGGCCCTGGTTCTTGCGGCCGAGGATTACCAACTGATCCGCCCGCTTTCGAACCCGGCCAACGATGCGCGCGCGATGGAAGACCTGCTGGAATCGCTCGACTTCGAGGTGTTTGTCGAAACTGACCGTGACCTGCGCCGGATGCGCCGCGCGCTGGAGGATTTCACCCAGGACGCTGCCGGGGCCGATGTGGCACTTTTGTTCTTCGCCGGCCATGGCGTGGCGCTGGACGGGGTGAACTACCTTCTGCCGACCGATGCCGATGCCTCGACGGTGGAAAAGCTGGCCGCCACGGCCCTTCCCCTGTCCGAGGCACAGGCTGCGCTGCGTGCCGTGGCCCCGGTCGCGATCGTGCTTCTGGATGCCTGCCGGGACGACCCTTTCGCCGGGGGTGGCACGGAGGGGCGGGGCGCTGGGGCGCTGGATGATGACGCGCCGAACATCCCTGCTGCCGCAACCCCGGGGCTTGGCCGGATCGGGCGTGCGGATGGCGTCCTTTTTGCCTTCGCCGCAGCACCAAACGAAACCGCTTCGGACGGGGATGAGAAGAACTCGCCCTTCACCGCAGCGCTCGTCCGTCATCTTGGCACCGCCGGGGTGGAGCTGCGCACCGCGCTGACGCTGGTCCAGCAGGACGTCTATGACCGCAGCCGTGGCAAGCAGTTGCCCTACATCGAAAGCGGCCTGCCGGAACTTGTGTTCATCACCGGCCAGGGTGTCCTGCCCGAGCGTGACCAGTTGCTGATCGCCATGGCCGACCTGACCCCTGACCTTCGTGCCGAGGTGGAGACGCTCGCCGCAGAGCGCAACCTGCCCTTGGCTCCGCTTTATGCAGCCCTCCTGTCGGCCGACCTTGCCGGGCAGACGCCCGAGGAACGCGCCCGCCTGCTGATGGAAGCGGCCCTGTCCTACGAGGCGTTCCAGACCGAGCTGCAGCGCTTTCGATCCGACGATCCCCGCGTGGCCGACTTGCGCGCCCAGGCCGAGGAGCAACTGACCCTGGGGGCCTTCGACGCTGCCCGCTCGCTTCTGACCAAAGCGGCCGAGATCGACGCCACGGCCCGCACCACGATCCGCGCTACCTATCTGTCGCGCACCGTGTCAGAGGCGGCGACCCATCTCCTGAACGCAAACGCCGCCCGCACCGACCTGCGCTATGACCTTGCAATCGCCGACCTTGACAAGGCCGTCACCCTTTACGGCGAGGTGGCCCCTGACGAGCTTGAGCGGGAAACCCAGTTCACCTACATGACCGCCCTGCTTGACCTTGGCGAATTGCAACTGGTGGCCGGCAACACCCGTGCGGCCCTGGAAGCCTTCACCCGCCGCAGCCAGTTTGCCCAAGCCCGGGTCGAGGCTACGCCTACCGATGTGCCTTGGGTGCGCGAGCTGGTCTGGTCGCTCAACAGCGTCGGCAACGTGCTGCAGCAGCAAGGCTATCTGAACGAGGCCGAAGCCGCCTTCTCCTCTGCGCTGGAGTTTTCGCAGTGGCAGGCCGACCAGATGCCTGACGATGTGGAACTGATGCGCGACCGGCAGGTCGCCCGCAACAAGGTTGGCGAGATCCGCTTTGCCCGCAACAACTTTGCCGGTGCGCTTGAGGCCCACCAGGAGGCGCTTGCCATCGCCGAGGCCCTTCTGGCGATGGACGCCTTGAACACGACCTATCTGCGCGACGTCGCCTTCACTCAGGAACGGGTCGGCGATGTGCTGATGGCCATGGGCGACCAGATCGCAGCCAGCCGCGCCTATGCAGTGTCGCTGCAGGTGACCGAAGATCTGGTTGCGAAGTTTCCGGGTGACGAAACCATTCGGCGGGATCTCTCGGTCAGCTATGAGCGGATCGGCGACATCCTTGTTGCGGACCGGGATTACGACGCGGGCCTCGACTCATACGGCAAAGCCCTGGCGATCCGCGAGGAACTTGCCGCGCTCGACCCCGACAACAAGTTGCGGCAGCGTGACCTCTCGGTGACCTACGAGCGGATCGGCGACATCAACGGCCTGCGCGGCGACATCGACTCTGCCCTGCTTGCCCATCAGGCGGCGGTCGCTATTCGCGAAAAGCTCGCCGCTATTGACCCGACGAACATGCTTTGGCAGCGCGACCTTTCTGTCAGCCACGAACGTCTTGGCGACCTTTACCTCGGTCAGGACGACCTTGCGGCCGCTCTTGCCGCTCAGGAACGCGCACGCGCCTTGCGTGAAGGCATCGTGGCGCTTGATCCGCAAAACCTGCCGCGCCAGCGTGACCTCGGGGTGTCATATGAGAAGATCGGCGACCTGAAGCTTGCGATGGGTGACCGGACCGGCGCGCAAACGATGCATGACGCTGCACTCTCCTTGCGCCAGGC
>JANPJZ010000235.1:0-1757 GCA_031425795.1 Rhodobacter sp. | reverse complement strand
CGCCAACCCGGCCGTGCTTGCTGCCTGCACCGATGGGCGCGGGATGCAGACAGCCGAGGGCTGCACCAAGAATGGTCTTGATGACTTCGACAAGATCAGGTTCTGGACCACCCCGGTGTCGAACTGCAGCCAGGGCGAGGGGATGTGCGTGCCCTATTACCGCTGGGTCTCGGACTACATCGGCGTGATCGGCGGGCGGTAACGTCAAGCCACTTGGGGGGTGGTCAGCCACCCCCCACTGCCTGTCCTCCGCACAGCTTGCGGGAAGGCACGTCGCACGAAGCCCGCTCCCGCCGCCGACCCCCGCGCCTCCCTCCCCCCTCGTGGGGGAGGGCTGGGGTGGGGGGCCTCCACCAGATCGGCCTCATCATCTCATGACTTCTGCCGTCGAATTCCGCGCCGTCTCTCGCCATTTCGGCCCTGTAAAGGCCGTCGACAGCGTCGACCTGACCATTGCCGAGGGGTCGTTCTTCGCAATGCTCGGGCCCTCGGGTTCGGGCAAGACCACCTGCCTGCGCCTGATCTCCGGCTTTGAAAAGCCCACCGGCGGAACGATCCGGATCTTCGGCGAAGACGTGTCGAACACCCCGCCACATCTGCGCAACGTGAACACGGTGTTTCAGGACTACGCCCTCTTCCCGCATCTGAACGTGCGCGACAACGTGGCCTACGGTCTGATGGTCAAGGGCATGGGCCGCAGCGCCCGGCACGCCCGCGCCGAAGAGATGCTAGCCCTCGTCAAGCTTGACAGCTACGGCGACCGCAAGCCCGCGCAACTGTCCGGCGGCCAGCGCCAGCGCGTGGCACTGGCGCGTGCGCTGGTCAACGAACCCCGCGTGCTCCTGCTTGACGAACCCCTCGGCGCGCTGGACCTGAAGCTGCGCGAGGCGATGCAGGACGAGTTGAAGGCGCTCCAGCACCGCCTTGGCCTGACCTTCGTCTTCGTCACCCACGACCAGCACGAAGCGCTGTCGATGGCCGACCACCTCGCCGTCTTCAACGAAGGCCGCATCGCCCAGATCGGCACCCCGAAGGAGATCTACGACCGGCCCGCCACCCGCTTCGTCGCCGATTTCGTCGGCTCCTCCAATGTCCTGCCCCCCGCGCTGACCCAGGCGCTCGGCGGTCCGGCCGCCTGGGCCTCGCTCCGCCCCGAGGCCACGCGCCTCGCCGCCACCGGCCCCGTCACCGGCCGCGTCACCGCGCTGCGCTACCTCGGCTCCGGCACCCGCGTGGTGATCGACGCGCAAGGCACCGACCTTGCCGCCCTGGTCCCCGCCGGCGACCCCGTCCCGGCCGAAGGCGACATGACCGCCATCACCTTCGACCCCCAGGCCCTGCACCTGATGGGGGGCGTATGACCCCCCGGCCCGCCTTGCCCCACTGTCAAGGAGAGCGCCTCCCCCTCGCGCCTTGCGTCCCTAATCGCGGAGATACCTTCAGACAGAAAGTGAGCCTGTCCTTCGGCCATTCCATGTCTCCAAATATCCCCGCCGGAGGCTTCGCCTTCAGCCCCCCGCGCCCGGCCGCCCAGACAGGCGCCCAAAATCCTTCCTTCAAGGATTTTGTCGGCCAAGGGTCCCCGCGATGACCGCCATCCTGCCCCCGCGCGGCATCGCTGACCGTCTGACGGGCCTCTTCTGGCGTCGTCCCAACCTCCTCCTCCTCCTGCTCATCACGCCCCCTCTCCTCTGGCTGGGCGTCGTCTACCTCGGCTCCCTCGCCGCACTTCTCCTGCAATCCTTCTACTCGATCGA
>JANPJZ010000234.1:0-3704 GCA_031425795.1 Rhodobacter sp. | reverse complement strand
CTGCTGGACTGGGTGATGCCCACACATGGGCGGCGGGCCTACCTTGTGGGGTCGAACTACATCTGGGGCTGGGAAATGAACCGCCTTGCCCGTGAGCGGATCACTGCGGCGGGGGGCGAAGTGATGGGCGACCGCTATCTTCCCATCGGCTCACGCGATGTAGGCCGGATGATCGAGGAGCTGCGCTTTGCCCGGCCCGATTTCATCCTGAATTCGTTGATCGGGCCGTCGTCCTATGAGTTCATGGCGGCGTATCGCGCGTTGGGGCTTGAGGACGCGCATTTTCTGCCCGGCAACTGCCCGGTGCTGTCCTGCAACCTGACCGAATGCGAGCTTCCCGCCCTGGGGCTGGCGGCGGAAGGGTTGGTGGCGGCAGGGCCATACTTCCAGGGCGTGCCGGGACTTGGCAACTTCGGATCGTCGCATGAGGCGGCGGCGTTTTCGGCGGTGATGGAGCTGGCGCGGCTGCTGTCGGGGCGTGAGGGGGCCGAAGCTCTGCCGCTGTCGCAGCTTCTGGCGGGGGACCGGGGCCGCGGGATCGTGGACCCCGAGACGCACCATACGGTCCTGCCCGTCATCATCGCCCGCGTGCAGGGTGAGGCGTTCCAGCCGATCAAGCGGCTGGAGGCGGTGGCGGGTGACCCTTACCTCACGCGCAGCAAGCATATGCCAGCCCCGATGTTGCGGGTGGTGTCGTGAAGCGCCGCCCGATCCGCATCCCGAACCTTGGCGGCGCGCAGGCGATCATCCTGCACCGCCCGCACCCCACCGTGCAGGCGCTGACGCGGCAGCTGACGGCAATCGGGTTGCAGGTGACGCAGGCCTGGCCGGAGCTTGGGGCCGATGCGATGGCCGCAGACTATATCTTCTTTGACGCCGACATGAGCCATGACGGGATGTTCCCGTGGGAGGCAGGGCAGCCGCCAATCCCGATGGTAGCGCTGATCGGGTCCGAGGCTCCGGGGCGGATCGAATGGTCGCTGAAGGCCGGGTCGCATGCGCAACTGCTGAAGCCGGTTGGCGACAACGGGGCTTACTCCGCGCTCCTCATCGCGCGGGACGCGTTCGATGCCCAGAAGGCCCTGTCGGCCGAGATTGCCGATCTGCGCCGCCGCCTGGATGACCGGCAGACCGTGGTGCGGGCGGTGACCCTTCTGGCCGCGCGGGGCAAGTCGGATGCGGAGGCCTACGCGCAACTGCGGCAGATGGCGATGGCCTGGCGGATCAGCATGGAGGACGCGGCCGCGCGGATCGTCGCCAGTCACGGGGGGCCGGATGACCGACATCAGCGCGGATAGCGCACCCCCACAGGGCGCATTTGCCCGGCTGATGCGGCGCAAGCTGGCCATGTTCGGGCTGGTGCTGATTGCGTTGGTGGTGGGCGGGGCCGCCTTCGCGCCCTGGCTCGCGCCGTTCGACCCGAACGACCAGATGTTCGACGGGTTGACGCTTGAGGGTTCTCCGATGCCGCCCGGCGGACAGTTCCTGCTTGGGACGGACCTTCTGGGCCGCGACCTGTTCAGCCGGTTGCTATACGGCGCGCAGACCTCGCTGATCATCGGGGTGGTGGCGAATGGGTTGGCTCTGCTGATCGGGACGCTGGTGGGCATCACCGCAGGCTTCTTTCGGGGCTGGATCGGCGCGGTGCTGATGCGCTTCACCGATCTGATGATGGCCTTCCCCGCACTCCTTCTTGCAATCTGTCTTGCTGCGATCTTCCAACCGTCTCTATGGATCGTGGCCATGGTCATCGCGCTGGTGAACTGGGTGCAGACGGCACGGGTGATCTATACCGAGACATCGTCGCTTGCCACGCGGGACTTCATCGCGGCGGAACGCACGCTGGGGGCCAGCACAGGCCGCATCCTCTTCCGCCACATCCTTCCCCACCTGCTGCCGACGATCATCGTCTGGGGCACGCTGGGGATTTCGACGACAGTCCTTCTGGAGGCGACGCTGTCCTTCCTAGGCGTCGGCGTGCGGCCGCCAACCGCAAGCTGGGGCAACATCATCTTCGAGAACCAGACCTACTTCCAGTCGGCCCCCTGGCTGGTCTTCATTCCCGGTGCAGCGATCATCCTGCTGGCGCTGGCCTTCAACCTTGTGGGCGACGCGCTGCGCGATGTGCTGGACCCGACGCAGCGGGGGCGCGACTAAATGGCCGGGTATCTCCTTCGCCGCCTGATCCAGTCTGCGTTGATCCTTCTTGGGGTCAGCTTCATCACCTTCTTCCTCCTCTTCGTCCTGCCCGCCGACCCGGTCCGCCAGATTGCCGGACGTTCGGCGACGGCAGAGACAGTCGAGAATATCCGCCAGCAACTCGGCCTCGATCAACCCTTCATCGTGCAATACGCGCGGTATCTGGGCGGTCTAGTGCAGGGCGACATGGGCCGGAGCTACCTGCAGAAGACCGAGGTGGCGGAGCTCATCTGGTCACGCCTGCCCGCCACGCTGCTTTTGATGCTGGGCGCCATCACCTGCGAGCTGGTGCTGGGCCTGACGATGGGCATTGTCGGCGCGCTTTGGCGGGGCAGGGCGGTGGATCAGGTGCTGATGGTCACCTCCTTCGTCACCGTCTCGGCCCCGCAATTCGTGGTGAGCCTGCTGCTGCTTTATGTCTTCGCGGTCAAGCTGGGCTGGTTTCCGATCGGCGGCTACGGGACCTTTGCGCATCTGGTGTTGCCCGCGATCACCTTGGGCATCCTTGGGTCCGGCTGGTATTCCCGCATGATGCGGTCCAGCATGATCGACGTGCTGCGGGCGGATTACATCCGCACCGCGCGGGCCAAGGGGCTGACCCGTGGCCGGATCGTCCTGCGCCACGCGCTGCCGAACGCCATCCTGCCGGTGATCGCGATGATCGGCATCGACATCGGCATCTTCATGGGCGGGATCGTGGTGGTTGAAAGCGTGTTCGGCTGGCCCGGCATCGGGCAACTGGCCTGGCAGGCGATCCAGCGGGTCGACATCCCGATCATCATGGGCGTCACCCTGGTTTCCGCCTTCGCCATCGTGCTCGGCAACCTGCTGGCCGACCTTATCGCCCCGTTCATCGACACCCGGATCAAACTTCGCTGATCAAACTTCGCTAACCCAACAGGAGAACCAAAATGAAGAAACTTCTCGCTTCCACTGCCGTCATGCTGGCGCTTGGCCTGCCTGCCCTGGCGCAGGACTACACGCCCGACCCGGCTGCCAAGCCCGGCGGCAGCATCACCGTCACCTACAAGGATGACGTCGCCACCCTAGACCCGGCGATTGGCTATGACTGGCAGAACTGGTCGATGATCAAGTCGCTCTTCGACGGGCTGATGGACTACACGCCCGGCACGACCGAGCTGCGGCCCGGTCTGGCAGAGAGCTATGAAATCTCGCCCGACGGTCTGGTCTACACCTTCAAGCTCCGCGCCGGGGTCAAGTTCCACAACGGTCGCGAGATGACGGCTGACGATTTGAAATACTCGCTGGACCGCGTGACCAACCCTGCAACCCAGTCGCCCGGCGCGGGGTTCTTCGGGGCCATCGCGGGCTTTGACGCTGCGGGAGAGGGCGGGTTGTCGGGTGTCGAAGTGGTCGATCCGCTGACGGTGAAGATCACGCTCTCCCGCCCCGACGCAACCTTCCTGCACGTCATGGCGCTGAACTTTGCTTCGGTCGTTGCCAAGGAAGCGGTCGATGCTGCGGGCGATGATTTTGGCAAGCAG
>JANPJZ010000233.1:0-2761 GCA_031425795.1 Rhodobacter sp. | reverse complement strand
GGTCTGGGCGCGGCTGGACTTGGTGATGGACCCCGAACTTGACGAGGCCGTGACCGATCTCGGCTTCGTCGAGGCGGTGTCCATCACCCCTTCCCTTCACGACGACACCCCCCGCGAGGTGCAGGTCAGCTTCCGGCTGCCGACCTACTGGTGCTCGCCCAACTTCGCCTTCCTCATGGCCGAAAGCATCAAGCGCGAGATCGAGGTCCTGCCCTGGGTCACGCAGGCCGTGGTCACGTTGCATGACCACATGGCGGCGGAAGAGATGAACGCGGCGATCAACGCCGGTCGCAGTTTCGGGTCGGTGTTCGAAGACCTGCATCCCGGCGAAGATCTGTCCGACTTGCGCGAAAAGTTCGACCGCAAGGCGTTTCAGCGCCGTCAGGAAGTGGTGATCAAGGCGCTGCTGGCGCTGACCTATTCGCCGGAATGGCTGGTCGACATGACCCTGGACGAACTGGAGGCCGTCGCGTTTCCAGACCCGGAAGACGCTCGCCAGAACGGGCGTTATCTGGCGATCCTGAAGGCTAAGGGACTGGCCCGGCAACCATCCGACCGGGCCCTGCCGGACTATGACGGCATGCCGCTGACCGCAGAGGGTTTCCGCACCTACATGGAGCTTTTGCGGTCCGTGCGGATCAACATGGAGTTTTCCGGCTCGCTTTGCCGGGGATTGAAGGCCAGCCGCTACAAGCAGGCCGACCTGTCAGGGGACGTGCCGGTGCTGGTGGACTTCGTGCCCGCCGACCTGCCTGACGGGGCCAACTCGACCAGAACGTTTCAATAGCCGTCCAAGGCGCAGGAGGACACGATGCCGAAACTCATGATCCACGGAAATGACGCCCGCCGCGCCTTGGCCCACGGGGTGCAAAGGCTCAGCGCCGCAGTTGAATCCACCCTGGGCCCGATGGGCATGAACGCGATGATCGACCGGCCGATCGGCACGCCGTTGATCAGTCGGGACGGGGTCTCCATCGCCTCCGAGATCGAGCTGTTCGACCGGTTCGAGAACATGGGTGCGCAGGTGGTGCGCGAAGTGTCCATGCAGACGAATGACGTGGCAGGCGACGGCACCACCACCTCCATCGTGCTGGCCAACGGCATGATCCAGCAAGGTGTCGCGCTGATCGACAAGGGCGCCAAGCCCGTGGATCTTTGCCGTGGCATTGCGCTTGCAGTCGAGACCACGACCTCGGCGCTGCGGTCTGCCGCCAAACCCGCCACCGATGACGCGATGCTGTCCGCCGTGGCCCGGATCAGCGCCTCCGATGCTGACCTCGGGTCGCTCGTGGCCGAAGCCTTCCGCCGCGTCGGTGCGCAAGGGGTCATCACCACCGACTACGGCACCGGCAATGTCTCGACCCTGGATGTGGTCGACGGCATGGCCTTCGACCGGGGCTACATCTCGCACCACATGGTCACCGACCTTGATGCGATGCGGGCCGTGGTCGAAAACCCCTACATCGTCCTGACCGACATCAAGATGAAGACCGCCAGCCAGCTGGACGCGGCCAAGGCCATCGCTGCCGCCGACAAGCGCCCGCTGGTGATCCTGTCCGAGGAAACCTCGCCCGAAGTGCTGATGACGCTGCTTGGCAACCCCGGCAAGTTTCTCGTCGTTCACCCGCCCGAGTTCGGCCACTGGCGCCGCAACATGATGGAGGATCTGGCGATCATCACCGGCGGCAAGGTCCTGTCGCGCGATCTGGGCGACAGTCTGGAAGCGATCACCTGCGACGACATGGGCGGGGCCGACCGGATCGAATCCACCCAGTCCGACACGAAGATCATCCGCGGCCACGGCGACGCCCAGGCCATCGCGGCACGTCGGGCGCAGGTCCAGCGCCTCTATGATCTGGCGCCACCCAATGTCGACAAGGACAAGCTGCAGGAGCGCCTCGCCAAGCTGTGCGGCGGCACCGCCACGATCCTTGCGGGCGGCGTGACCCCGGTCGAACAGAAGCGCACGATCCAGCTGATCGAGGATTCGCTGAATGCTGTCCGCGCAGCAGCCGAAGAGGGCGTGCTGGTCGGTGGCGGGGTTGCCCTCGCCCGGGTCGCCCCGGCACTGGCGACGCTGTCCCAGACCGTCACCGGCGACATCCGCAAGGGGGTGGAACTGGTCCAGTCGGTCCTGACCCTGCCGCTTGCGCGGATCGCCTTCAACGCCGGGGCCGAACCGAACGACGTGGTCAGCAAGGTCAGCGCGATGACCGGCAACCACGGCTACAACGCCGCCACCGGCCGGTTCGAGGACCTGATGGTCGCCGGTGTGGTCGATCCGGTCCGGGTGACCTGCGCCGCCCTGATGAATGCGGGGTCCGTGGCGACGCTGATCCTGACCACGGAAACCCTGATTGCCGATCTCAAAGAAGACGAGGACCCGACCGCTGGCGGGGCCTTGGGCGGCGGCGCCGAAAAGCTTGGCCGGAAATAACCACTCAGGAACAGAAAGGGCGCCGACATGAAAGCCGCCAGACTTTACGAATACGACCCCGCGATGAACGTCCAGCTGAAGATCGAGACGGTCAAACCCCCGACCATCATGGGCCCGAACGATGTGATCGTGAAGGTGGGGGCCGCGGGCCTATGCCGCACCGACCTGCACATCATCGAAGGCGTCTGGAAGGACATCATGGATCAGGGCGGCAATCTGCTGCCCTACATCATGGGCCATGAAAACGCCGGCTGGGTCGAGGATGTCGGCTCGAACGTCACCTCGGTCAAGCATGGCGACACGGTGATCTGCCACCCGCACCGG
>JANPJZ010000232.1:0-11912 GCA_031425795.1 Rhodobacter sp. | reverse complement strand
TGCAGATGGAGCGGCGTGCCGCCGCATTCCTTTTGTCTCGCCTTTTGCGCGTGAAGAACGCGCAAAAGGCTCGGGGGTTTTGCCTCCGGCGGGGATATTTGGGCAGAAAGAAAGCCGGAAAGGAGAGTGCGTTCAGTCGCGCCAGATCGGGTTCGACCAGGCGCGTTTGCCGGCAGCATCGATCACGGCGACGCGGACCCAAGGGGAGTTGTTGAGGCGGACCAGCGGAACCTCGGCGCGCGTCATGCTGTGACCATGGACCGCTTTCGCGCCCGTGCCCTGGCCGATTGCGATGGCCGACACAACGGCAGAGCTTTCAATCACGACATGGTCGCCTTCCAGGCGGACATCATGCAGGTGCGGTCCCTGCGAGGAATAGAAAGCGCCGGACTTGAGCGACTCCAGCAGCGCTTCGGGCGTGTTTTCAAGGGCTTTCACCATGACCCAGCCACCGAAGTGGTCGGGTTCCGAGAAGTGCGCGTCATCGGTGGCGATGAGGTTGAGCTTGCGGCCTTCGGTCAGCAGAAGGTCAGCGATGGCGAAACCGTCGGGGCGGTCGCAGCCGGTGGCGCAACCGTGGTTGTAGATCTCGACAGCGTGGGCGGCGGTGATGGAGCGGGCGTCCGCAAGCGTGAGGCCCGACCACTGCGGATGGGCGACGGCCACGAAGGCCCCGGAGGCCACGGCACGGGCGGCAAGCTCCGGCCCGGTTTCCTGGCCGGGCCTCGGGTAGAAATCGGGGCTGTCCGAGGGCGTGAAGCCGGGGGGCAGACCGACGGCGAGGATATGCCAGAGCTCGCCATTTGCCATGGCGCCGGAGTGAAGCTCGGCGCCGAGGATGGTTGTGAAGCCTTCGGTCCGGAACGGGACCGTATCGACGATCGGGTAGCCGTAGCTGCCGATGAAATGGTCGGTAAGCGCAAGGAAATCATAGCCTTCGGCGCGGTAACGACGGCAGACCTCTTCGGGCGGCAGCACCCCGTCCGACCGGGTGGAATGGGTATGGATGTTGCCGCGCCAAAAACGGCCAGAAGCGGTGAAGGCAAGCGGGCGGGTCATCTGAGGAATCCTTTGAGGCACGGGGGTCGGCGGGGTTGGAAAACGGGTGCGGAGCGGCGGAAAGCTGTTCGGCGAAACCTTGCCTTCCCCCGGCGCGGCGGGCAAGCCCCGCTCGTGTTGCGCACCCCCCCATGCTACGATCTTCACAATCTCACGTTGAACAAGGAAATCGCATGTCGCTTGATCGGTTCGATCCGACGCCTGAAGAGTCCGTCGTGCCGCTTGTGTCGGCGTCCGAGGCCTCGGGCATGGTAGGTGCCAGCGGCGAGGCAGCGGCGTTTCTGAAGGCCATGAGCCACGAGGGGCGGCTGATGATCCTGTGTCATCTGGCGCAAGGGGAGCGGTCGGTGACCGAGTTGGAGCATCTTTTGCAGTCGCGGCAGGCGGCCGTGAGCCAGCAGCTTGCCCGTTTGCGCCTGGAAGGCCTGGTCAGCACCCGGCGCGATGGCAAGACGATCTATTACGCAATCCAGAATGGCAAAGTGCTGCGCCTCGTTGAGGTTCTGGGCGAGTTGTTCGGCACGCCCTAGCCCCGTCCGAGGTAGGGCATGTCGCGGGCCATGATCGTGACGAACGGGGTGTTCACGTCAAGCGGCAGACTGGCCATGTGGAGCACCATCCGCGCCACGTGATCCACATCCATAACCGGCTCTGTCCGGGTCTCGCCGTCTGCCTGCGGCACACCTTTGGTGAACTTCGCGGCCATGTCGGTCAGCGCGTTGCCGATGTCCACTTGCGCGCAGGCGATGTCGAAGGCGCGACCGTCAAGGCCAAGGGTCCGGGTAAGGCCGGTGACCGCATGTTTCGACATGGTGTAGGGGGTGGAGCCGGGGCGCGGCACATGGGCCGAAATCGAGCCATTGTTTATGATGCGCCCGCCGCGCGGGGTCTGACGGCGCATCAGGCCGAAGGCCGCGCGGGCGCAAAGGAACATGCCGGTGATATTGGTGCGGCTGACCTCGAGCCATTGCTCCACCGGGATTTCATCGATCGGGGCGGCGGGGGCGGAGATGCCGGCGTTGTTGAACAGGACATCCAGCCGGGGAAGATTGGCGAAGGCGGCCGTCACCTCTGCGGGATCACCCACGTCACAAGGCAGGATGCGGGCGGCGGCACCGTTGGCGGTTTCCTCCAGCCTGTCCGGGCGGCGGCCGAGGAGTGACACCTCCCACCCGGCGGCGAGGAAGGCGCGGGCTGTGGCGCGGCCTATTCCGGCACCTGCGCCGGTGATCAGGATGGAGCGGGGGGGTGTCGAGGCCGTCACGGGGCATCCTCCAGAAAGTGGTACTTGAGCAGCCAGAGGGTTGAGCGCGCGATGGTGTGGGCGTCAAGGCCGGTGCGAGCGGCGACGTCACGCTGAGTGGCGCCCGCCGGTCCGGCGGCGGCCCAGGCGGCGAGGATGGACTGCAGGCGGGCGGGATCTTCGATCAGGCGCTTGCGGGCGATGTAGCCGCGCAGGGCGAAGGTGTCGGTCACGTCGGGGAGTTGGCCGACCTTGACCGCGCGCAGACGGCGGGTGCTGTGGTCGGGCGCGGGGCGGCTGGGGTAGGCCGCGAACATCACCTCCGGCGCGGGGCAGACCGGCAGGCGGGCCGGGTCGGCCATGCGCGGGGCCTTGCCGCTGCTGCGGGCATGGGCAAGCATCGCCCCCTGCTCTGCCCAGAGGGCCTGCATCTGGGGAATGACCACCGACCAGTCGTAAAGCCTGCGCGCCCGGGCCTGCCCGGCGGCCCCCATCCGCGCGCGCAGCTCGGCGTCCGTGCCGAGCGTGACCAGCGCCTGCGTCAGGGAGCCGACATCGATCCGTGTCAGAGCGGACATCTGCGACAGGTATTGCAGATAGCCGTCCGTCCCACCCAGGAAGCGCTGGCTGATGTGCAGCGCCTCACCAGGGCCGGGCATTTCCGTGGGGATGCGGATGCCCACGTCCGGGGTCACGGTGTCCTTCATGCCGTCCCAGTCCGAGACGATCACCGGCAGGCCCGCCGCCATCGCCTCGACCGGCGCAAGCCCGAAGGTTTCCTGCAGGTTGTCGATCGGGAAGACGAAGATCTGGCTGGCGGAGAGGGTGGAGGTACGTTCGGCGGCGTTTGCCCCGTCAAGCGCGTGATAGCCGACCGCCGGCATAAGGCGGCGCGCGCCTTCGGCGAAGGCGTCGGACACGGCAGGCTCGCGGAACGTACCGCAGAGGATGAGGTGGAAGCGGCCCCCGGTCTTTTTTAGCGCCGGGGATGCCGCCTGCAGTGCGAGGAACAGTGGATAGGGGTCGAACTTTTCGTCCGGCGTCAGCCGTGAAATGCAGGAGACCACGATATCGTCCGGGCCGATGCCAAGACGCTGGCGCAGGGCAGCACCCATGGCCGCGTCGGGACGGAAGCTGTCACAATCGACGCCCAGCGGGATCACCGGGACCAGCGGGCGCGCGGGGAGTTGTGCGCCGGGAAAGCGGGTGGAGAGGTGAGCCTCTGCCAGTTCCATCAGCGTGAGCATGGACTGCTGCACCGCGCGGGAGGTGCAGATCAGCGCATCCCACGGCATCTGCGGGGCGGAGCGCAGGTCGAAGATCGCCTGCATCACCGCCTCGGTTGCGGTTGTGTGGGTAATGCCGCAAAGCGCCCAGGCGGCACCGCCATGGGGGGCGCGGCGCCAGCATTCTCGGGTCGGCAGTGGGGCGGGATGGTAGATCACATCGACCGGGGCCAGCCGCGCTGGCGCATCAAGCCGCACGGAACGGAGGGGCTGGCTTACACCCGCAGCCACCGCCATTGCCGCGAAGGCCTGATGGTCCGGGGTTGAATGGGCGATGCTGACAAACTCGTCCACCACCCCATGGCGAAAGAAACCCTTGAGGAAGCTTTCCCCCGCCACCCGGCGGCCGTTGATGCCCTTTGCAGGATCATAGCCATCGGCGGCAAACCAGATGGCGGCATTTGCGGGCGGCATCATGTGCGCTTTATCCAGAGCCAGGGGGTGGGGGAGGCGCGCCACTCCCACAGGAGGAGGAGGCGGTCCAGGTCGGAGAGGGTGTCGGCCCAGGGCGGCAGCAGATCAGTGCGCAAGGCGCGGTCGAAGCGGGTGACAGTGTGGGTGGCGCTGAAGCGGTCGGTGAGGGTGGCCAGAAGCCCCGGCTGCATCCCCTCATGCACCTCGACAAGGAGGTCGGCCTGCAGGAGGGCCGGGGCACGGGCGGGGTCGAGCAGTGCCAACTCGGCACCTTCGATGTCGCACAGGACAAGCGTGGAAGCGGCGGCGCAGAGTGCCAGACCGTCATGGCTGACCTCGGCGCCAAGGATCACCCGGTCGGCCACCCCGTTTGCTGCGGCAAGGGCCGCGCAAGCCGCGCGGGCGTGGGGGTCGGTGTCATGAGCGTAGACCCGGGTGCTGGGCATCCGCAGGGCAAGGCCCACGGCATAATAGCCCTCGGCACAGCCGATATCGAGCACCTGGGGATAGGAGCGGGCGATAATGGCCCCGATCACCGGGTGGAGGCTGGCCTCATAAGCACCAAGCAGGCGGGGGCTGCGACCGCCTTCGCTGCTGCCGACGGGGTAGGCCATGCCCGCGAAGGGGCCCGCGACAACGCGGTTGCCCATCCGTGCCCCTTGAGTATTGGCGAGGACCTGCGCTCGCCACTTCGCCAGAAGGCGCAGCTGACGCTCCAGCCTCGCAGGGCTGGGCGGGGTGGCGGAAAGCTCGGACAGTTGCCGATCAGCGGCGAGGGTCAGGGCCGAGGGCAGTTCGGTCATGGATGGTCTTGGCCCCGCACAGTTGCCCAGCCATGGTTAGGCACGCAGCGGTGTGGCGTAAAGGGTGTTCACCGGGCGCGGACCCGCCAGCGGTGCTGCCCCAGAGCGAGGACGAACATCGCGGTGAGGACCAGGATGATCGTCGGCGCGGGGGCCGAGTCGAGGTGGAAGCTGGCCCAGACGCCGGTGAACATCGCCACAAGGGTGACCAGCGTGGCGATGATCAGCATGGACCCGAAGCGGCGCGCCAGGAGGAAGGCGATGGCCCCCGGTGCGATGAGAAGGCCGATGGCCAGGATCAGCCCGACCGCGGAAAGGGTGGCGACGATGGTCAGCGACAGGATGGTGAGCAGACCGTAGTGCAGCACGTTCGTCCGCAGGCCCGAGACCTGGGCCTGGGCGGGATCGAAGGCATGGACCATCAGGTCCCGCCATTTCAGCACCAGCACCACCGTCACCGGCAGCGCGATGGTGGCGGCGGTGATCAGGTCGCCCTGCCCCACCCCGAGCATGTTGCCAAACAGGATGTGGTCAAGGTGAAACTCGGACGGGAATGCCGTGTTGAGCACGATCCCGAGGGCGAACATCGACGAGAAGACCACACCCATGACGGTGTCGCGCTTGACCCGGCTGTTGTCGGCCAGAAACCCGGTCAGAAGCGAAGAGCCGAGGCCGGCGGCGAAGGCTCCGAGCAGAAGCGGCAGCCCTGCGAGATGCGCCAGAACGATGCCGGGCAGGACAGCATGGCTGACGGCGTCGCCCATCAGCGCCCAGCCTTTCAGGACCAGAAAGCAGGACAGGAGTGCGCAGGGCGGCGCCACGATCAGCACGATCAGGAAGGCGTTCTGCATGAAGGGGAACTGGAAGGGCTGGAGCAGGGTCTCGATCATCCCTCCCTCCCCCGGCGACGGGCGGCGAGGATGCCGTGCTTTGGCGCGAAGACGAAGGCCAGCGTGAAAGCGCAGGCTTGCAGCAGCACGATCACTCCGCCGGTGGCCCCGTCGAGGAAGTAGCTGAGATAGGCGCCGAAGAACCCGGACCCAGCGCCGATGGCAGCGGCGAGGGTGAGGAGCCGGGGGAAACGGTTGGTCAGAAGGTAAGCGGTGGCACCGGGCGTGACGACCATGGCAACGACGAGAAAGGCCCCCACGGTCTGCATCGCGGCCACGGTGGAGGCGGACAGAAGGGTGAAGAACACCAGTTTGAGGAGGTCCGGGCGCAGGCCGATGGTGCGGGCATGGGCCTCGTCGAAGAAGGTGACCATCAGGTCTTTCCAGAGGAGGAGCAGCACGACGGCCGAAACGCCCCCGATCAGCAGAAGCTGCACCGTGTCGCCGGGCGAGATGGCGAGAATGTTGCCCATGGTGATGGTCTGCAGGCTGATGGACGTCGGGTAGACGGAGATCAGGAACAGCCCCAGCCCGAAGAACGCAGTGAAGATGAGGCCGATCACGGTATCGGTCTTCAGCCCGCTGCGCGACGACAGGAACAGCATCGCCGCTGCCGCGAGGCCGCCGGAGAGGAACGCGCCCAGCGCAAAGGGCAGGCCGAGGATATAGGCCCCAGCCACCCCCGGCACGACCGAATGCGAGAGCGCGTCACCGATCAGCGACCAGCCCTTGAGCATCAGGTAGGCCGACAGGAAGCCGCAGACGCCGCCGACAAGGGCCGAGACCCACATGGCGTTGGTCATGTAGCCGTAGGCGAAGGGCTCAAGCATCATCGGGCAATGCCCCGCTGCAAACGGTTTTCAAACGGAGCGCGTGCCGCGCGAAGAGCCCTAGTCTCGCCGCCTTGTGCGTGAAGGACGCACAAGGCGGCTCGGGAGTTGCCTCCGGCGGGGATATTTCGCGACAGGTGAAGGATTGAGCACCTGTTCCCTTGATCCAGAGGGTGCGCCCGGAAGGAGGTTGTCATTTGTCGCCCTTGCGGCCGTACTGGACGAAGGGGCGTTCGTCGTCGGTGATGATGCGGATCTCGCGGGCGTCCTCGTCATCGTGGAGATCGGTGCCGCCGAGGGTGAAGTGGCGCAGGACGCCGCCGAAGGTGCGTTCGAGGTTGTCGCGGGTGAAGATCGTCTCGGTCGGCCCGTGGGCGAGGACGGTGCCCTTGACGAGAATGGTGCGGTCGCAGAACTCGGGCACCGAGCCGAGGTTGTGGGTGGAGACGAGCATGACGTGGCCCTCTTCGCGCAGGGTGCGCAGGAGGGCGACGATCTGCTCCTCGGTCGTCACGTCGACGCCAGTGAAGGGCTCGTCGAGCAGGATGATCCTGCCCTCTTGCGCGAGAGCGCGGGCGAGGAAGACGCGTTTCTTCTGCCCGCCCGAAAGCTCGCCGATCTGGCGATGGCGGAGGTCAGTGAGGCCAAGCCGATCCAGCGCCTGGTCCACCTTGGCGCGGTCGGTTGCGGAGGGGCGGCGCAGGAAGCCCATGCGACCATAGCGGCCCATCATCACCACATCCTCGACCAGCACGGGGAAGGTCCAGTCCACTTCCTCGGCCTGGGGGACGTAGGCGACGAGGTTCTGGCGCAGCGCGTCGCGGACCGGCATGCCAAGAAGGCGGATATGGCCCGCGGCAAGCGGAAGGAAGCCCATGATCGCCTTGAAGATCGTCGACTTGCCCGCGCCGTTCACCCCGACCAGCGCGGTGATCGAGCCGCGGGGGATCGTGAAACTGGCGTCGCGGAGAGCGGTGACGCCGCTGCGGTAGGTGACGGTCACCCCTTCGGCGGTGATCCCGTCCCCTGCCCTTTCGCTTGCCTTCTCGTCTGATCCGTCCGGCATTGCGCCCTTTCAGTCCGCGGCGGGGGCCAGGCCCCGCGCGATGGTTTCGGTGGTGACCCTGAGAAGGTCCAGGTAGGTCGGGACCGGCCCATCCTCGGCGCTGAGGCTGTCGACATAGAGGACACCGCCAAAGGCCGCCCCCGTCTCACGCGCGACCTGTTCGGCTGGGTCGGAGGACACGGTGCTTTCGCAAAACACCGCCGGAATGGCGTTTTCGCGCACGCCGTCGATGACCGCGCGGACCTGGCGGGGGGTCCCCTGGGCGTCGGCGTTGATCGGCCAAAGGTAAAGTTCGTTCAGGCCAAGGTCGCGGGCAAGATAGCTGAACGCGCCTTCGCAGGTCACCAGCCAGCGGCTGGCCTCGGGCAAGGCAGCGATCTGGTCACGCAAGGGGGCGATGGCGGCCTCAAGCTGAGCCTTGTAAGTGGTGGCATTGGCGGCATAGGTCGCGGCGTTGGCAGGGTCGGCTGTGGCAAGCGCTGTCTCGATGTTGTCAACGTAGATCAGCGCTGCATCGAGGCTCATCCATGCATGGGGGTTCGGGCGGCCCTCGGCCTCACCGCCCGCGATCGGGATCGGCGTGACACCGTCGGTCAGCGTGGCTGAAGGCACGTCGCCAAGGTTGACGAGAAACTGTTCGAACCAACGCTCCAGTCCCAGCCCGTTCCACAGGATCAGGTCGGCATCGGACGCGGCGACGATATCCTGCGGCGTCGGTTCGTAGCCGTGAATTTCGGCCCCCGGCTTGGTGACCGAGACAACATCGGCGGCATCACCCGCCACGTTGCGGGCCATGTCGGCGATGACGGTGAAGGTCGTGACAACCTTGAGCCGATCCTGAGCCAGCGCCGCGAGCGGGGAAAGCGACAGGGCAACGGCGGGGACGGCAGCCAGCAAAAGCAGACGGCGGGGCAGACGCATGAGATACCTCTTCAAGCAGACTAGAATGTAAATGAGAACCATTTGCAAGTAGACAAGGGCTGAAGTCGAGAAAAACCGGAGACTGGACCGATCCCTGGGTAGCGGCATCTGCCTTTCGGTGGATTTCGGGTCGGACTGTCCTAGCTGTCAACGCGACCCACAGGAGAGCGTTCCTTGCCCCAGGATGACGAAGGTGCTGCGGTGCCCACCGGGCGCGCGGCGCGGTTGCTGCGGTTTGGCGGCATGGCTTCAGGGATCGCCGGCAACGTCGCGGCGGGGGGACTGCGGGCGCTGGCCAGCGGCAAGCGGCCTGACCTTGCGCAGCTCCTTCTGACGCCGGCCACTACGCTGCGGCTGACCAGCGGGCTGTCGCATCTGCGAGGGGCCGCGTTGAAGCTGGGGCAGATGCTGTCGATGGACACCGGCCTGGTGCTGCCCGATGAGCTCACGGCGATCTTGGGCCGGATGCGCGATGATGCCCGCCACATGCCGCCGAAACAGCTGCAGACCGTGCTGAACGGGGAATGGGGGGCGGGCTGGTATGGCCGCTTCGCCCGCTTTGACGTGCGCCCCTTTGCGGCAGCCTCGATCGGGCAGGTGCACCGCGCGGTGACGCGCGACGGACAGGACCTTGCGATCAAGGTGCAATACCCCGGGGTCCGTGCCAGCATCGACAGCGACGTCGACAACGTGGCGGCCCTTCTGCGCCTGCCGGGCCTGATGCCGCGCAGCATGGACATCGGCCCGCTGCTGACCGAGGCGAAGCGTCAGCTGCACGCCGAGGCCGATTATCTGGCCGAAGCGCAGCACCTGTCGCGGTTCGGCGCCTTGCTGGCGGGGTCGGAAGTCTTTGTGCTGCCGACCCTGCACAGCGGGCTTTCAACGCCCCAGGTCCTGGCGATGAGCTATGTGGAGAGCGCTCCCCTGGACAGTCTGGTCGAGGCACCACATGCGGTGCGTGACCGGGTGGCGACAGCCTTGATCGACCTTGTGCTGCGCGAGCTTTTCCAGTTCGGCGCGATGCAGACCGACCCGAACCTTGCCAATTATCGCCATGATCCGAAAACCGGGCGCATCGTGCTGCTGGATTTCGGTGCGGTCCAAACGATCAGCCCCGAACTCGCCGCCGACTTTCGCGCGCTGGCCCAGGTGGCGCTGGACGGCGGAGACCGGGAAACACGCGAGGCCATGCTGCGGATCGGCTATTTCGGCGCTGCCACGGCACCGCATCATCAGGACCTGATCCAGTCGATGTTCACCACGGCGATGGGCCCGTTGCGGCAGGACGCGCCCTTCGATTTCGGCCGCAGCGATCTGCTGGAGCGGCTGCGCGACATGGGCCTTGCGATCGGCAACGACCGCGAGCTTGCCCATGTCCCGCCCGCCGCCACACTGTTTCTGCACCGCAAGATCGGGGGCATGTATCTGATGGCGGCAAAGCTGCGGGCCCGTGTCACCCTCCGTCCGATGGTCGAGGCGTATTGCCGCGACACCTCCGCCCCGCGTTGACATTCCCTCGGTGGGCATCAGGTCCTGCGCCATGACGGACGCAGTGATTGAATTGACCCCGACCCGTGCCGAGGGTGAGAGACTTCTGGCCGCATTCGCGCCCCGGATGGGGCGGCGCTATGCCAACGGCCGCAACACCGACCATGGTCCGGGCCCGCACAAGGCGGTGTCGGGGCTGTCGCCCTACATCCGGCGGAGGCTGGTGCTGGAAGCCGATGCCGTGGCCGCAGCGCTGGCCGCTCATGGTCCGGAAGAGTCCGAGAAGTTCGTGCAGGAGGTGATCTGGCGCGGCTACTTCAAGGGCTGGCTGGAGCGGCGCCCGCAGGTCTGGGACAGCTACCGCGCCGGGCTGGAGCTTGACCTTGCCACGCTGGACCGTGACCGCCGCCTGTGCCGGGATCTGGACCGCGCGATGGATGGGCAGACCGGGCTCGCCTGCTTCGACGCCTGGGCGACGGAATTGGCAGAGACGGGCTATCTGCACAACCATGCGCGGATGTGGTTCGCCTCGATCTGGATCTTCACGCTGGGGCTGCCCTGGCGGCTGGGGGCCGATTTCTTCTACCGGCATCTTCAGGATGGCGATGCGGCATCGAACACGCTGGGCTGGCGCTGGGTGGCGGGGCTGCACACCAGGGGCAAACCCTACCCCGCCGAGGCGCAGAACATAGCCACCTTCACTGCCGGTCGCTTCACTCCGCGCCCTGGCGATCTGGCCGAGGTGACGCAGGGGTTGGAGGCGACCGAGCCGGACGGCCTGCCATCTGTCCTGCCGCTGCGGGGCTTCACGCCGCCCCTGCCGGGCCGCCCGACCGCCCTCCTCATCACGGATGAAGATTGCCGGGTCGAGGACTTCGATCTGGCGGCACTGGATATCCGGGCAGCCGCCACGCTTCGGACCAGCCACCTCCGCTCGCCGCTGAGCGTCTCTGACCTGGTCCATCGGTTCGAGGAGGGCGCGTTGGCCGATGCCGCCATCCGGTCCGGCTTTACCGCGACCATCATGCGGGCCGATGATCCGGCAAGCCTTGCGAAATGGGCCGCGAGCGCAGGGACGGCGCAGATCGCCACGCCCTATGTCACGCGCGGCCCCTTGCGCGACTGGCTGGATCAGGCGACCCCGGCCCTTGCCAGCGCGGGCATCACCCTTTGCGAATGGCGGCGCGACTGGGACGCGGCGATCTGGCCCCATGCCACGGCCGGCTTCTTCAAGATCAGGCAGAACATCCCGCGCCTCCTTGAGCAGGTGCTCCCCGCATGACCCTGACCGACCCCCGCATCGCCCGGCTGCTGACGCTCGCCCGCGCCGCAAGGCACCCGCCTGCCGGGGCCGGACGCGTGGCGCTTGCGCTTGGCCTTGGTGTGCTCTGCCATGGCATGTTCGCGGCGGGGGTGCTGGCGATGATCGTGGCGATGTTCTTTGGCCTCAGCGGGACGCTTGGCACCGTGCCCTGGCCTTGGGCGGCGCTGGCCAATGCCGGACTGATCCTGCAGTTCCCGCTGGCGCACTCCCTTCTGCTGACCCCTCCCGGCGGGCGGCTTCTGGCCCGGCTGATCCCCGGACCGCATGGCCGGACGCTGTCCACCACCACCTATGCCATCATCGCCTCGGCCCAGTTGCTGGCATTGTTCACGCTCTGGACGCCGTCCGGCATCGTCTGGTGGCGGGCGGAAGGGGCGATCTTCTGGGCCATCGCGGTGGCTTACGGCGCAAGCTGGCTGATCCTGATGAAATCCATCTTCGACGCCGGGGCCGATCTGCAGACCGGCGCGCTTGGGTGGATGTCGCTTATGGCGCGCATCCGGCCGGCCTATCCCGACATGCCGACGCAAGGGCTGTTCCGGCTGATCCGGCAGCCGATCTATGCGGCCTTCGCGCTGACGCTGTGGA
>JANPJZ010000231.1:0-10428 GCA_031425795.1 Rhodobacter sp. | reverse complement strand
GCGACCGGGCTGCAAAGCTATACCGCCTATCAGGAGACCGAGGCCTGGACCTGGGAGCATCTGGCACTGACGCGCGCGCGGGTTGTGACGGGCGAGCCTTCGCTTGCGGGCGAGGTCGAGGCGTTCCGGCGCGAACTGCTTATGCGGAAGGGCCGGGGTGCTGCGGTGATCGACGATGTCGTCGCAATGCGGGCACGGCTGCAGGCAGCGAAACCATCGCAGAACCCTTGGGACGTGCGCAATGGTGCGGGGCGGCTGATGGACATCGAGCTTGCGGCCGAGACCATGGCGCTGCGGTCGGGCAGCCCGGCGCGCGGGGTCGAACGGCAGGTTGCGGCGGGGGCAGGCAGCATGATGCCGGATTTGGACGCGCAGGCCTTGCTGCGGGCCTACAGGCTCATGTGGCAGTTGCACGCGGCGGCGCGGCTTTTGACGGACGGGGCGCTGGAAATGGAGAACCTTGGCGAGGGTGGTCGGGCCTTCGTGCTGCACGAAACGGGGGCAGCCGACGTGGCAGAACTTGCGACCGCGCGGGACCGGGCAATCGCAGCAGCCGCCGAGGTGATCGGTCGGCTGCTTGGGGGCGGGGATGGCGGCAATGGGGAGACGGGCGATGGAACTGGCTGAAGCCGACCCGAAGGGACTGGTGCGGGAAAGCTACCGGATCGAGGGGATCACGCTTGCCGAGTGTCGGTCGATCTTCATCGACTGGGCGCTGTCGCTTCCGGCCGGGATTTCGACCCCTGACGCGGTGCGCACGGTGATCGCCGCCTATGGTGCGGGCGTGGAGGGGCACCCGATGACCGGGGTTCTGACCGAGGCACTGGTCGCCCCCGACACCCCCCGCCGCAAGGGTGGCCGGGCGGCGCGGGTCGGCCTCAGCGACTGAGCGCCGCCGCCTCCTGCGCAAGGGCGGTGATCGCGGCCCAATCGCCGCGCGCCATGGCGTCCTTGGGGGCCACCCAGCTGCCGCCGACGCAGAGGATGTTCTTCAACCCCAGGTAATCCGGCGCCAGCTTGAGGCTGATCCCGCCAGTCGGGCAGAAGCTGACCTGCGGGATCGGCGAGCCGATCGACTTGAGGTAAGCCGCCCCGCCCGCCTGTTCGGCGGGAAAGAACTTCTGCACAGTGTAGCCCTTTTCCAGAAGCGCCATGATCTCGGACGCGGTGGCTGCTCCAGGCAGGAGGGGCAGGCCTTCATCCTCACAGGCTGCAATCAGCCGGTCTGTCGCCCCGGGTGAGACGCCAAACTTTGCGCCCGCTGCCTTGGCTGCTTTCACATCCGCGGGGGTGAGGAGCGTGCCGGCCCCGACGACACCGCCCGGCACTTCGGCCATCGCGCGGATCGCGTCGAGAGCGCAAGCTGTGCGCAATGTCACCTCCAGCGCGGGCAGACCGCCGGCGACCAGCGCCTCGGCCAGGGGCCGGGCATGGGCGAGGTCGTCAATCACCAGGACCGGGACGACGGGGGCAAGGCGGCAGATCTCGGCGGCGCGGTGGGATTGTTCGGCGGGGGTCATGGGTCAGGCTCCTTCAAGGCCCCGGTGACGGGGATGCCGATGGGTCGGAGCCTCTGGCGGGGATATTTCAGCAAAGATGAAAGGGCAAGGAAGGCGGACACCCCCATCTCCGGCCGGCAAGCCGGGGGAGACGGGGGGCCTTTCACCTTTGACGGTCATCGGCTTCCCCGCCTTTACCGCCTTTCCACTCTGCCCTCTTATCCTTTCATCTTTGCTAAAATATCCCCGCCGGAGGCGCAGGGGTGTCGAAAGGCGGGCCGGTCAGAGGACCAGCGCCGCCCCGGTATCAGCGGAACCGACGTTGCGGCGGAAGGCGGCGAAAAGTTCACGCCCGATACCGTGCTCGTTGGCGGACAGATCGGCGGTCACCGGGGTGCGGCTGGCGAAATCCGGGACAAGGGCGGTCAGGGTGCCGAGGTCCGCGTCCAGCCGGACGATGTCGCCATCGCGCAGTTTTGCGAGGGGGCCGCCGCAGGCTGCTTCGGGTGCCACGTGGATCGCGGCGGGAACCTTGCCGCTCGCGCCGGACATCCGGCCATCGGTGACAAGGGCCACGCGCAGGCCCCGCTCTTGCAGGATGCTCAGGGTCGGGGTCAGCGAGTGAAGTTCCGGCATCCCGTTGGCTTGTGGCCCCTGGAAGCGGACGACGACGATGGTGTCGGACGTGAATTCTCCCGCCTTGAAGGCGGCCTTCACCGCATCTTGGCTGTGGAAGATACGGGCGGGGGCTTCGATCACATGCCGGTCGGCGGCGACGGCTGAGATCTTGATGACCCCGCGCCCGAGGTTGCCGGTCAGTTGCTTGAGGCCACCCTGCGGGGCAAACGGATCGGCAGCGGGGCGCACGATCTTTTCATTGAGGGATGCTTTCGGGCCGTCGCGCCAGGTGAGGCGGCCTTCGTCGAGCACAGGCTCTTGCCGGTAAAGGGCGAGGCCGTCGCCAGCTATGGTCTTGGCGTCGGGATGGAGAAGGCCCGAATCGAGGAGCTGGCTGATCAGGAACTGGAGGCCCCCGGCGGCGTGGAAGTGGTTCACGTCGGCCAGGCCGTTCGGGTAGACCTTGGCCATCAGGGGCACCGCCTCGGAGAGGTCGGCGAAGTCCTGCAGGTCGAGGAGGACCCCGGAGGCGCGGGCCATTGCGGGCAGGTGGAGGACGAGGTTGGTGGACCCTCCCGTCGCCATCAGCCCGACGATGCCGTTGACATAGGCGCGTTCGTCCAGGATCTCGCCTGCGGGGCGGAAGTCGTTGCCGAGCGCGGTGATCGCGGCGGCGCGGTCGACGGCGGCGGTGGTCAGAGCCTCACGCAAGGGCGTTCCGGGGTTGACGAAGCTGGTGCCGGGCAGGTGCAGGCCCATGAACTCCATCAGCATCTGGTTGGTGTTGGCCGTGCCGTAGAAGGTGCAGGTGCCGGGACCGTGGTAACTGGCCATCTCGGCGGCCATCAGCTCTTCCCGCGTGGCCTTGCCTTCGGCATAGGCGTTCCTCACACGGGATTTCTCGTCGTTCGGGATGCCCGAGGGCATGGGGCCTGCGGGCACGAAGACCGCCGGGATATGGCCGAAGGTGGCGGCGGCCATGATCAGGCCGGGGACGATCTTGTCGCAGACGCCGAGGTAGAGCGCCGCGTCAAAGCAGTTATGAGACAGGGCTACCCCTGCGGCCAATGCGATGACGTCGCGGGAGAAAAGCGAAAGCTCCATCCCCGGCTGGCCCTGGGTCACGCCGTCGCACATGGCGGGCACCCCGCCTGCGACCTGGATGGTCACGCCCGCCTTGGCAGCGGCAGCGCGCAGGATGTCGGGGTAGCGTTCGAAGGGCTGGTGGGCCGAGAGCATGTCATTGTAGGCGGTCACGATACCGATGTTCGGGACCCGGGCCGCGGCCAGAGCGTCTTTCGCCGGTCCCATCGCGGCATAGGCATGGGCCTGATTGCCGCAACTGAGATGCGCGCGAACCGGGCCTGCCGATACCGCCCTGCCCATCCGCTCAAGATAGGTGCCACGGCTGGCCTCGGACCGGGCACGGATGCGGTCTGTGACGCGTGCGATGGTAGGGTGCAGTGACATGGGCCCTCCGGACGGCAGGTTTGGGAGCCTTCTAACAGACCCCGTTAGCGCTAACAAGACTTGGGGCGACCCCGGGGCGAACTCAGCGCTTCGGACTTCCGTCGCGGGCGCGAACCGGGTATGGCCAAGCCCATGAATGATGATAGCCCGAACACCCGCCTTCTGCCAACCGTCCGCCTGAAGCCCAAGGCCGAGGCCCGGGCGATCCGCCATGGTTTCCCTTGGGTCTATGCCGACGAGTTGGTGACCGACCGACGCACGCAGTCCCTGGCCCCCGGCGCGCTGGCGGTGCTGGAGGACGGCGAACGCCGCGCGCTGGGTCTGGTCACGGTCAACGTGAAGTCGAAGATCATTGCCCGGATGCTGGACCGCGACCCCGAGGCGGTGGTCGATCAGGCCTGGTTCGAGGGCCGGCTGACCCGCGCGCTGACGCACCGGGCGCGGCTTTACCCGCAGCCCTTTTACCGGCTGGTCCATGCCGAGGCGGACGGGCTGCCCGGCGTGGTGATCGACCGCTTCGGCGACCTCGCCGTGGTCCAACCCAACGCCGCCTGGGCCGAGGCGCATCTGGACGCGCTGGTGGCCGCGCTGGTAGCGGTGACAGGGGTGACGACGGTCATCAAGAATGGCCAGGGCCGGGTGCGCTCATTGGAAGGGCTGGCCGAAGAAACGGCGGTAGTCCACGGGACCGCGCCGAACGGGCCGGTCGCGGTGCCGATGAACGGCGCGAGCTACATGGCGGACCTGATGGGCGGGCAGAAGACTGGCCTCTTCTTCGACCAGCGCGAAAACCATGCCTTTGCTGCCCGCCTCGCGCGCGGCGCTCGGGTGCTTGATGTCTTCGCGCATGTCGGCGGCTTCGGCCTTGCGGCCCTTGCCGGCGGGGCGGTGAGCGCGCTGGCCGTCGACGCCTCGGCCCCCGCTTTGGCACTGGCGATGGGTGGGGCCGGCGCTTCGGGATTCGGTGACCGTTTCGCCACGCGGCAGGGCGATGCCTTTGACGTGCTGGAGGCCCTCGGGGTGGAAGGCGCGCAGTTCGATCTGGTGATCTGCGACCCGCCGGCATTTGCCCCCGCGAAGCCGGCACTGGAGGCGGGCTTGCGCGCCTATGAGCGGGTGGCCCGGCTGGCGGCCCCTCTGGTCGCGCCGGGGGGATACTTGATCCTGTGCTCCTGCAGCCATGCGGCGGATCTGCAGGCTTTCCGCAACGCATCGGCGCGCGGCATCGGGCGCGGCGGGCGGCGGGGGCAACTGATCCACACTGGCTTTGCCGCGCCAGACCATCCGGTCCTGCCGCAACTGGCCGAGACGTCCTATCTCAAGGCGCTCGCGTTCCGGCTGGACGGATGAAGGCGGTTCTGGACGCCTGCGTCCTTTACCCCACGGTCCTGCGCGAAATCCTGCAAGGGGCTGCCGTATCCGGGTTGTACGAGCCGGTGTTTTCCGACCGCATCCTTCGGGAATGGGTGCTGGCGACGGCAAAGCTGGGCCCCGATGCCCCGGCGATAGCTGCGGGCGAGGCGGCCAGCCTGTGCGCAGCCTTCCCGAAGGCCCTGACCCGCGAGCGACCGGAAATCGAGGCGCGGCTTGTGTTGCCCGACCCCAACGACGTGCATGTGCTGGCAACCGCCGTCGCAAGTGGAGCCGATGCGATCATCACCTTCAATGCGCAGGACTTTCCCGGGCATGTACTGGCTGCGGAAGGCATTACCCGCCGCGACCCCGATGGGTTTCTGTGGGAGCTGCAGTCCGGCGATCCCGCCACCATGGCCCGCGTTGTCGAAACGGTCCGCGCCAAGGCCGAGTCGATTTCGGGTCAGCCCGTGCCGCTGAAGGGCCTCTTAAAGCGCTTGCGGCTTTACCGACTGGCGAAAGCCCTGGCGGCTTAGCTGTCAGGGTCCATCGGGATCCTGCATCTTCCTTCCTCAGGAAATCTGGGCCTGGCCGGTCCAGCGCGCCTCGTTCGCTTCGATCGCGGCGATGCGCTCGGCGGTCTTCGGGTGGCTCAGCATCCAGGCGGGCACGCCCCCGGCATGGTTCGCCGTCAGCGCGTCCAGCTTGCGAAAGAGGCTTTTCTGCGGGGCGGTGCCGATCCCGGCCTTGATGAGAAGCGCCGAGGCATAAGCATCCGCCTCGAACTCGTCACGCCGCGACAGTCGGGCCATCAGGGCGGTGGCAAGGAAGTTGGCGATCCAGATGCCGATGAAGGGAAGGTATCGGTTCAGGATCGCCGACAGCATGACGAAGACCGCGTTCTGGCCGGTGAAGTCGATCATCCGGCGGCGCATGTGGCCCAGTGCCACATGGCCCAGCTCATGCGCGATCACCGATGCCAGCTCATCGGCCGTGACCTCGCCGCGTGCCTTGCGGTTCAGGAATCCGCGGGTAAGGAAGATGCGGCCATCGGGGGCGGCAAGGCCGTTCACCGGCTCCACCTCGAAGACATGGACCTTGATCTCGGGCAGGTCCATCGCGACCGCCATCTGAACGGCCAGCCGCGTGATAGACGGATCGGTCAGCGGTTTCGACTGCGCGTCCAGCATCCGCTTGGTGCGCCACATCGAAAAGCGCAGCATCAGGACGGCATAACCAATGGCAAGGAGGAGGGGCATGAACTTGATCATGACGGCAATATAGTCAGGCTTCGGCCTTCGGCAAAGCCCGTGCGGCATCGGCGCGCGCCGTTCCCAAAAGCCAGGCCCCGAGGACCAGCACTGCCGCACCCGCCGCGACAAGGCCGAGGACCGATCCCAACATTTCGCTTGCCGCTTCGACGTTGCCGGCGAAGGCGTAGCCAAAGCCCACGTAAAGCCCGGCCCATACCACCTCGCCTGCCAAGCCCGGCAGGGTGAAGCGCAGCCAGCCGGTGCCGGTGCTGCCCGCGACAAGGTTGACCCAAGGGCCGAGCGGGCTGACCAGCCAGCGCGAGAAGAACACCGCCAGCACCCCGCGCCGGTCCATCAGCGCATCGGCGCCGGCGATCTGCCGGTCGCGCGCCGGGTCCGTCCGAAGCCGCGCAAGGAAAGAAGAGCCGAAGCCGCGGCCGACCCAGTAGCCAAGCTGGTCGCCCGCCACGCCGCCTAGGGTCGCCGCAAGGAAGGCCTGCCACAGGACAAGGTCTCCGGCAGCCGCGAAGCCGCCCGCTGTCAGCATCAGGATCGAGGCCGGGAAGGGCAGGGCGAGGCACGAGAGGAACGTCGTCGCGGCCAGAAGCCAGAGCCCAAATTGCGGCACCAGCGAGAGGAGCCAGTCCGTCATTCCCGCGGGTCCATGAGGCGGAGCAATGTGACGGCGTTTTCCACATCCCCGATGATCTTTGACACCGGCACGCCCCGGTCCTTGGCAATCTCGCTGAGCGGTTGGGGGCGCCCCTTCACTTCGGGCAGGGGCAGGCCGGCCAGCCGGTCCAGCGCCCGGGGGTCAAGGTCCCAGGACCGGGCGACGTAGCCCACGGTCATCCACGGTTCCACCGCCACATCCTGGTGCGTCTGCCAGTAGACCGCCTGCACCACGATGCGGACGACGAAGAACAGCGTAAGCGTGACGGCGAGCAGGAAGGCCGTCGTGAGGACTGGCCGCTTGCGCCAAAGGCTTGTCATCGCAGGTCCTTGATCCCTCTGGAAAGCCCGTCCAGCGTCATCGGGACCATCCGCCCTTCGATGATCCCGGAGACAAGCCGCGTCGATTGCGTGTGGCCCCATTGCGCCTCGGGCAGCGGGTTGATCCAAAGGTGATACGGCCACTGCGCAAAGATCCGTCGCAGCCAGACTTCCCCGGCCTCGCGGTTCCAGTGTTCGTTCGCGCCGCCGGGATGGGTGATCTCATAGGGGCTCATCGCCGCGTCGCCGACAAGGATCAGCCGCCAGTCCGGTCCATAGGTGCGGATCAGGTCCCAGGTCGGGGTCTGCGCCTCCCAGCGGCGGCGGTTGTCGCGCCAGAGACCTTCATAGACGCAGTTGTGGAAATAGAAGACCTCCAGATGCCGGAACTCGGCCTTTGCGGCCGAGAACAGGTCCTCCATCACCTTCACATGCGGGTCCATCGAGCCGCCGATGTCCAGCAAGAGCAGCACCTTCACCGCATTGCGGCGTTCCGGCCTGGTCTGCACGTCCAGCCAGCCCTGCCTGGCGGTGGCGTTGATCGTGCCGTCAAGGTCAAGCTCTTCGGTCGCACCGTCACGCGCCCAGCGGCGCAGGCGGCGGAGCGCAAGCTTTATCGTCCGCGTCCCGATTTCGGCGTCACCATCCAGATTGCGGAACTCGCGCCTGTCCCAGACCTTCACGGCGCGCTGGTGGCGGCTTTCCTTCTGTCCGATCCGCACGCCTTCAGGATTATAGCCGTGGGCCCCGAAGGGAGAGGTCCCGGCAGTCCCGATCCACTTCGACCCTCCCTGATGCCGCCCCTGCTGTTCGGCCAGCCGCTGGCGAAGCGTCTCCATCAGCTTGTCGAACCCGCCCAGCGCCTGGATCGCCGCGCGTTCTTCGGCCGTCATGTGGCGTTCGGCCAGCTTTTCCAGCCAGTCCTTCGGCAGATCCAGGGCCTGCAAGACCTGATCCGGCGTGATCGCCTCCAGCCCGGCGAAACTGCGGGCGAAGGCCCGGTCGAAGCGGTCGATATGGCCTTCGTCCTTGACCATGACCGTGCGCGCAAGGTGATAGAACCCCTCGGGGTCATGGGTCACGAGGCCCGCGGCCATACCTTCAAGAAAGACCAGGAATTCCCGCACAGAGACGGGCACGCCTTCTTCCCGCAAGGTCTGGAAGAAGGGCAGGAACATGGTGTCACCCCAGCAGCAGACGGTCCAGGATCAGCGTGATGACGAGGCCGAGAAGACCAAGGGCGATGCCGAAACCTGCTGCATATTGCGCCATATCGGCCGGTTTTCCGCCCTGCTTGCGGGCATAGAAGGCACCCGCCAGCGCCCCCAGTACCAGCCCACCGATCACGAACATGCCGCCCCCAATTCCATGGGGCGGATCTGCCCCGTCAGCCGCTGGACGCGCGTGCGGCCACTGCTGCAATATCGCGCATCCGGGCCTTCACCACGCTGTCAGGCCCGAAGCCATAGCGTGCCCAGACCTGACTGTCCATGCGCAGGGCTGCCGCAGCGGCGGGGTTGCCCAACTGTTCAAGCGCTTCGGCCTGGATCAGCATCAGCGTCGCGAGAAGCGCCGCGTTGTCATGCGCGCGCACCACCGGAATCGCCCGTTGCGACAGGCGCACTGCCTGATCGGGCAGGCCACCAGCCAGCGCCATCGCGGCGCGTTGCATGTCGATATGGGCCACCTGCAGCGCACCGCCGGGCAAGCGGACATAAAGGTCTGCAGCAAGGGCGAAATGGTCCAGGGCCAGCGCCGGGTCGCTGCCGGCAGAGATGCGGGCCAGGGCAAAGTGACTGAAGGCCAGCCTACCGTCACGCCAGCCCTGCCGCGTCGCGATGGCGAGGGCGCGTTCCGCCGCCGCGCGCCGTGTGGTGACCTGACCTCGGCGACCAAGCGCAGTCTCGATCTCCGTCACCCAGATTGCGGGTGTCGGGCTGCCGCCCTCAGCCACGGCATCGCCCAGGATGGCTGGAAGCTGCGCCGCAACCTCATCTTCGGTCATGCCGCTGCTCAGCGCGGGCGCATAGGTGGCCCGCAGTATCTTCATGTCGAAGCTGGTCAGGACGGAATGAAAGTTGTCATCGTTGAAGACGCTGTCGGGCAGGCGGTAAAGGTCGTTCAAGGGACCGAGCGCCTGGGCCAGTTCCTCATGCAGGCAATCGCGAACCTCTTGTGGGCTGGTGTCGGCAGGGATCAGGATCGTCGCCTGCTCGCGTTTTGTGACCTTGGACCAGTCCACAAGGTTCGATCCGCGTTTGCGCCGGTATTCCTCCAGCGAGGTGACGTTGGGCACCACGAAGCAGGCGGCTTGCGGTGCAAGGCGGCGCAACTCGGCCCGGCTGGTGAACTCCACCGTGATGGTCGCCGCCCCGAAGGCAGGAGAGATGTCGATCCCGGCCCCTGCTTTCAGGCGTGCGATAAGCGCCAGCAGGTCCGGTGCGGCAGAGGGCGGGACCGCGCCGGTCAGCGCCACGGTGACCGGCCCCTCGAACCGGGTGAAAACCGGCAACCTGCGCCCGCTTTCCATCGCAAAGGTCAGGTCCATGAAATCCTGCGCGAGGCTTGACGGCCCGCCGCCCGCCAGCGGTGTCAAAGACACTTCGCCCGAGCCGAAATTGACCCCAACCTCAGCTTGCGGACGATTTTTGGTCACCTGCGGGTCGGCCACGCAGGCAGTAACCACGCAGAACGCGGCAAGAAGGAACGGCAGGCGCATGGCAGACCTGATGTGGCAGCGCCCCGGCAGCTGGGGCTGGCCGTAGTGTCCGCTTGCGCAGAAGGATGAGTCAATTCCGCAAAAACCGCTATTTTTCCGGATACTACCCATCGGGGTTAAAGTGGCCACTCCCGCCAGATGTGCCCGGCAGCATCACGAATTATTACAGTGGGGCGTCGCTTTTCACAGAACTTCTCGCCCGCTTGCGCCAATTGCCGATTCGGGTTGAACAAACCTGACGCATGATATAACTATAAAGAAATATAACTTTAAGGTGATCTCATGGACGATCCGCTCTCGCGCACGTTTCTCGCGCTGGCCGACCCCACGCGCCGGGCAATTCTGGCGCAGATCGCCGATGGGGGGCTTTCCGTCAACGCGCTGGTGGCCGCCAACCACCTGTCACAGCCTGGAATCTCCAAGCATCTGAAAGTGCTTGAAGAGGCGGGCCTGATCCGCCGCGAAAGGGTAGCCCGGACGCGCCCCGTGCACCTTGCGCCAGAGGGATTGATGCGCGCGGGGG
>JANPJZ010000230.1:0-5723 GCA_031425795.1 Rhodobacter sp. | reverse complement strand
GACCTCGGGGCCGAGAAGTTCTTCGACATTAAGTGCCGCAAGGCGGGGTTGAAGCCTGCGGCGGCGGTGATCGTGGCGACGGTGCGCGCGATGAAGATGAACGGCGGGGTCGCGAAGGCCGACCTCGGCGCGGAGAACGTGGACGCCGTGAAGAAGGGCTGCCCGAACCTGGGCCGCCACATTGGCAACGTGAAATCCTTTGGGGTGCCGGTGGTGGTGGCGATCAACCACTTCTTCAGCGACACCGATGCCGAGATTGCCGCCGTGCAGGCCTATGTGGCCGAGCAGGGGGCGGAAGCGATCCTGTGCAAGCACTGGGCGCACGGGTCCGCAGGGATCGAGGAACTGGCGCACAAGGTGGTGGCGCTGGCCGAGTCGGGCGTTTCAAACTTTGCGCCGCTTTACCCGGACGACATGCCCCTGTTCCAGAAGCTGGAGACGATTGCCAAGCGGATCTATCACGCCGACGAGGTGATTGCCGACAAGGCGATCCGCGATCAGTTGAAGACGTGGGAAGCCGCTGGTTATGGCCATCTGCCGATCTGCGTGGCCAAGACGCAGTATTCCTTCACCACCGATCCGACCGTGCGCGGTGCGCCCACGGGCCATACGGTGCCGGTGCGGGAAGTGCGGCTGTCGGCGGGCGCGGGATTTGTCGTGGCGATCTGCGGCGAGATCATGACGATGCCCGGTCTGCCCAAGGTGCCGTCGGCCGAGGTGATCCGGCTGAACGATGCGGGCAACGTCGAAGGGCTGTTCTGACGAACGGGTCGCGTTGCCCTTTGGCGGCTGCCCGACTATGTCAGGGCAGCCGTTGAAGGGAGTGCCGCGATGAAGGCGAAGGATTGCACCAGCATGACCGAAATCCGGGCCGAGATCGACCGGCTGGATGAGGCCTTGGTCAAGCTTTTTGCGGAGCGGGCGAGCTATATTGACCGCGCTGCCGAGATCAAGGCCGAGGTCGATCTGCCAGCGCGGATCGAGACGCGGGTCGAGGAAGTGGTGGCGAACGTGCGTCGGCATGCGGTGGCCGCGGGGCTGCCGCCGGATCTGGTGGAAAAGCTGTGGCGGCGGTTGATCGACTGGTCGATCGCGCGGGAAGAAAGCCGGCTTGGACCGGACAGTTTGCGAAAAGGGTGATGACATGACGGCCACGGTGATCGACGGCAAGGCCTTTGCGGCAAAGGTGCGGGCCGAGGTGGCGGCGCATGTGGCGCGGTTGAAGGAAGAGCACGGGATCACGCCGGGGCTGGCGGTCGTGCTGGTGGGTGAAGACCCCGCGTCCGAGGTTTATGTGCGCAACAAGGGTGTGCAGACGGTGGAGGTTGGAATGGCCTCTTTCGAACACAAGCTGCCGGCGGAGACCTCGGAGGCGGACCTTCTGGCGCTGATCGGGCGACTGAATGCGGACCCGAAAGTACACGGGATTCTGGTGCAGTTGCCGCTGCCAGCGCATCTGAATTCGGAGCTGGTGATCAATGCGATTGATCCGGCGAAGGATGCCGACGGGTTTCACATATCGAACGTCGGGCTGTTGGGAACGGGGCAGAAGAGCATGGTGCCCTGCACGCCGCTGGGCTGCCTGATGATGCTGCGCGACCATCATGGGTCGTTGTCGGGCATGAACGCGGTGGTGGTCGGGCGGTCGAACATTGTGGGCAAGCCGATGGCGCAACTGCTGCTGGGTGACAGCTGCACGGTGACAATTGCGCATTCCCGGACCAAGGATCTGGCGGCGGTGTGCCGGGGGGCGGATATCCTCGTGGCGGCTGTGGGGCGGCCTGAGATGATTACCGGGGACATGGTAAAACCGGGGGCGACGGTGATCGACGTAGGGATCAACCGCATCGAACGCGACGGGAAGACCAAGCTGGTGGGCGACGTGCATTACGCATCGGCTGCGGCGGTTGCCGGGGCGATCACGCCGGTGCCGGGGGGCGTGGGGCCGATGACGATTGCCTGCCTTTTGGCCAATACGCTGTCGGCCTGCTGCCGGGCGAACGGGCTGCCCGAGCCGAAGGGCCTGACCGCCTAACGCGGCATCGGGATCGCAAGCGCGCGGCTGCCGGTCAGGATGGCCAGCGCATCGGTCGCCATGAGGGCCGTGAGCTCCGGCGCGTGGCACCAGAGGCCGCCGGTGTAGGCACCGTAGGCGGGCATCACGATACGGGCGCGGTCGGCCAGAAAGCAGGGGCGGCTTTGCCCTGCAAGGCGGGCCTTCGGGTGGTAGTGCCCTGATATTTCGGCAAATCCGGTGGGTTCCGCGATGTGGCGGAAGGTGAAGGGGTGCTGCGCGCGTTCGGCGCGGTGGCTGCCGCCGATGCTGACCGGGCCGGGGTCGTGGTTGCCGGTGATCCATGTCCAGTCGCGGCCAGCCATCAGGCGGGTGAGCCAGAGGGTGTCGGCTTCGCCAAGGCCATCCGCTGCGGCATCGTCGTCGAAACTGTCGCCGAGGCAGATCACCTGGGCGGCTTTGGTGGCATCAAGGTCGGCGTCAAGCTTCGCAAGGGTGGCGCGCGTCTCGTATGGGGGCAGGAGGCTGCCGCCTCGGCGGGCGAGGCGCTCGGACTTGCCGAAGTGCAGGTCGGAGACGACAAGGAGCCGCTCGGCGGGCCAGTGGAGCGCGCCGGAGGGGAGGAGGTTCAGGGTTTGGCCGTGGAAGAAGAGGGCATGCATGGCTGTGGCTTTTGCCCCGGCGGGGCGGTGCTGGCAAGGGCGGAGCCTCCGGCGGGAGTATTTCAGGAAAAGAGCAATCTGGGGGTGGGTCCGATCAGGCAGCGGTTAGGCAAGGCCCAGTCAGGCAAGGCCCGCCGCTTCCATCAACTTTTGCGCGGCATCGGCGGCGAGGCGGTCGCGGCCCTGGCCGTGGACGGGGATGCGGCCCGGTTCGAAGAACAGGGGGGCGGCAAGGGGGGTGACGCGGGGACGGCGGACGAGGGTGATGCGGTCGCCGACGCGGGCGAGGAGGGCTTCGATGCGGGAGAAGTCGATCAGGCCGCGGAGGGCTTCTTCGCGGGTGATTTGCAGGAGGAGGTGGTCGGGGTCGAAGCGGCGGAGCGTGTCGTAGAGGATGTCGGACGAGAAGGTGGCCTGGCGGCCGGATTTGCGGCGGCCCTGGTGGGAGCGTTCGATCAGGCCAGAGATTATCGCCGTGGTGCGGAAGGTGCGTTTCATCACGGCATTGCCGGAGAGCCAGACCTCCAGCCCCTGACGCAGGGTTTCGGGGTCAAAGAGCGGGGCGGGGTCGGTGACGGGATCAAGGCCCCAGATCAGGGTGGCGTAGTCGGTGGCGACAAAGCCCAAGGGGGCAAGACCTTGAGATTCCATCTGTTTTGTCAGAAGAAGGCCGAGGGTTTGCTGGGCGTTGCGGCCTGCGAAACCGTAGACGACAAGGTGTTCGCGGCTATCATGGGGGAAGGATTCTAGGAGGAGCGAGTGGGGGTCGGGAAGGCGCGACACCTCACGCTGTTTGGCCAGCCACCAGGCGGTGTGGGCGGGCAGGTCGGGCCAGCTATCTAGTTGGAAGATTTGCAGGATCCGGTCGGCCAGCAGGGTGGAGGTGGCGAATTTGGTACCGTTGAAGACAGCGACCTTGGGGTCGCGGCCGGGGGTTTTGGAAACCTCGACCGTCATTTCGCGCAGGCCTTCGTAGCGCACGATCTGGCCGCCGATCAGGAAGGTGTCGCCGGGGGTGAGGGTGGCGGCGAAGGATTCCTCGATCTCGCCCAAAGGGGCGCCGTGGCCGCGGAAGCGGACTTTCAGGGTCTCGATGTCGATGATCGTGCCGAGGTTCTGGCGGATCAGCGCGGCGGTGCGGGGATCGCGCAGGTGCCATTTACCATTTGTTAACTTCAATCTTTGCCAGCGGTCATAGGCTTTAAGCGCGTAGCCACCGGTGGCGACAAAATCGAGGCAGGCGTCAAATTCTGCTTGTTTCAGAAGGGCATAGGGGCCTGCGGTGATGACTTCGCAGTAGAGTTGGTCAGCGTCGAACGGGCCTGCGCAGGCTGTGGCGAGGATGTGTTGGCACAGCACATCGTGCGGGCCGGGGCCGCGCGGTTCACCGTCAAGGGTATGGGCGTGGACGGCGTCGAGGGCGGCCTGACATTCGACCACCTCAAACCGGTTGGCGGGGACCAGCAGGGCCTTGGACGGCGCGTTGTAGCGGTGGTTGGCACGGCCGATCCTTTGCACGAGGCGTTTCACGTTTTTCGGCGCGCCGACCTGGATCACCAGATCAACATCGCCCCAGTCAAGCCCAAGGTCGAGCGAGCCGGTGCAGACGACGGCGCGCAGTTGCCCGGCGGTCATGGCTTGTTCCACACGTTCACGCTGTTCGCGGGACAGGCTGCCGTGGTGGATGCCGATGGGCAGGTCTTCCGTGTTCTGTAGCCAAAGGTCGTGGAAGAAAAGTTCCGCCTGCGCGCGGGTGTTGTGGAAGATGAGGGTGGTGCGGTGGCGCGTCACCTCGTTCAGGATTGCGGGGATGGCGTAGCGACCGCCGCCGCCGCTCCACGGGGGGGCGTCGTCGGTTTCCAGCATGGAAATGTCGGGGTCGGGGCCGGGGTCGGCCTGCAGGATGGTGGTATCGGGGGCGAGGAAGCGGGCGAGGGCGGGGGGGTTTTCCACGGTCGCGGACAGGCCGATGCGGCGGAGGGTGGGATTCAGCGATTGCAGGCGGGCGATTTGCAAAACCAGCTGGTCACCGCGTTTGGATTCGGCAAGGGCGTGGATTTCGTCAATGATAACCCTTTGCAGACCTTGGAAAATCCTTGGCGCGTCTTCGTAGCTGAGGAGAAGGGCGAGGGATTCCGGCGTGGTCAGCAGGATATGCGGCGGATCGGCGCGTTGCTTCCGACGCTGGGTGTAGGTGGTGTCGCCGGTGCGGTCCTCGACGCGTATGTTGAGGCCCGCGCCTTCGATAGGCGTGCGCAGATTGCGGCGGATGTCGGCGGTGAGGGCCTTGAGGGGCGAGACGTAAAGCGTGTGAAGGCCGGGCGGGGGGGCGGGGCCAAGTTCGGCCAGGGTCGGCAGGAAACCGGCGAGGGTTTTGCCGCCCCCGGTGGGCGCAATCAGGAGGGTGGCGGGGTCTTGCGACCTTGCCAGCATGTCCAGCTGGTGGGGGTGCAGGGTCCAGCCTTTGGCGGCGAACCAGTCGGAGAGGGCGGGGGGCAGGAATGTCATGGGTGAGAGATAGGGCAGCGAGGGGATTTGGGGAACGGGGGGCGGCGTCCGCTGTGGTAAGGCGCTGATTTGTCATGGAAAGCGCAGTCTTCCTGCGATCTTTATCTGATCTTTCTGTCGTCTCTACGCCCGCAAGACACGAGGAGCTTTAAGCATACGGGCCGAATCGGGGTTTGATAGCCCGGCAGGCCCTTGAGCGGGGGACGGCACGGCGTGGTCGGAATGGTTGACGGGCAAATCGGGCATGGGTCCTTGTTGTTGTGCGATTCCGGTTTCCCACCCCGACGGATTTGTTCTAAGCGGTGGGCATGAAACTTCTCTTCCTAGGCGATGTGATGGGCCGGTCTGGCCGGGCGGCGGTGACAGAGCGGTTGCCGGGCATGCGGGCGCAATGGGGCCTCGATTTCGTGGTGGTGAATGGCGAGAACGCCAGTCAGGGCGCGGGGCTGACCGGCGACCACGCCAAGGAGTTGCTGGCGGCGGGGGCGGATTGCCTGACTTTGGGCGACCATGCGTTCGACCAGAAGGACATGCTGAGC
>JANPJZ010000229.1:0-5678 GCA_031425795.1 Rhodobacter sp. | reverse complement strand
AGTTCAAGCTTGGCTTCGTCCGACATCATGTCCATGCCCCAGGGCGGGTCAAAGGTCATGTGGACATCGACATGCTTCACCCCCGGCAGGGGTTCCACCGCATCGGCGACCCAGCCCGGCATCTCGCCTGCCACGGGACAGCCAGGCGCAGTCAGCGTCATGATGATGTCAACCTGCGATTCCTCACCGATCTCGATCGTGTAGACCAGACCGAGATCAAAGATGTTCACCGGAATCTCCGGGTCGAACACCGTTCGGCACGCATCGACGATCTGCGGATACAGCGGGTGGTCGGTGCTTGAGGGCTTGATGAGCGGCTTGCCCTCGATCTGGTCCTGCATCGGTCTTGTCCTGACGCCCGGGTGGATGTTGACCAATTATATAGGGAATAGCCCGGTCAAGGTCCAGTGCCGCCAGGGGAACTTTGCCACCCCCGCCGGGGCAGGGGGGCACAGGGTTGTTTCAGAACGGAATTTCATCGTCCACGTCAGAGCGGCCGCCCGCGGACCCCCCACCAGCAGCGCCACCACGCCCGCCGGACGACGCACCGCCTCCACCGCCGCCCTGACCGGCATAGTCGTCATACCCGCCGCCGGAGCGCTCATCATAACCGCCCCCTCCGCCACCGCCGCCCGAGCCGCCGTCGCGGCCGCCCAGCAGTGTCAGCTCACCCCGGAACTGGCGCAGCACGACTTCGGTGGAATACCGGTCGGCCCCCGACTGATCCTGCCATTTGCGGGTTTCAAGCTGCCCCTCGATGTACACGGTCGAGCCCTTCTTCAGATACTGCTCTGCAATCTTGCCAAGCGCCTCGTTGAAGATTGCCACCGAATGCCATTCGGTCCGTTCCTTCTTCTCGCCCGTCGCCTTGTCGCGCCAGTTTTCCGACGTGGCGATGCGCAGGTTGACCACCTTGCCCCCGTTCGGAAAGTTGCGCACTTCCGGGTCGCGACCGAGGTTGCCCACGATGATGACCTTGTTGACCGACCCCGCCATGCGATTCTCCCTGATAGCGCCCTGCCGTGCCGCAGCATGGCCGCAGCTTGGTAAACAAACCTATACTAAGGTCACCAGCCGCCGCAACTCGCCTTGGGAGCGGGAAATCGGCGAAGACCTGCCTGCATCATCGGGAGGGGTGGGGATTGCCCGCCTAATCCCGGCTGGAATTGCAGCCTGATTTGGGTATAGTCGTTCGGTCGGGGTCAGCAGGGGTGCCGGGGTGCAAGGCAGCAAGGGTTCACGCGGCAGGAGTATCGGTGTCCGGTCGGCAATTGCCCTGACCGCGCTCGCAGCCCTTGCAGGCAGCCCAGCGCTTGCCCAGGGTCTGGATCTCAGCGGTTCGACGAAATCACGCAACGGGCTTTTTGCCTCGCAATCCCGGCTGATCGACGAAAAGCTTGCCAAGCAATACAGCGGCTCCGTCAAGTTGACGCCGAAGTACAAGAAGGGCGAAGTGCTGGAAGAGGTCACCCCCGCCTACCGGGGCAGTTACAAGGGCGAGTATCTTGAGGTGGCGAAAGCTGCCGCGCGCAAGCATAACGTGCCCGAGGACCTGTTCCTGCGCCTGGTGCAGCAGGAAAGCGGCTGGAACCCCGGTGCGGTCTCGCACAAGGGGGCCACCGGCCTTGCCCAGCTGATGCCGGCCACCGCCGAAGTGCTGGGGGTGGACCCGACCGATCCCGAGGAAAACCTGGACGGCGGCGCGCGCTACCTTCGGTTGATGTATGACAAGTTCGGCAGCTGGAAGCTGGCCCTCGCCGCCTACAACGCCGGCCCCGGCGCGGTCGAGGCGCACGACGGTATCCCGCCCTTCGCCGAAACCGAAAGCTATGTGAAGGCGATCCTCGGCTAAGCCCCTAGACCGCCACGCGTTCTCCAAGTTCGACCACGCGATCCCGTGGCAGGTGGTAGAAATCGGTAGGATCTGCGGCAAAGCGCGTCAGGATCGCATAAAGGCGGTCCAGCATGCGCTTTGCCGTGAGCGGGCCGGAGACGACCGGCCGACGCCGCCCCAGAAAGAAGCTGGACCGCATCACATCGAACCGCAGCCCGAGCTTACGTGCCTGCGCCATCGCGCGCGACACGTTAGGCGTCTCCATAAAGCCAAAGCGCAGGGTCAGCCGCCCGAACCTTTCGCCTAATGCCTGATACTCCGCCCGTTCCGCAGGATCGGCGGTCGGGGTGCGCAGCGTCTCGATCGTCAGGATGATGTTCTGGGTATGCAGGACGCGGTTGTGTTTCAGGTTGTGGAGCAGCGCCGAAGGCACGACGTCGGGGTCGGGGCTCAGAAAGAAGGCGGTGCCGGGGACGATGGGCGCCGAAGACCGTTCCATCGACCGCACGAAGCTGTCCAGCGCCACATGCTGCTTGTGCGCCTTGACCAACAGAAGCTGCGTCCCGCGCCACCAGGCCCACATGACCAGCCCCAGCCCTAGCGCAACCGCCAGCGGCACATAGCCGCCGTCCAGCACCTTTGTCAGGTTGGAGGCAAGGAACACCCCCTCAAGCGCGAAGACCGGCCCGACCAGCAAGATCGCCAGCGGCATGGGCAGGATCCGTGCGTGGATCAGATAAAGGCAGGCGAGCGCCGTGGTCACCAGCATCGTGCCGGTGACCGCGATTCCGTAGGCCGAAGCCAGCGCCGCCGAAGACCCAAAGCCCAACACCAGCCACAGCACCCCGGCCAGCAACAGCCAGTTGATCGCCGCGATATAGATCTGCCCGCTTTGATCTGCCGCCGTGTGCCGGATCGTCAGGCGCGGCAGAAGGCCAAGCTGAATCGCCGCCCGCCCCATCGAGAACGCCCCCGAAATCACCGCCTGCGCGGCAATCACCGTGGCCGCCGTCGCCAGCACCACGAGGAACGGCAAAAGCTGTGGCGAGGCCATCGAGAAGAATGGATTGGTCATCGCCTCAGGGTGGGCAAGCACCAGGGCGCCTTGCCCAAGGTAGTTCAGCACCAGTGCCGGAAAGACCAGCATGATCCAGGCCGCGATGATCGGCTTGCGGCCGAAGTGCCCCAGATCGGCATAAAGCGCCTCGGCCCCGGTGACGGCCAGAAAGACCGCGCCGAGGACGGTGAAGGCGATCCCCCAATGCTGCAGCAGGAACTGCACGCCCCAGGTCGGGTCAAACGCCAGCAGCACTTCGGGCTGGGCCACGGTATGCCAAACCCCAAGGCCGGCGAGCGTAAGGAACCACAGAAGGGTGATCGGCCCAAAGGCCCCGGCAATCGTCTTGGTGCCCTTGCGCTGCACGATGAAGAGGGCCAGCAGGATGCCCACCGTGACCGGAACCACCCATTCTTCAAGGCTGGGCAGCACAAGCTCTACCCCCTCAACCGCCGACAGCACCGAGATTGCCGGGGTAATTGCCGCGTCACCGAAAAAGAGGGCCGCCCCGATGATCGCCAGGGACAGGATCGGAACCGACCGGCGGCCGATCGCCAGCCGCACCATCGTGTAAAGCGCCAGCACGCCGCCTTCCCCCCGGTTGTCGACCCGCAACAGGAAGATCACATACTTGACGGTGACGATCAGGATCAGCGTCCAGATCAGCAGGGACAAAAGCCCCAGAACTTCGGCCTTGTTGGCCTGGCCGTCATGCAGGACAGGCAGCAACGCCTCGCGAAAGGCGTAGATCGGGCTGGTCCCGATATCGCCGTAGACCACGCCGATCGCCCCGACCGTCAGGGCCGCAAAGGACTGGCGGCGGGGCAGGTGGACGACCTCATCGCCTTCATCGCGAAGATAGTCGGCAATATCCAGTTCGCCCTCATCAAAGAGGTTCAGTTGCGCGGCTTCCCGGCGCGGCGGGAGCGGCTGATCACTGTCTGACATGATTACTCTTTGGGTTTGGGTGCGACACCTGCGATGTATCGCTTGCTCAGTCCTGACAGGCCCGGCTGGGCCGAAGCGGACACTCCCTGCATCGTCGCTACCCCGCGACAGCGGGCCGTATACACCCAAAGTGACCCGGGTCCACCATTCCATTTCCACATGTCTGGTATGCAGAAACGGAATGACGCGCGGCCCGGGACGCTATTCTGCCGCGACCTTGATGACCGGCTCCATCGCTGCCAGCACCTCGCGGCTGAGGTGGCATTTGACCTGGTGCCCCCCCTCAAGAACCTGCACCGGCGGCATTTCCCGGTCGCAAAGCCCGTCCGGCACCTGAGATTTCCACCGGCAGCGGGTCTGGAACGGGCAGCCGGGCGGCGGGTTCATCGCGGACGGAATATCCCCCTCCAGAACGATGCGCTTGCGGATGATCTTCGTGTCGGCGATCGGCACGGCGGAAAGCAGCGCCTCGGTATAGGGGTGATAGGGCGGTTGGAAAACCTGATCGGTGGTGCCCATTTCGACTACATGGCCAAGATACATGACCATCACGCGGTCCGACAGATAGCGGACGATTGAAAGGTCATGGCTGATGAACAGCAGCGTCGTGCGGTTTTCGCGCTGGATGTCCATCAGAAGATCGGTCACGGCGGCCTGCACCGAAACGTCCAGCGCCGACACGGGTTCATCCGCAACCACAACCTTCGCCCCGCCGGCAAAGGCCCTTGCAATACCCACGCGTTGCTTTTGCCCGCCTGACAACTGGCGCGGCATGCGTTCGGCAAAGGCGCGGGGCAGCTTCACAAGGTCAAGCAGCTCCAGCATCCGCGCCTGACGGTCGGCATCAGAATTGCCCTGCTTGAAGATCTCCAGCGCACGGATGATCTGGCGGCCCACGGTCATGCTGGGGTTCAGCGTGTCGAAGGGGTTCTGGAACACCATCTGCACCGATGACACCGTATCGGTGTTGCGCTTCTGGATCGGAGTGGACTGCACGTTTTCATCAAACAGCATGATGGAGCCGCTGGTTGCCGTCTCCAGCCCCATCAGCACCTTGGCGAAGGTCGACTTGCCGCAGCCGGATTCGCCCACGATGGCCAGCGTCTCGCCTTCGCGCGCCTCGAAGGACAGGGTCTCGTTGGCCTTCACCACCTTCTTCTCACCACCGCCGAAAGCACCGGAGGAGACGGAGTAATACTTCTTCAGATCCTCCATCTTCAGCACGACCTTGCCGATGGGGGCCTTTTCCTTGACCGCACGCTTGGCCGGCGGGGCGTCCCAGTCGATCTCGCTCCAGCGCAGGCAGCGGCTGGCGTGACGGTCGCCGTCGGGGACCGGATCCATCGGGATCTCGGTCGCATCGCAGCGGCCCTGTTGGAAGTAATCGCAGCGCGGGCCGAAGTTGCAGCCAGGCGGGCGTTCATGGGGCAGGGGGAAGTTGCCCGGAATGCTGATCAGCGGGCGCGCGTTCTTGTCGGCGCCCGGCAGCGGGATGGAGCGGAAGAGCGCCTGCGTATAGGGGTGGCGCATCTTGTCGAAGACCTCGACCACGTTGCCGGTTTCGACCGCCTCGCCGGAATACATCACGCAGATCCGGTCGCAGACATCCATCACAAGTCCGAGGTTGTGGCTGATGAAGAGCATGGAGGTGCCGTATTTCGCGCCCAGCTCTTTCACAAGATCGACGATCCCGGCCTCGACCGTCACGTCCAGCGCGGTGGTGGGTTCGTCCAGGATCAGCAATGCAGGCTTTGCCATCAGCGCCATGGCGATGACGATGCGCTGCTGCTGGCCGCCAGAAAGCTGGTGCGGATAGGCGTTGATGATGCGGTCAGGGTC
>JANPJZ010000228.1:0-110034 GCA_031425795.1 Rhodobacter sp. | reverse complement strand
TGTTGCTGTGGCTGGGCTGCAGTAAGAGTCATGGGAGTCCCGGGAAAGTAGTATAGTAGAAGTCATAAGTCATTGTATTGTAAGTACTCCGCGACTCTTCCAAGTAGGGATAGTAGTCAAACAACCTAAAAGCCATAAGTCCTTATACTCCAGATACTCCGCGACTCTAGAGTCGCGGAAAACGCATGGTCGTAGTAATTTTGGCGTCAGACCAGAACTACGAGACTGCAATCTCGATGTACCCCTAAGAGCTCGAACGGCCCAAGTACGTGCGGCATAGAGCAACTAGCACAGTAGCGGACGGCAGGCGATTGCTCGCACACCTATAGCGGGAAACCCGTATGCAGATTACGCATGGCCACTGCACCCCGGTCCCTCCTGTTGCCAGAACGCGGGTCCGCGTAACATCAGCGCATGCGCTGCACCGACACCTTCGATCTGACCAGCAACACCGATGCCCGGGCCTACGAGACCTTCATCAACGACAAGCGGAACCGGGTGCTCTCCAGCCAGGACTTCTTCGCAGTGGTCGGTAACGGCGGCGAAGAGCCCGCCAGCCCGACGGTCATCCGGTTGGTGGACTACGAGACGGTCGAGCGCCGTGTGGGTTACCAGCCGCCGATTTGCTGATGACCCAGTATTGACACACAAGTTGCTAGTGCCACAGTTCTGCCCATGGCCATCTCCAAGCCCATCACGCAACTGATCTCGGACGCCGATGGCTCCGCCCTGCAAACCTTCCTGACCGCCTCGGCAGAATCCTGGGCTGCTGACCACTTCGGCCGCCGCTACAGCCAGGCCCTGCCCACCCCCGAAGAGCTCGCGTCCCCGACCTCCATCGCGGCCCGGTGCTACCAGGCCCTGCTCGATGAATTCCACGTGATCCGTGGGTGGTTCACCCCAGAAGGCAAACTCTCGCGGCTGCAGATGGCGCCCTTCCTGGCGAGCCTGCGGAACAAGCCGGTGGCCGATGGCCTGGCCTGGGACTTCGCGGCCAGCGGTGACGCACTGCCGCTGATGCAGCAGTTCAAGGGCCAGCTGATCTTCTGCCAGCGGGCCGCCGCTGATGTTGCGTATAGCGACCGCACCCAGCACAATCTGCAGTTCGCTGGCCTGATGCGCCTGGTCCGTGCCGCCTATGGCAATCGGGCCGACCTCCACAACTGGCGCCCCCGGATCAAGCGTAAAGAGGGCCGGGATGTCGTCGAGTTCACCGGCGCCGAACTATCGCGCCGGTGGGTGGCCTTCCGGTCCTATACCTTCATGATCCAGGCCGGGTGCGACCCCTACACCTCCTGGCTGTCCTGCAAGTGCCACGACATTTTTGGGCACGTCGACGAGGAGCCCATTGTCCCCGAACGGGCCGAGCCTTCAGTCTGAAAAGGCCTCGGGCATCACGCGGATCAGCAGCAGGGCAGCAATGGCTGCCCAGCAAGGGATCGCGGCACTGGTGAGGGCCGAGTGCCCCAGCATGCCGACCGCGATGCCTGCAGCGATTCCGTACCAGACGCAGAGGCAATAGCCACAACTCAGGGGGCCCATCTGGAACCTGGTGGGGATGATGGCCTGCGTGATGGTGGCGAGGCCGACGCTGGCAATCGCCAACGCCAGGATGACGGGGAGATCAACGGGCAAGGACATAGCCTACCTGCGCGTTCGTGAGGGTGATGAAGACGTTGGCCGGCGTCGGCGGGGTCACCAGCTCCTGCTGGACCGCGACCTGAGCATCCGGCACCTTCTGATACCGAACGCCGTTGTAGAAGTAGCACTGGATGGACAGCAGCCGGCCCTGGGTGTGGGTGAAGGACCAGTTGGTGGAGGCCGAGGTCACCTGGTGCGTCAGCGGCACCAGAGCTGACAGCGCTGCCCCAACCGTCGCGAAGGCACCCTGAGGATCCACCCCGAGGGCGCCCTGCACTGCCAGGATGGCAGCCGCCAGGCGGTTATGGTGCGCTGCCACGATGTTCAGCTCCACTGCGGCCCCTGCGCCATGGGCTGCCGCGATCGTGCCGTCATAGCCACGGGTGCAGCCCAGGAGGGCATTGGCATTCAGCGTGGCGTAGCGGATGACTTCGTTGTCGATGCTGACCACGCCGTCCGTCGCCTGCAGCCCGAACGTGGTCGCCACCGGGATCGTGGTCGCCAGATCATTGACCGCGCCGGTGAGGAGGGTGGCCCAGGCATTGCGGGCCACCAACAGCGAGTCCACCGTGTCGAGTGCAGACGGGAAGGTCACGGGGTTTTCTTTTCTTTACGCGGAGCGGCAGGCTCCGGAGGTTTGGTGCCCGGGGCCCCGGAAGCAGTCTTCGACCGCTCCTCCGGCTTGGCCCCGTACTTGGTCATGCTCACAGGGCCACCGTGGGCTTCTTGCCCTTGGGTGCTTCGGCGACCACGACTGGCACCGTCACGGATTCGGCCGCTTTGGCGTCCAGCACCTTCGTGATCACGGTCTCGTCGCTGTCCTGGGTGCCCGGGACGACCACTGAGGCCCCGGCCACCACGGGCACGCCGTCCACTACGGCCATCGGCGTGATGACCGTCTTGTCGCCACCGGGGACGCCCATGTCGACGCCGATCTCCTTCAGCACAGACGGCGCATCCGTCTCCTCGACCAGGCCCCAGCTGGTGCCGTACTTGGGATCTTCGTAGACGACGTGGCCGCCGACGCCGAGGATGGCGTTGACGACCGGGAAGCGGACAGGGTTGCCGTCAACGAGGTACTTCATGGAGGCCATGGTAAATGCTTTCGGGGTCAGGCGCCTTCGCGCCGGGGAGGGAGAACTTCGGGCGGGGCCGCGACATCGGGAGCCAGATCCTGGCCGCCGGCATCCCCGCCATCACTATAGGGCCCTTGCGCGCCAGGGTCCAGCGCGGCCCCACCGGCAGCGCCGGCACTCTGTGGCGAGCCCGGGGCCGCCATCGCGCCCTGGACCGCTGCCATGCCGGCCTGGGCCTGCTGGGCGCGCATCATCAGCATGCGGGTCACCAACGGCATGGTCTGGCTCCAGGTGCTCAGCACGGCCTGCTGCATCTGTGGCTGCATGGAGGCCAGGATCTGGGCGCTCTGGTCCAGCTCGATGGGGCTGGTGTAGCCCTTCTCGTGCAGGGCCTGGACGTGGGCGTTGAGGTCGGCCAGGCGCTTCCGCTCGGACGATGCCTGCATCATCTCGGTCTGCAGCTTCAGCTCGAACTGCAGCATGATGTTCGCCTTGGCCTCTAGGGCCTGGACGATCGTCTGCATGTGGGCCGAGGCCAGGTTGTCCTGCATCGTGATGGCGTTGAGCTTCTTGTGCTCTTCCATCAGGTGGTCGAACTCCTCGTCGGGGTCATGGCCCAGCTCGGGCAGCACGCTCTTACGGCTGAGGAAGCCCTGGAGCAGGAGGTTGACGCTGTTGGCGGTCTGGGCTGCATCGTCAGCCATCTTGAAGTCCGACATCTTCGCGGTCGCCCGGGGCAGCCGATAGTGACGGGCCAGGCGCGGCATGATGAAGTCGAGCAGGCGCTGGTCGTCCTCACGCTCGTTGATGAAGTGGTTCTCGAGCACGCGCAGGCTGACGCTGCCGCCGCTGTAGTTCAGGCCGCCCCAGACCATCTCGATCGGACAGCCGACGGCCGCCGCGATGACGCGGGCTGCAGCCTCCATCTCCTGGGCCACCATCATCACACGGGCGTTGCCGCCCATCTGCTCGACGTTGATCGGCACGGGTGACAGGGCGATGTGGTTCGGGTCGCGCTTGAACTTCTGCAGCTCTTTCTTGAGCTGGACCTGCCAGTCGGACAGGTTCATCGAGCGCTGTGGGCTGATGTCGCCGGTGGCTGACGGCGTGAGAATGCGGAAGGGTGTGACGTGTTCCTGGGCCAGGGCCTCGTTGGCGCGCCGCAGGATCTTGTAGTAGTAGACGTCCTCGAGTGCGGGGAAAATCGGCGGGAAACCCCAGCCTTCCCACACGCCTGGCACGGCCTCGCTCTGGGCGACCCAGAGGCGGTCGGCGTTCATCTTCAGGTCCTGGGCTTCCATCACGGATTCCAGCACCGTCATCTCGGTGGTGTCGGTGATGACGCGCACGTTGTCCAGGAACTGGGCCCGGAGCTCGGCCGGGGGCGTCCAGTACCACTGCCGGGCGCCGCTGGCCGGGTTGTATTCCAGCTTCATGCGCAGCGGGTTCAGGCGGATGAACTTGAGGTCCGGGCTCGCTTCTGAGCGGCGGTCCTCGATGGTGAACTCCCGCTGCTGGTTGTGCTTCGAGCACTTCGGGCAGACGCTGGTCACGTCGAAGGTGAAGCGGCCCTTGTTGCGGCGCGTCTTCACCTGGATGCGCTTCAGGGCCCGCAACGGGGTCTCTTCGCTGCAGTTCGTGCAGCGGGCGTAGCGGACAAACGGCAGGTACAGGTAGTGGAAACTGTTGCCGAAGATGTACTTGTCGATCTTGATGCTCTTCATCACCATGCGGATGTTGAGCGAGGTATTCAGCAGCCGGCCCCACTTCTCCTTCGTCGCCGAGGTGTTCAGGCTCTGCGGGTCTTCGATGATCACCTCGGTGATCGGATACTCCGCCATTTTCTGCAGGATGGCCCGCATCAGGCTGTCGGTGCAGTAGTAATAACGGGTCAGCCGGAACAGCTGCTTCAGCTGGATCGGGATGTCTTGAAGCGCGATCGTCGAATGCGGATTGGCGTACGAGCCCTGGCTGCGGAGAGCCATGGGATTGTCGGGGGCCCCGAACAGCGTGGCGGTCTTCGTTTGCATGTTGGCGAAGTAGATGAGTTCTGCCCCCTTAGTCAAGGGAACGGCTCACCGCATGCACTGCTTCTCGTTGGCCCGGATGAAGTCCTGGGCGGCAACCAGCTTGGCCGCCTGGGCCTGGACCAGCACTGTTTCGTCAATGGCACTGCTGGTAACATCGGCGAGGCCCTCGGCCCACATGGCGACCAACTGCTTAGTGGCTTCCGGCTCGTGCTCGGTTTCGACGGCCGGCTCTGACCAGGGGAACAGCAACCAGCCGTCCTCCAGCATCAGGCTGCGGATGTAACCCAAGACGCCCGGCTGGAACTCCCGGCGCTGGATCTGGTTCATGCAGGCCACCGCCCAGGCGGTTTCCAGCATCGAGGGCTTGTCCAGCCACTCGAAGCTCGCCCGCCGGTGGTTGAGGGCCGGCACCACGGCAGAGAACAGGGCCCAGTTGTCGGCCACGTCGGGGTTAGTGAGGATCACCTGGACTGCCATCAGCTTGTCCAGCTGCTGGACGTCACCGACAGCCAGGCCAATGAACTCGCGGACGGTTTCTGGCAGCCAATCGCGCCACTCATGGCCGGTGGCCTGGTCCATCTGTGTCGCCAGCGCGCCCGGGTGGGCGTACTGGTTTTTGCACAGGGCCCGCAGGGCAGCAATCGCGGACGACATTACAGCGCGGAGGCAGCGATGCCGTTGGCGTAGGTGGGGTTCAGGGTCGGCATCGGGTCACCGTGGCCCGTGGGCTCATAGGGCCGGGCCGGTGCCGCCGGGGGCAGGTTGCCGGCCTGTTCGGCCTGGGCCTTGATCATCCGCTTCACGGGGTCCGGGCTGGCCATGTAGACCTGCGCCGGATTCTCCATGAACTCGCGGACGAAGTGCTCGTCGAAATGCTGGGCCAGGGTCTCGGGGTTCAGGGCTGCGAGATCGACGCCGTCCACGAAGACACCGGCAGGGCCGGCCGTCTTGGCATAGACGCTGGCGAACGGGTCCGGGATGTGCCGAGCGTAATCCCGGGGCGTGTAGCCGGCCAACTTGTCGAACTGCTGCAGGACCGCGACGATGTGCTCGGCAGTCAGCTTGCGTGCGGAGGCCAGTTTGGCATTGCGCAGGCGCCAGGAATCTTCGTTCTCGGTCTCGGCGCGCACCAGGCGGCAGCCGGCCGCGGTGCTTAGCTGCTCGAGGATGTCCTTGCCCAGGTTGGGGGAGGACAACTTCCGACGCTCGATGGCGTGGTCCAGGGCCACGAGGTTGACGCCCTCGTTGGAATACCGGTGGATTGGCGAGTCCGGTGCGACCGCGACGCCCAGGGCGGATGCACGCTTGGCGATGTTCCGGGCGTAGGCGAACTTCAGCTCTGGCGTCAGGTTGGCCGTGGTGGCCGGGAAGCGGGCTTCGGCCTGCTTCACCAGCGAGGCGTCGTGCAACGGGAACAGGTCCCGGCCGCCGACGGTCAGGCCCCAGGCCTTCTCGGCCCAGACGGGGGTGCTGGTGTGCGCGAACTTGGTGGCATCCACGAAGGCCACTTTGTGGAAGCCGGCCATGGCCTCCTTGCTCTCGTCGCCATCATGGAACTTGGCTGCTGCAGCGAACTTGGCCTGGACGATGGCCCGGGCGTCCTCTGGCAGGAGATCCTGCGTTTCGCGCCAGTAGACCGCCGAGGTCTTCACCGCGTCGGCGTCGTGCAGCGGATAGCGCCGCAACACCGTGCCGCTGGCTGTCTTCAAGATCAAGCCAAAGGCCGAATCCGGGAGGCCCAGAATCGTCTCATGCTCGGCGACCTTGAGGGCGCTGTGGTATTCGGCCGGAATCCGGCGAGCGATGGCACCCGTGCTGTCATCGTAGACGTCGAAGGTGCAGGCGGCGAGCTTGAGCATGGAGGGAGGTTAGTTCGGCGCGTTGTCGGCGCAATGGAGGGTGAGCGCCAGTGACCGCGCCACGGACAACTTGGCAGGCGTGTCGTCCACCTCGACGGGCCGGTGGCTGGCCACCTGGTGCTCCAGGATGGACAGGCGGACCTTGACGTCCTCCGCCCAGTCGCCGTGGATCTCGGTCTTCAGGTGCCGGATGACATCCTCGACCAGGTGCCACTTGAAACCAGGCTGATAGTCTTCGTGCGTGGTGTCAGCGGGTGCGTCGGAGGTGCTACCAGTGAGCCAATAGGTGTGTCCCCCGTCGAAGCCCTTCTGCCATTTCATGCGGTAGGTCTCGCCCCAGCGCTGCACCGTCGGCGGATGGGCCACCGTGCAGGTGATCACCGTGCGGCCGGCCTCTTCCATCGCCTCCCGCTTGGCTGCATCGATCGGGCTCTCGCCCGGGTCGATGCCACCACCGGGGAAGCAAACGTAGGGCCGCAGGTCACAGAGGACCCGCGGCCACTTGAAACAGATGACTTCGGCGCGTTCACGGAGCTTCATGCCCTGACCCTACGGTTTGCGGCTACGGCACAACGGTGACGGTCACCGTCGTCACGACCGACAGCGGCATCTCGGGCACTTCGGCGATGGCCCGGATGGTCCACGTCCCGACGCCGAGGAAGAACGGCCCATTGTACCGGGGCCCGTTGGTAGTCGGCGCGTCGCCGTTCACCGTGTAGTAAATCGTGGCAGCGCTCTGGGGTGACCACAGGCTGAACAGCGTGGTAGGCGTTGCCGTTGTGACGTCCGGGCTGAGCACGGGTGCCACGGCTTCGGCGAGCCGGCCGTATTGCAAAATCTGCTGGCGCTCGAAGCGCAGGGTACCGGCCGCAATCATGTCCTGCGTGGTCCGGGCCAACATGGATTCGGTGACGTTGGTCGGCAGGACCAGGATGTCGAGGCCGTTGATGACGGCGGCCTGGGCGGTCCCAGCTTCGTACCACACCACGCCCAGGGCATCTGGCGTCATGTTGACGAGCACCCAGCGGAACACGCCGTACACCGGAACCGACGCATTAACGTCGATGGGCCCAGACGACGCGAAGTTCGCCCACCCAGCGCCCTCGAGCGTCAGCGGCGCGCTGCGGTATTCCAACAGGCTGTCGAGCACCGGGGCCACCACCATCCGCATCTGCCGGCCCTGGAGGTCCAGCCCGAACGGCAGGTTCGTGCTGGTGGCCACCTGGGTGAGCGACGTGAAGTCAGCCGGGCCGTCTTTGGTGAAGCGCAGGATGCCGAACGTCCCAATGGTGACTTCCCACCAGTAGTGGCACTGTAGCAAGTTGCAGGGGCCGGCCTCGCCGATGAGGGAGATTGAATGGCTCGCGTCTTCCTGGGCGCTGGCCGAGATGATGGCGGGCTCAGGATCCACCGGCACCGCAGCGTTCAAGCTGACGGCCGACGAATAATACACGAGCTCCGGACGGATGTTGGTCCGAACAGCGAAGCGGATGGACTTCCCAGAGTAGCTGTACCGCGTGTCGCTCTGGTGGTAGAGCGGCAGGTCGAAGCTGTTCGCGATGATCTGCTGGCTGAACAGGTTGACGCTGGTCTGCGAGGCCAGGATGGCCGTGAAGTTGTTGTCGATACCGACTTCCCACCACACGTCGCAGAACGCGGCATTAGTGGGGCCGGCCCGCACGGTACCGGAGAAGCGGCCGAACGCGTCCACGCTGTAGCTCTGGATGAGCGGGCCCGGGTCCGCGATGAGGGTCACGTTGATAGCGAACAGGGATGAGTAGATCACCTGATCCGGCCGCCCCGTCGGGCTGAAGGCATACCGGACGCTCTTGCCCTGGAGGTCGAAGCGGTCGGGCAACGTCACCGTGACCGTGGAGGTGTGGGCCGATGTGGCGTGCGTCACTGAACGGCGCGAGATCACGGCCTGGAACACGCCAGCCGAGACCTCGATCTCCCACCACTCGAACCCGGCGCCGAAGTTGTTGCTGCCCGGGATCTGCACCGTGCAGTCGAAGCCCGAGTTGATGGTGTAGGTTGCGGCGGTGACGGTCGGCGCGCCGCCAAGGGCCACCACCGTGACGGGGAACGTCGCCGAATAGTAGAGCGTGTCCGTCTGGGCGACCAGCTGGTAGACGAGGCGGGCCACCGTGCCGCTGAGGGCCTGGACACCCGGGAGCGTCACGGAGCCCGAGAGGCTCTGCCCGATCGCGGTGTTCGGCGCGGTCTTCTTGTCGATGACGGCGGTGAACACGCCATTGATGGCGATCTCCACCCAGTAGTTGGCCGCGCCGATGTTGCTCGCCGACGTGGTGCCGGCGTAGCTGAACACGCCCGTGGTCGCGAGCGAGGCGCTGGTAAGGGCCGGGACCGGCGAGGTATAGGCAGCAGCGGACACCACGGAAGGCGCAGACGTGTACCGCACGTCGGGCCGGCCTGCCGGGGTGGCCACCAGCACCACATTCTTGGTGCCCAGGGTGAGCCGGTTCGGGAGCTGCAGCGTTCCGCCGACGCTCTGGGCCGACGTCAGGTTCAGGCTGCCGACGTAGAAGAGCCGACCGTCGAAGTTGCCCAAGTTGCCAACCGTGGTTTCAAACCACACATCGCACAAGCCGATCGAGGTGGGCCCGGCGGTCCCGGTCAGGGTGATCGCCCCGCCGGCCGTTTCAGTGGCTGCCGTGATGGTCAGGGCCGGCACCGAGGCCGACGAGGACGTGATGGCGACCGCGGAGGACTGAAACGTGATCTCCGGGAACGCGACGCTGCGCACCTTCAGCCGGGCCATGGAGCCGACCATGTTGGGGCCCGTCGTCAGCGACAGGGCAGCGGTGTACGGAATGGAGCTGCCAGCAAGCGTGAAGGCCTGGGTGCTGAGCACCGTGGCGAACGAGCCGTCGCCGGTGACGTCCACTTCGATCCAGGCCGTGACCGGCCCGGCGTTGGAGGCACCGATGGTGCCGCTGGCAGCGAACGAGCCCAGGGCCGTCGTGGTGACAGAGGCCAGGGTGAGGCTGGGCGCCGTGATCATGGCCTGGGTGATGGACAGCGGTGCGGAGGCCCAGCTGTACCGGCTGTCGTCCGTGCTCTGCACGACCAAGCGAATGGACTTCGCGCTGAAGTCCAGCCGGTCCGGAAATTGGTAGGACAGCGTCGGCGTGGAGGCCGACGACATGTTGATGGACGCCACCGTGCCGAGCACCGCCACGAACTGGCCGGTGCCGCTGTAATCGACTTCCCACCACCGCTTGGCGTTAGGCAGGGTGCAGGTGCCGAGGGTGGCCGAGGCTGTCAGCAGTTTACCGATCGTGCAGGCCGCCGCGGTGACCAGTGGGTTGGGGTTCGTCGGCTGCGTTTCGGTCAGGGTCGTCGGGGCCGAATAGAAGGGCGCACCGATCGTCCCCTGGACGGCGAGGCGCAGCGTCTTCCCCGTCAGGGAGAAGTTCTGCGGCACCGCGAAGGTGTTCGACACGCTTTCGCCGTCGGAGACATCAACGCCGGTGGTCTTGGCACAGACGGCCTCGAACACGCCGGGCGTGACGGCCAGCTCCCACCAGGTGGATGCCGTGCCGATATCTGATGCCGTCAGGGTGCCCTGTGCAGTGATGACCCGGGCCGCCGTCATAGTGACGGAGGTGATGGTCACAGTCGGACCGACGACCACGTAATCCGTCAGCGTGAACGTGCTGCCATAGAAGAACACCGTCGAGGCGCCATCCGGGTTGATGACGAAGCGCAGGCGACGGCCGGTCCAGCCCGTGGGCAGGCCCAGGGCAAACGAGGTGTTGACCGTCGCGCCGGCGGCAAAGTTCTGGTTCACCGCGAGGCCGCTGACCCGGGCGTAGGTGCCGGACGCGACCGCCGTCTCGACCTCGAACCAGGTGGTGCAGGGGCCCGCATTGGTGGCACCGACGGTCACCACCGCAGCGCAGTTGCCGCTGGAGTTGATGGGGGCCGCCGTGATGACCTGGGCAGGGTCCGTCGGGGCCACCACGTCGATGAGGTAGGGTGCGGACCGGAAGGTCTGCTTGCTGTTCTTCTGGGGCTGCACCACCAGCACGGCGGCACGGCCAGCCAGGTTCACGTCCGGCGGCACCGTGAAGGTGTCGACGAAGGTGACGCGGGCGTTGAACAGATCGCGCGGATAGGTGCTGGCGCCCAGGGCCTGCAGCTGGTTTGCGACCAGTTCGATCTCCCACCAGGTGCGGCAGAGGTAGGCGTCCGTGTAGCCGGCGGAGCCGCTGGCCGTGATGCTGCCGCCGGAGAGCGTGACGTAGTTGACCACGGGGAGCGGATCGATGAACGTCGGGTCGTCAACGAGCGGACGGCTGTCGAAGATCTGGTTGGGGTTGACGACATATTGGCCGAGCATGACATCGGGGATGTCGTTGAAGACCTCGCGCGCGACGACGACCGTCGGGACGGAGTTCACCACTGCGTCAGACGGCGACCAGGCGACTGGGACGTAGTCCGCGCCCACGACCGCGGTGTGCGGTGCATACGTAGCAGTGAGGGACAAGGCGCCCTGGTCCGCACCCATGAACGGAGAATAGACGATCTGTGACAGGCCCAGGACGAACGTGTCGACCTGCTGGTCGCTCAAGCAGCTCGGCGTGATGGCGACCGAGATGAAGTCACAGCTTTCAGACACATAGAAGCCCGTGGTGACTTCAGAGCTGTTGGTGGCTGCCGACGTTTCGGTCGGCGTATATCCGATCTGGTTGATGAACAGATCCATGTCTTTGTCGATCGCGTTGTAGCGAAACACAAAGACGGCCTCGACGCCTTCCACGGGGAAGCGGTTGAACCCGAAGCTGATGCGGGTGTTCTGGAGGGTGCCGGTGATGTCGTCGCCGATGACGGCGAACAGCTCCTTGGTGGCCAGCTGGTACTGGATGTTGATCCCGTACTTCTTGAACAAGACGGCAGCGGTGCGCCCGGTGACCTTGCGGGCCTTGAGGACTAGCGTGAAGTCGTTCTTCGTGCTGCTGAAGCCCGAGCTGATCTGGGGTTCGGAGAGCGCGGCGCCCCACAACCGGAACGGCGTGGACAACGTGTAGGTGGTGGACAGGCCGACCGAATAGAGGGCCTGGTCGGTGAGGTTGGCATCCCATAGCCGGGTGGTGAGCACTACACCGGTGTCTGCCTGGGCCTTCACTTCCCGAACACCGCTGATCTTGAACTTGGTCAGGGCCAGAGATGACTTGGCATCAATCCAGCCGTTGAAATCCGCCGACGCGACGTTGGTGATCTCGGCGGCACGCCAGGCGGCGACGAGGTCCCCGGCCCCAAGCGAGAAGCCGGATCCCAGGGCGCCATCCGGCAGCATGGTGGCGATGTTGCCGCCGGTCTGGACGGTGTTCCAGAAGGCCACGAAGTGCACAGCGCCCTTGAATGGATTCACCGGCGAAGCGGACGAGCTGTCGCAGCCGATGGCCAGGGGCTCCGGCGAGGCGTTGGCCGCCGTCACGGTGCCGCTGTTGGTCGCGGTGCCGTTGGACGCCACACCATTCACGTAGGCCGCGATCGTCCCCGCGTTGAAGGTGAAGGTGACGTTGGCTCGGATGGCAACCGACGCCGCGGTATCGAGGGCTACCCAGTTGCCGGAATTGTCATGGACGGTCAGCTTCACTTTCAGCGTGGCCGAATCGTAGCTGATCACCCAACCCTTCCGCCCGCCGGTGACCCCGTGGTGCTTGGCAACGATGCTACCAGACTGGGCGGCTTCGCTGGCGTTTGGATCGAACGTCACGCTGATGGTGAAGGTGCCAGTTGGCGACAGGCCTGCGTCATTGGCGGCCCGGGCCAGATACTGCTGACCGAAAAAGAGCGTGTAGGACGGCGACTTCGCAGCCATTACTGCCACCGGCTACGCTGGAGGACGAAGTTTCCGGCGCGCACGACGAGATTGGTGCCACCGGTGGCCGCCTTGAAGACGACGAAGCGCACGATCAGCCGGTTCCCCGTGCAGGTGTTGACTGCGGCCGGCGAGGGAGGACCGATGCGGAGGGCTACGGCTGCACGGGTGGAGTACGTGTAGTTGGCGTGGGCGACGTTCGTCCCCGCTGGGGCGTACTGGGTTACGTTGACCCACCCTGCGGTGAAGTGGTCCCACAACAGCACCCGGAGGCCCATGCTCCCGCTGTTCTCAACACCGCCCACCACGTTCGCATCGAACTGCAGCAGGTAGCGATCCGCGAGCGTGCCACCCGGCGGCAGGTCGAACTCGACGGTGACGGCCGGCTCAGACGTCACGCCGGATGCAATGGTGGAGTCGAAAGAATTCGACCCGAGCGTGAACTGCCCGGTGGACCCCGAGATGTACTGCAGGTACGCCCACATGGCCGCCGGCGAGCTGCCGACCTGCCCCAGGGTCGTGACGGCTGGCAACGGCCCGGCGATCGTGTACGCGCTGTTCGTCGTCGCCCCATACGCCCGGGTCGGCAGCGTGCTGATCTGGGTGAGCCCAGTGGCGTTCAGGGCCAGGCCGCAGTCGTAGGCGTTGATGTAGTGCAGCCACCAAGGGACGGATGTGTCCGGGTCCGTGTAGAGGCCGATCGGCGCCCGGTTGTCGGTGAGGCGGGCAGAGAGCGGCGTGAAGGCGTCGGCCCAGGTGGAGAGCTGAGAACCATAGTCATCGTCCACCGGGGCATAGGTTCCGACCAGCCCGCTCGTGGTAAGCCCGGTCTGCGGAATGACGACCAAGCGGGACAGGACGTGCCTCCCGGCCCCGCTGATCGCCCGGGGGCTCGGAACCGGCCGAAGCTGAAACTGGACGCCGTTGCCTCCCGCAGGGAGGTTGTCGATGTTGTCCAGGTTGCGCAGGGACAAGAACACGGCCTGACGGCCGTCCGCGACCGTCGATTTCAGGTCGTGCCCCATGACCAGCAGCTGGGTCACTGCCTCCCCGGAGGCGCGCCGGTGGTACGTCGTGTCGACGCTGTACCCCGGAATGCACACGATTGGCTCAATCCGGTTCAGGTTCGTGTCCAGGATCGGCGTGCGCCCGCGGTTCGGGATCCGTGACCCTCCGAACAGGAAGATCGCATTCATGACGTTGAACAGCGACCCTTTGTCCTGGTCGCTCGTCGCGTCGGCGGTGCCGACAGAGACAATCAAGCCTGCGGGACCAAGGTAGGCGAACCAATGCGTGGCATTCAGGTTTTCAGTTGACAGCGACAGGACATCGGCCGTCGCGGCTCGCCAGTTGGCAAGCCGTGCCCCGAGCCCAGTCTGCTCGACGTCGTTATAGATGTTGTTCGTGGTGTCACTGAGTCCCATGTACCCAGAAAACGAGTTACGCGCCCGCGCCGACGGATAGGTGAAGCACTCCGGATACGAGAACGGCATCGTCGCCGGTCGAACAGCCCGGTGCAGCACCACACTGCGACTGTCGTACGTTTCTGCGGGACCATTGTTCGTCACGTCCTCCAGCATGATGTACACGAAGGGCCGGTACGCGACGCCACCGACGACGAACGTCTCCGCCGTTGGATAGTCGAAGGCGACGAGGGTTCGAGTCAGGTTGGACGAATTACGGTAGACCTGAGCGTTCGCGGGGTCCATCAAGTTCGTCGTGTTCGCCATGGTCCGCCGGCCCAGCTCCATGCTCTCCAGGTACACCATACCGACAGCATCCAGCATCCGGCAGAGGCGGTTGAAGAAGGCCTGGCGGGTCAGGGACTGAAAGGAGAACTCCCGGTACACCTTGGCGGGGATCGATTGGCCGTAGTCACTCATGGGGTACTTAGATCGTGGAGGTTACGACGGTGGCAGGCCACTCGACCGCGGCGTTGGTAGCCCGGCCGTTGTCCGCGAATTTGGCGATGCGGTAGACGACGCTGGTGACGCTGTCCTGCACGTTCGAGAACCCCAAGAGGGTGTAGTCAGCGGCCCCAAACCGGCGGACCTGCTTGAGATACGTGCGCGGGTCAAACGTACACATACGGTTCGGCGTGGCGGTTGGGCTGGACACCCCAGCGCCGTTGGTCACCGATGACGGGTGGGCCGAATCAGACGTCGTGATGTTAAGCTGATTTACGCACAGGAGACCCGACACTGAGTATCGTCCGTTCACCGGCGACCACGGGACGGCAAGCGTGTAGAGAAAGTACGGCTGGGTGCCGACATTCGCGCTGTAGGGCATGTGCCCAAACCAAGCCGCTCGATTCGAGAGGCCTAGGCTGAGGTCGTTCACGGGGCTGCTCGCAACTGCGCTGTAGCTGCCCCGGGCGAATGCCGCGGTCAGGCGGGCGGTGAAGCAGCGCGAGGTCCCATCGGGGACGACGAATGCGAAGCTGCGGTCGTCCGAGCACTTCAGTGACCCGACGAGGTCACACACGAAGCCCTGCGAGATCCACTTCTGTGCGGACGTGCGCGGGTCGTAGAACTCGGGGATCGGCAGCTGGGTGCCCACGAAGCCGTGGCCCAGGTTGATGGGCGAACCGTCACGGCCATCTTCCCAGTACAGGCCGTGCTCGCCGCCGATGACCAGGAAGTTGTTGGGCGCCGTTGAGTCCCAGGTGAGGAACGCGACATGAGCCGTCCGGGTCGTGACCTGGCTGCCCGTCACGGAGGTGTTCTCAACGAAGCAGGAGATCTCGAACCGGCTGTTACCGGCCACGTAGCGGATACGAATGCCGCATTTCTGCGTCGTTCCATCGCCGTTGTACCACCACACGTCGCTGGTGGCATGATCGGACCGCACAAAGTACCGGTCCAGGCTGTCGGTGCTCCACGCTGGCACCACCCACCCGGTCTGGGTGAGGAAGCTGGTGAAGCCGTTGACGACGTTCTGCGGCGTGTGGCCGGATCCCGAGGCATCAACCGTGAACGTGGAACGGGCCCATTCGTTAGCCATAGTGGGGCCCAGTCTGGGCCCCGGTCAGCCGGATCAACCCGAAGTCCAAACTCGCTCGACCACCGCCCGACCCCGGTGCAACCACGCCCGGGCCACCACAGCGGCCGACGTGGTGGGCGAGCCCCCGTTTGGCGCGCCCGTGACCGCCCAGAACACGACGGCGCCGACAGTGTGGAGCATCCGCTCACCGACGGTCTGCACTTCCACGACCTGCCGAGCTGGCTGCGCGAGTGGCGCCCGGGCCGCGCGGACAATCACGGTGGTTTCGGCTGAGGCGAGGGGGACGTCGCGCACCCGCACATCGCCGCATACCTCGGCCGTCGTGGCCGCGGGCAACCAGGCTGCCTCCTGCGTCGTTGGCGCGGGCGTCCAGGCCCCGACCATCCGACCCGCGCGGTCGCGGAAGATGATGGAGGATGCGACGCCGGACCACGTGACCGCGATACTGCTACCGTCGTTCTTGAAGACGAGGTTCATGACCGGACTCCCGTGACCGACAGGTGATATTTTGCGCCCGGTGGGAGCAAGTGGGCCAGGGCCACCACCGTGGTCGTCCCAGCGGGTGAGCAGACGAGCTGGACTTCAACCGCCCCGGCCACCTGGCCTTCCGACAGCAACTTGACCGTAGTGTTGATCGTCCCCGCGGGGCCCCGGAGGTGGATGGACACCGTCAGCTGGGTGGCCTGCCAGCCGACGACGGTGACATCAGCGACCGTGCCGGCTTCGTGGTGTGCCACCGTGCCGCCCAGGGACAGCCGGGGCTCCTGGCCCTGGCTGTAGATCACCGGCATGTCCAGCACCGCGCCAGACGCCTCGACCACGTAGTGGTGCCAGAGTCTGGTCGCCCGGTTCAGGGCCTTCACATGCAGCCGGTTGGCCCCCACGTCGCGGGCGGTTTCCACCGCTGCGTGGTCCGGCCGGCCGTGGGCCAGCTCGATCGGGTGGACGGTCCAGCCGCTAGCGGCTTCCACCAAGCGGTAGGTCGGCGTGCTGGCCGCGGCATCCAGCACATCACTGTGCCGGTGGGCACCGCCGAGAATGACCTGGGTCTCGCCCGTGGTCGGTACCGTGAACAGCATGCTGGGGCGGACGGCAGCTTCGGTCACTGGCCGGGCACCGAGGTCCCCTCCCAGGCCCGTGAGCAGGGTGAAGGAGTCGGGCAGTTCCACGACAGCGCCGGTGGCATCAGCGGCCACCACCAAGCCCGTGGCATCGACGCCGATGATGCGAACGTCGGGCCGGTCGAGCGGCGTCGCGCCGAGCCAGTCCACGACGTGGTCGGACACGCGGCGGCCGACCGTCACCGCCCGGGCGTCTGCTGGGCAGGACCATACCGCGGTGCCGTCCAGGTCCCGCAGCGTCCAGTCCAGGCCCAGGGTCAGCGCCTGGCCCCGGTGCTCGAAGGAGCAGACCACCACGTTGTCGAGCGCCCGGCGGGCCGCCAGGACTGCGGCACCGTCGGCAGGGTTGAGGAGCCCAAAGCGGAAGGCCTCCACGGCCCCACCGGCCAAGAGCTGGCCCTGGGCCAGCGCGATGTCGACGGGCCCGAGCTGGCCCCAAAAGACGATAGAGCCGTCGGAGTACTGGGCACCACCAAGCGGGGAGAACCGTGGCGTGGTGCCAACGGGATGGAACACGAAATTGGCGGTTGCCGACTCGGGCACCGGCGGGGCGGTCCGCAGGGGCACTGCCCCGCTCTTGAGCGTCGTTCCGTCCCACACCACGCAGGTGTTGGGCGCGGGGCGCCGGGTGCTGGCGGGCCACACCAGCATTCCGTTGAGGGCGGTCGGAGCGCCGCAGGGGCGAGGGGCCCCAGGCAGGGATGCCGCCAGGGCGAAGGCTGCGCCGTCCCAGCGGAACATCTGCATGCCGCCGGCACGCCAGCCCCAGAGGAACAGCTCCGCGTTTTCACTGACCAGGCCATGCTCCTTGAAGTCTGGAGGCACGGTAGCGCCGGTCTCTGACCAGGTGGCGCCATCAAACTTGAGCAGGGCGGAATCCGTCGTGCGGATGGTGTACATTTCAGGCCTTCTGGAGGATATGATTGAGGGTATCCGGCATGCCGCCGGTGGTGTCAATCCGCTCGTCGCGGATGGACATGATCAGCTGCTGCACGGCAGAAGCCCGGCCGTTGCCCAGGTCGATGACGTGGGACTGGGCTGCGAGCTTGAACAGATCTTCGATGGAGGTGGCCCGGCCAGCAGTTGCCGTGGCCACGACGGCCTGGAGCTGCTCAGCCAGTGCCGGATTGGACAGCCGCACCAGGCTCTCGAGGCGGGACACTGCAGCGCGTCCAACGTCAGCCGAAGCCACCGCCACCTTGGCGGTTTCGAGCCCATCCCGCAGGCGACCCGCTGCGGGCAAGAAGGCCCGGGCCAGGCCGCCCAAGGCGCCAAGGCCGCCTCCGGTGGCACCGTTGAGGACGGCGAGCAAGAGCGGGCCAGCAATCGCCAGCGCGCCAGCACCGCACTTGGCCAGGAAGGCGTTCCGCGCTTCGGCTTTGGCCTCTGCTTCGGCAGCTTCTTTCAGCTCGATGGACGCCTGTAGCTTGACGGCAGAGGCCTTGGCCTCCTCGATCGCGGCAGTGGCTTTCGCATCAGCAGCGCGCTGGGCCTGCTCGGCACGGTCCGCCCGCTCGGCGGCGGTGCGGGCTGCGGCTTCAGCAATGCGCTGCTGGGTGGACAGATCGGCCAGGCGCTCCTTAACGACCTCGGCATCCCGGCGGTAGACCGCCAGGCTGGCTTCAGCGTCCCGGAGCAGGTCCTCAAGGGTCACCTGCGGCGCCGGATACTCGGCGGGCGGCAGGGCGATGGTCGTGTCGATCGTGGTCTTCTGGGCCAGGATGGTTTCGGCGTAGACCGGGAGCTGCTTCGCACGGACGGCGGCTGCGATGGGCCCGAGGTTCGAGGCGCTCTGGGCCACCGCCAGATCTTTGGCTTTCTGGGTCGCCAGGCGCTGCTGTTCGGCAGCGGTCGTGGCGGTGCGCGCGGCGGAGGCTGCGTCGGCGGCGGACGCCCGGGCGGACGCAGCAGCCTGGCCGGCGTCCGCCGTCGCAACCAGCCCGCCGAGGGCCGCCTGCTGCGCCGCGACGTTCTGTCGCTCGGCGAAGGCCTCACCAGATGTTTGGGCACGGTCGAAGCAGCCCGTAAGGGCCACGGCCACGAGGAGAAGAGCGAACGCACGCATGCGAGACCTCAACGGACGGAAGGGAAAGCTCCGCCACGGTTGGGATCGTCGGACCCGGCAGCGGCAGGCAAGTCCTGCGGCCGAGGGGTTTTGGTGGTCTCGGCCAGGGCCCGGAAGCGGGACAGGATCCGGTCCGTCGTCTCGCCCGCGATACCCGGGAGCCGCGGCACGTCGATGTCGCTGTCCGTCGGCTCGAAATCCTTGGGCTTGGCGACCTGAACGACATCGCTGTCGTCAGCCAGGGGCTGGAGTGCCGGGAGCAGGGAACTTGGCGTTTCGCCGTTTGCCTCAGTTTCCAGGGCGCGGACGCCGAACACAAAGCGGTTGAGGTGGTAGAGCACCACTGAGCGCACGGCCCGGCAGCGCATCGCTGGGGGCATATCCTGGGAGTTCTCAATGATGAATTTTGCCCGGGTCTCCATGCGCGACACCAGGTCACCCAGCCATTCGTTGAGCAGCAGCCGTACGAATTTCGGTTCCAAGCCGGCCTTCAGCATGTTGTTATTGATATTAAATGTAACGTAGTGGATCTCGTGCCGCATCCGTGACAGCGCGGTGTGCAGGTCTCCATCCAGGTCCGTGGCCTTCACGCTGCACATCCAGTGGTACCACTCCTGGAGGTAAATTTCAGCAGCCAGGCGCAGCTTGTTGTCGCTGATCGTCGGGGCTTGTTTGACCAGGAGCTCGTGGGCATTCTTGCACTCGGGCGAATCTTCAGCCGAAACCGTTTCGTAGACGACACCGTAGAGCGCCAGCTTCGCCCGGGACCACTCGCGAATCTTCTCAGCGCCGCCGAACGTCACACCAAGGGCTACGGAGTGCTCAGCGATGCTCATGAGTTCAGTGAGCAGGGCGATGCTGATGATGCCGGCAGTGAGTACTTTGGTGCCGGTGGTCAGGTACTCGACGGTGGCGGTGGCCGCGATGAAGCCCGCGTAGACCGTGGCTTTCGTGATCCCCCGGCGCATCCCCGAACTCGACAGACGATGGGTGCGCCAGGCGTTCCACACGCCGAAACACCAGTCGAGCAAGAACATGAGTGCCAGGCCGATGAGCATCTCGGCGTGTGGCACCAGCGAGGCACTCAGCAAGCCGCCGGCCGCCGCGGCCGTGGTCTTGATGGGAGGGTACGCAAGTGTCTGCCAGATGAAGTACTTAACGTCTGCGAAGATCTGTTGCACGGTTGAGCGTTCCCTGTGGAACGCATGCTACAGAACCCGCGCAGTGCGGCAACCTCACGTCCCGTGCCGGATGATCTCTGACGAGGTCCCAGTCTGCAGTTCGATCTGGGCGCCCTCCGGCGCTGCGCTGAGCGCCCCCTCGAGCGTGTCGTCTTCCCCCATCTGGGCCCAGGCGTCGCCTTCGCGAACAAGGATGAGGTACATGTTAGTTGGCTCCATAGATGTGGCCAGCGTTGATGAGGGCCGAGGTGCCGCCCGCCGTGCAGACGAACCGGGCTGACCGACCGCAAACACCGGCGATGAGCGGGATGACCGTCGTGGCCGATGCAGGGCATGCAACTGGCATGCTGGCGTCATACCAGACATTGCCATCCGTGGTCATCTGAACCTTGAACGTGGCGGGAGCCACGGCGGTGCCTGCGTCGATGGCGAAGTTGAGTGCCTTGCAGGCCGTGATGTCATATGGCACGCCGTTGCCCGGCGCGGCGGTGCCACTAGTGACACCGGACGCCCGATCAAACCACTGCACGACCTTCGTGGCGGGGCCGGGATGCATGCTAGAAGTGATCGTCACGGTGGCCGTCGTGGCCGTCCCTGACAGGTGGGACCAACGGAACCGGCGACGGCCGTAGACTGGGATGCCAGGGATCCGGCGCCGGCCAGTAGCCGTGATCGTCTCGCATTCCCAGATGTCGTACCAGGTCGTCCCGTTATCGGGGCTTTCCTGCAGGTAGAGCCGGAGACCCGTTGAGGAGCCCACCGTCCAGGCCGTGACGTTCACGTCGAAGGCACAGACGGCACCGCCAGCGTCCGTCGTGCCAGCGTACACGGTGGTCGAGCCGCTGGCCGCCGCCATGGCGACCCCGGTGGCGTCCACCGCTGAGGTCGACCCCGCGATGACCACCTGAAGAGCCCGAGCGGCCGAGGCCCCCTGCGGCGAGGGGGCGATTACGGTATTGGTGCCGACCTGGGTGATGCCGACCCCGTAGTTGGCCGTCAGCAGATGGGTCGGGGCGATGCTAGGCTGGAAACCCAGCCGTGCACAGGCCCCACTAAGTGTCATGGCAGAGACAGCAGTACCCGCGCTCCAGAAGGCATAGAAGTAGCGGCCCGGAGGGACAATCCGATATGAGCCAGCACCCGTATTTGTGGTCGCGGAGGACGGCGTCGCAGTCTGCGTCTGGGTCGCAAAGACAGCACTAAACCGGACACCCGACGGGTCATTCGACTGCCGCCAGGAGATCGTCTGGCTGGAGCCCGTCAGCGTGGTGATGTCGACGATGACGTCGCCCATATAGGACGTGTCGATCGGCATGATGAAGGGGATGCCCAACGGGAACGTGCCAGGGGTGGCCGCGACGTACGAAACGAAGGGCACCGAGGTAATGCCGGAAGCCCGATCGAACGAGTCCACGCGGATGCGCAGCGCCAGCGCAGTAAGCGCCGTCGTAACACCGGCAAGCGCGATGCTCGTGAGGTTGAACCGGATGTTCGTGGCCGTGTTTGGGGCCAAGACGCCGTAAAGGCCCGGCGCAACGGCCGTAGCGGTGGGACCAGAGTCGAACTGGAAGCCGCGAGGAATGGCCGTCGTCGGCAGCCAGGTGGCCCCACTGTCGCGGCTGTACTCGAACGCTCCGCTGAACGCCCCGGCCGTCACATTCAGCGTGACCGTGCCAGCTGCGTTGGCCGGCAGCGACATCGTGAAGCCCGTACCGGGATTGACGGTCTTGATATACGTGCCCGGGGTGATGCCAGTGCCAGCCAACAGCTGGCCGATGGATGGGGCCGTTCCGGTGTATGCAACGGTGACGTTGTCGACCGCAGTCGTGCAGGATGCCAGCTGGTTGGAGCCGGCGCCGAGCACTGCCTGATCGATCGAGATGCAGACCGTGTAAAAGCCACCCGGAACAACCTGCGCCGCGATCACTCCAGGGGCGGAGAGGACGGAGGGGCCGCTCTGCGGCGCGACGATATAGGGGAAGTTCACATCCTGCGACGGAGGGCTTTCGTAGGACGGCGTCTGGTACTCGCAGCGAACGATGTCCGCGTCGGCGTACGCCACGGTGTCCAGATCCAGGGTCAGGGTCCCGCCCGTAGCCGTTACGGCACTCCAGGTGCCGCCGAGGCCATCAGCACCCATCTCCGACGCGTACATGACGGCCTTGCGGGTGATGTTCGTGACGAACAACACGCGCCGGGGGTCGAAGTTCGCGATGCCAGCGAACACCAACGTGTCAGCCGCTGCCGTGAAGGTCAGCGTGCCGACGTCGAGGCCAATGATATGCTTTTTCATGGAGGATTACCCGAAGGCCAGCGTGAATGCGAGGGAGGCACGGCGTGCTGCAAAGAGGTTGGCAGCGGGCACCTGGAGGGCGGCGTCCAGGCCAGCGACACCAGACGCGGTGCCGATGGGCAGTTGGGCAGGCGGCACCTTGCTGGAACCGTCAAGCCCCGCAACACCGGATGCGGTGCCGATGGGCAACTGCGCCGTGGGCACCTTGCTGGAGCCATTTAGGCTCGCGACCCCAGAAGCCGCGCCAACGGCGCTGGTGGCAACTGCGGAAACGGAGGCGGCCGTTAGGACCACAACGCCAGTCTGGCCGTTCACGCTGGCCACCGCGTCGGTCGGCGTGAGCAGCTGCACCCAGTTCCCCAGCGTAGCAGCGGGGGACGTCTGGAGGATGAAGGTGGCGTTCAGGTCGCTGCGGACCGCAATGTCGCCGGGCTCAGCCGTGAGCGCGAGCATGGCAGCCTGGTTGGCCACCACGGAGATGTTCGAGATCGCGACAGCCGGGATCTGCGCAGTGGGGATCTTGCCGGTGCCATCGAGGGTGGCGATGCCGTTGGCTGCGCCCTTCCCGTCGATCGTCCAGGTGGCCCCGCCGCCGGAAACGACGATGTCGCCCTTGTCGCCATCCGTGACCCCACCACCGCCGCCCCCACCGCCGGTGGCCTGGGCCACCAGTGCGGCCTCGTACAGGGGCTCGAACGTGCTGCGAACGAAGGTGACGGCCTGCGTCGGCGCAGTGTCGAAGACCACCATGATCTTCGCGGCATCCGTCGGGTGATCCATGACCTGCACGACGTGCCGCAGATCGTATGCGCCGTTGGTGGTCTGGAGCAGGAAGGTGTTGGCGATACCGAGGGGCATGGCGTCAGCATAGGGAGGACCCGCTGCCTACAAGGCAGCGAGCCAACCCCGTCACTTCACCACGTGGACGCCGACGATCTTGAGCGGCGAGGCATTGACGTTCTGGATCCGGATCTGCATCGGGATCGACGTCCCGAGCTCCGGGAGGGCTGCGGCGGCTGCAGCGCTGATGCCGCCGAGCACGGGCTGGATCCGGAGGTATCCGAGCTGGGTGCCGGCCGTGGTGGTCGCAAGCCCAGAGTAGATCTGCTCTCCGTTGAGCCAGACGTTCACCGGGCCGCTGGTCGCGCCCTGCTCGATGCACAGGAACGCCATGCGGCCATCAACCGTGACCTCCGCGAGGTCCGAGGCCGTGCTGGTCGTCGCACAGACCGACTGGATGCCCTCGGGGCCGGCCTGGCCCTGCGACCAGGTGCCGACGTAGCGGAACTCAGTGGCCGGCACGTCGACGATCTCGCCGGGCAGGTGCCAGAGCACGCCACGGATCAGCGGCGTGCCGCTGACGTAGGTCAGGGTCAGCACGGTGTTGGCCCAGGGGCCACCGAGCTGGGCAGCGCTCTGAGCGGGGCGCCAGTTCGTCACCGTCGTCGCCTGGGGGCCTTCAGCCAGGAAGCCCTTGGCGCTCCCGAGGCCGGTCGTCACAGCGACGGGAACGATGGTCGAGGCGCCGTCCGTGATGTTGAAGCCGTATGCAGACCCGGTGTAGTCCACCAGGATGTCAGCGCCGATAGCGAACGGATGGGCGTACCGCAGGATTGCGGTGCCGTCGTTCATCGAGGTGACGGGCGCCGACGCGGCCAGCACGCTGCCGGCGGTCTTCCCGCCATGCACGTTCTCGGGCATCTTCGAGCTGCCGACGATCGTTCCACCGTAGATGCCGGCGCCGCCAGCCGAATAGCTGAGGGAGCCAGCGCTGGAGGCCGGGAACGCGCTGAACTCGTAGTGCGTCGGGAATAGCGACTGCGATGCGGTGGGCAGCGTGACTTCGGGGACCACCACGCGGTCGGTCATGGTGGAGTCACCAGCAGACGGGGCCTGCGGCAAGTCGTTGATGAGCGACCGGAGGGCCTCGGCCGACAGGCCGTTGCCGTTGCGGTTCTGCGCCGGGTGGATCTTGTCCTGGAACACCTGGTTCGCGCCGTACGCGGGCGTCGCGGTTCCGCCGTCGAAGGCTTCGGCAGGGTTGACGAACTGCTCGACGGCTTCCCAGTGGAACGACGCCCAGTCGCAGATGTCGCAACCGCGCTCCTGCGCGATGCGAACGAGCTCCGGGATGGTGAAGGTCAAGAGGTCAGCCACGCACGTCGTGTCGGTCTGGAGCGCCCGGATCAGGACCACTTCGGTACCGACCTTGCGCAGCTTCCGCACGATGTTGTCGGCGTGGGCCATCTTGTGGGTGCCGCCGTTCGGCGTCGTGTCGACGATCACCAGGTCGTAGGGGTTGCTGATGAACGGGCTGCGCCGCACCGACCGCCAGTTGGCGACGGCTGCCTTTTCCATCGAGCCCGGACGGATCGACCACGCGGTACCCGGGGTGCCCGAAGCCGAAAAGCCCTGGACGCCGTCGGCCAGCCAGCAGGCGTGGTAGTGCACGTTGTTGGAGGACATCGAGACGTTGTCGATGGTGAAGCGCGAGGACACCACCGTGCGATAGGGGATGCGGAACGACGCGGACGTCTGCGCAGCCGTCGTGCCGGTGATGTCGTCGGCGAACAGCAACGAGAGCCAGTCGCTGGTCGTGCTGGTGGGGACGCTGTCGAGGTTCAGGCGCGTCGTGAGCGCCGGGAAGTTGGAGAGGCTCGTCCCCATGATGCCGATGCGAACCGGAGCACCGTTGGTGCCATCGGTGGCCATCAGCTTGCCCTTGAAGCGGGTCAGTCCGCTCGTCGGCCACTGCGGCGTGTAGGTCTCGACGACCTGCACGACGCCCGCCGTGCGGGTGACGCGGGCAAGCCACACCATGCCGGTATGGATGCGCCACTTGAACGCATGGAGCTTGGCACAGATGGGCCCGAGGACGCCGGTGGACCGCGTCCAGGTGTTGGGGTCGATGCCGATGTACCAGGACCCGTCGGCGAGCTGCGTCGTGCCGGAGGTGAACATCGCGACGGCTGCGCTATTCGAGTTCGCGTTGGCAGAGAGGGTGACGCTCGTGTTCGTGACGAAGCTCACGACCGTGGTGTCAGCAGCGAACGCCGAAGCGTAGATCTTCTGGCCGACTTCGAGGCCACTGGTGTCCGTGCACGTGGCGGTCGGCGAGCCGCTGGCGGGGCCAATGCGCTTGGCCACATAGCGGGACTTGCCCAGTTCGAGCGTGCCGCCGGCGAAGGACCACCGGCGCGTGTCGGTCGTGATCAGGCTCGTGGCGGCGCTCAGGGCCGGCACCGACATGGTGACGCTGACGTTCGGGGTCACGGCGATGACGCGAGCACCGACCGGAATCGAGCTGGATGCCGAGAACAACTGTGCCCCGACCTCGACGAGGCTGGTGTTGGCCGAGGTGATGACGGGGTTGTTGGCCACCGTAGTGCCGACGAAGGTGACAGGTCCTGCCATCCCAAGGGAGCCCGGCCCAACCGTGAGCTGCGTTGGCGAGTTGACCCGGATGCTGAAAGCCTCTGGGGCATCGGTGACGCCATTGAAGCGGCGGACCTGGTCGGAGCGGATATTGGCGCGAGGCATGGTGGGCCTTTAGTTCGGGAAGAGCTGGGTCTGGTAGGCGCGGACGGTGCGGATCGTGTCGAGGCGCATCGCGTAGTTCAGGGCCGGGATCGCGGTGGACGAGCCGAGCAGCGAGGCCCGGAGACCGCAGTCCATGTTCGGAGGGAGCGTCGCGGTGACCGCTGCCCCTGTGGGTCCGATCGAGGTGAGCAGCGTCGAGCCGCTGTAGAACTCCGCGCGGGTCGCGCCAGCCTTCAAGCGGATGGACAGTTCGCGGTAGGTGCTGAGCGTCGCGGCGATGCCGGTGTCCACGGTCGTCTCGTCGGGGCCGACGCTGTTCCGGCGAACGACAGCAACGAAGTTGCCGCTGTTGTTGACGCGGAAGTAGATGCCGAAGGTTCCTTCGGAGCTTCCCGTATTCCCCATGCCGAAGACCAACAGCGTGGTGTTGGCCGCGTCGGCGCCGCTTCCGAGCAGCACCGGAGCGACACGGAACGAGACCGTGTAGTCAAACGGCATGGCGGCAGTGAAGAACAGCGAACGGGCGGTCCCGAACTGCTGGTAGCCAGAGCGAGCGCCGATCGTCGTGGTGCCGGTCGTGCAGAGGATCACACCGTAGGAGGTGGCATCCTGGATCGTGTTCGAGGCGTCGAGCGCAACAGCGCCGCCATTGGCCGCTGCCGAGCTCAACCCAAGGTTCAAGCTGCCAGTAGCGACGAAGTCCTCAACCTCGGTGATCACCGTGCCAGCGGAGCCGCCAGTGATCCCGAGCAGGGTCTGGATGTCTCCGACCGTTGCGGACTGCAGGACCTGGACGCCGGCTGCACCGGCATCGGTGATCTGTGCTGCCGCCGGGCGCGGGATGGTCACGGTGACGGTCCCGGCGGGGCCGACAGCAGTGACACCAGCGCCGACAAAGTTGATCGTCGTTGCGGCTGCGCTTACCTGGGAGCCCTCGTCCTGAATGCTCACCGAGCCACCGCCACCACCAGGGATCGTAACGGTGACCACGGACCCGACGGCGGTGGCGGTGACGCCGGCACCGACGAAGTTGAGGTTGGTGACGGCTGCCGTCAGCGGGGTGCCTTCGTCGGCGACTGCGACGGTCGTGCCAGCCCCGCCAGTGGTCGTGCCGAACAGTGCGAGGTGGTTGTCGCCGGGGATCGGAATCGATCCCGCGAGGTACGTCAGCGTGGTTCCCGAGATCGTGTAGTCAGAGCCGGGCGTCAGCGCCTGGCCGTTGATCATGACGCAGACACCACCGGCTGGTGCTGCCGGCAGGGTGAAAGCCGCGTTGACGCCGTTGATGGTGCCGGTTGGGACGACCACCTGCAGGACGTTCAGGTCGAGCGTGGCCAGCTTCACCTTTTCCGCGTTCAGGAACGGCTCGCTGTCGGCCGCCTTCAGCAACGCCCGGGCCTTGGCCGTGACGCCGGTGATCTTGGCCGGCTGGCTCGTAACCGAGTTGACACCCGTGAGGATGTTGAGGGCTTCGTCAGAGATGTCGTTGGGGAAGTCAGCCATGGGTCAGGTTCCGTAGAAGGTCAGAGATTGGCCGTAGAACGTCAGGGTTTGGCCGTAGAACGTCATGCCGGTGACAGGGGCGGGGCCGGCAGTGCCGCCCAGGGCGACGAGGGCCGCCTGGTAGGCGGGCTCGAACACCGACCGCAGGAAGACGATCGGCGAGGTCGGGGCCCAGTCGAAGGACGCGTACACCGTGGTCGAGGTGCGCAGGCCGACGTGGGTCACCCGCCGCAGGTCGTACGTCGTGCCGCCGACGGTCAGCAGATACGCGTTGGTGATTCCAAGAGGCATGCCTTGACCATATGGGGCTGCGGTGGCGTACAACGCCTGCTCAAAGCTCCCAAGGGCCAGACGCATCGTCCGGGCGTCGATGGCCTGGCCGACGACCTGCAGCAGCACGGCACCGAGGGCTGGCGGAATCGTCACCATCGTACCGGGGCTAACACCCAGGTAGTAGGTCGCGCCGGGCAGCAGATCCGTCGAGCCAGTGGCAGCCGTCCAGTCAGGCAGGCCGATGTCACCCGAGGTGATGTAGGAGGCCGGGTGTTGGGGCGCGGTGGCCGTCAGGAACAGGCCAGTCGCTTTCAGGGGGAATGCCGACGCTGATGCAAGCTCTCCGCCTACACTTGGTTGCCCGGGCTGAACGGCGGTTTCAGCCCGGACGGACAGGGTCGCCGCCCCAGGCGGCAGGGTTGGTAGCGGAGGCGGTGAGATGACGGGCGCGTCAGCCTCCACCGGTGCCCAGGCTTCTGGGTTGGACCCCGGGAGCGGATACCCGAAGCGGTCGACCCGGACCAGGGATTTCAACTGGAGGGAGGGGACACTGCCAAGCGCAGTCGTGGCGATCCGCGGGATGCGGATGACCTTGGTCACGTCGTTGAACACCACACGCACGATCGCGTCGTGGGGCAGCTCGATGAACCACAGGCCAAAGGCGTCCGTCCGCACGGTCGCCTGGCGAGTCCGGCGGGTGAGCGTGACGATGTCGTCGTACTGCTCGATGACGAGCGTCTGGTTCGACAACGGCAGTCCCTGGATGTCGAGGAGCGTGCCCGTCAGGACGCAGAAGCCTGCATCGTGCGGTACAAGCGGGATGGGCTGCCAGGCGACGTTCTGCCGCACCACGGCTGAAGTGCCGGGATGCATCGAATAGGTGAAGGTGACCGTGTAGGTCTTGCCCGGCGTCAGGAGCGCGGGATTCAGCTCAAAGATCCACCGCCCCACGGCGGTGCGCCACAGACGTGGGGTATCCGTGACCTGCACGGTCTCGAGCACCATGTCCATCACGCTGTCGACCACCGTGACGACGAGCGCGATGGGATCCGCCGGGGTAGCGGACTGCGCGCCCTGGGTGGACACAGCTTCGATGCGCAGGAAGTCTTGGGCGACGCGGTAGGGCATGTTCAGTACCAGCCGCGCTTGTCGGAATCCACCCATGACCCGAAGGCCTCGAGGGTGCCGAAGTCGAGGGTCTCGAACGTGGGGATGACGACATCGAGGGCCTTGAATGCGCCCTCCGAACGGAACAGCAGCCGGGCGCCATGCCGGGCCAGGATAGCCCCGCGGCCCTTGCTGTTGAGCGTGATCCGGCGCGTCATGGTGCTGCCGGTGCTCTCATCACTCATCTCGAACCACCGACCGGCCGCGGGCCCGCCGTCGGCGAGCTGCTGCTCGAAGGTGATGCGAACCGTGTTGGCCGGGCGCGTGTAGCGACGGATGTCGATGTCCGCAACGATGTGAAAGGGGTTGCCCGCGCGCTCCAGGTAGTGCACCGAATAGAGCTGCGTTTCGTCGTTGTTCTCGCGGTCCTCGAACATCCCCCAGGTCACGTCCTGGCCGCAGATAGTCGTCCCGCGCATCACCTGGGCGGTGTGCGCGAGCTGCGTCATCTCGGCAGGGTGATCCCAGGTGAGAATCAGGGACATGCGGCTCACGCCTTCGCCGGCGGGTTGAACTGCTCGCCGGTGGCGGCAGGAACGTCGACGCCGGCCGTGGCCGGGTCGGTGTGCAGGTGGGCGTTGAGGCGCTTGGTGCCAGCGGGATCGCCCACCATGTTGGAGGCGACGAGGTTCTGGGTGCGCCCGATTTCGGCGTCCATCTGCGGCAGCATGTGCGGCGCGTACTGCTCGATGTGGGCCCGCTGGGCTTTGAGGGCCGTGAGGCGATCGATGTGGTGGCCGGCCGCCATGTTCAGGCTCTTCCGGGCGGCGCCGCCGGCGTAGTGGCCGATGCCTGCGCCGAGGGCAGCCCCACCGAGGACCTTGCCGACGCCGCTGCTGTCCTTGTCGTCGGAAACCAGGTCAGCAGCCAGGCCCATGCCAGCACCGATGAGAGCGCCCCGGCCCGCGCCCAGGCCAGCCACAGCCGAGTGCAGCGGGTTAGCGATGATCTTCGCGCCTTCGAGGCCGGTGGCCTTGGCGTGCATGGTGCCAGGATTCTTGAGGCCCTGCTCGATGCGCGCCGTCTGGGCGTCCACGCCATGCGTGTTGATGGCCCGGGTGACGCCCCCGCTGACGGTGCCAGCGACGGAGCCGCCGGAGGGGTGAGGGGCAGCAATGGGTGACGCGGGTGGCAAGCCAGCGACGGCCGGCTGCGGACCGGCCCCGCCATGCCACATGTTCTTCACATGCTGGACGGCAGCCGGGATACTCGCAGCGGTGATCGACGCAGCCTTGAAGGGCAGAGCGAGAAAGGGGTCGTTGTAGAGCATGGTTGGCCTGTGTGGCTAGAGCGTACGGGTCAGGGGGCGGCGGCAACGGGCCGGGGGCTCAGACGTGGGAGGGCAGGGACGTAGTCCACGGGTAGGGCCCGGGCGTCCACCTCAGCCGTGCGCTCGGCCTGCAACGCATGGACCTCCTGCAACGGGAGGGGGTCCCACTTGCCGACGGGGCACCTGGACAACGCTGCACTCACGAGCCCTGCCTGCGAGCAGCTGCACCGCGAGCATGCCACGGTGACCGGGTCATAGTGTGGGACGCAGGCCAGACAGAGGGCCGTCCGGGTGGCCTGGACGTCCGACGGCGCGGCAACGCGGGCCGACTGGCTGGCGACGAACACCGTGAGCACGCAGTCCTCAGACGGCACGTGTGGGGCGACCCACTGGCCAGGGCCGGTCTTGCGGACGGCCCCGCCAGTGAAGGACCCCGAGGTCGCGATGAGCCGAAGCGGAGCATCCGTGTCGGGGCCAGTGATGTCAAAACCAGAGATGGTATACATAGGTTAAAACCAGTAGTCGTAGAGGCTACCGTCTCCGCCCGGGGTTGCGTTGGCGTACGCGCAGCAGTCATCGGTGTTGGTACCGCCCTGGCCGGCTGCCCCGGCTGCAGTGGTGTCGAAGTTGCGCTGCCCGAAGGCCGGTGCTCCGGCGAACATGGCCATGGCTGCAGTCTCGAACGCGGGATACGAGAAGAAAGGGGTGCCGCTGTTGACGTTGAGGACTGCGCTGACAAGGCCGCCGGCACCACCGGGGCCGCCACGGCGGGCCCCAGCTTCTCCGGCGCCACCACCACCGGCTTGCCCGGCCGAACCCGCGACCGACTGCGTGGCTTGCAGAACACCGTTGAGGTACCAAGCAATTGAGGACGACTGTCCACCGGCACCGGTGGTGCCTGCACCAGAACTGAAGCCAGTGCGCCCGCCGCCACCGCCGCCGCCGTAGCCGGCGTTCACGACGACTGAGACCACATCTGTGTTAGGAAGCGTGAGTGTGACGGTGATGGTGCACTCTTCGCCGTTCGCACCGTTGTCACCCCACGTGTTGGAGTACCCGTACGATGTCCCAAACGCGCCACCAGTGGGTTCGTTCGTGACCTCGACGTCCACCGTGATCCCGTTGAGGCCAGTGATCACCAGGATGGCGCGACCGCCGACCCCGCCGTCACCACCGTGGCCACCAGCGATGCAGGAAGATCCGCATCCGCCGACTCCCCCACCGCCGCCGGCGGCCCCGCGTGCCAGAATGATGAGCCCGCGAAGCGGATTCATGTCCTGAAGCGTGCCTGGAAAGCCGAGGCTGGCGCCATGTTGCTTAGCTGCAAACATCCGCGGGTTCGTGAGCGCGGACACCTGGTTCATGAGGACGAAATCAGTACCGGCAACGCCAGGCGCGCCGTTCGTGATTTTACGCCCGGCCGCATTGTAGTCAGTAGCCGGCACAATGCCGGTCGTCGTCAGGGATTGGTCGGCCCGGGGCGCAATCGGTGCCGTCAGCGTGTTGGTCGGCGCCAGGTGCAGTGGGCCGCGCATGGCAGCATAGCTGCCGCCCTGGCGGCTCAGGTATTCGTAGGCTCGCCGGTTGGTCGTCGGCGCGGGAGGGGTGCCGGTCCCGGCCCACGTGCCGTACACCCGGACTGTGGCGGCACCGGGGGTGTTGAATGCCACGCGCACGCGCATCCCAACGGCGGCACCGGAGTCACAGATGCCAGAGATGCTGAAGGGGATAGGTTCGATGGCGGCAGTCAGCGCGATGACCTGGCTGACAGAGGAGCCCGTCACCAGGGTTCCACCGGCAGTCGTAAACTCGATCGAAACCGTTGCCGTCGAGGCCGTGGCAGTCCCGGCGATCGGCATGATGATGCCACAGAAAGAGCGCAGCTGCCCCGCGAACGCATTGTTCCCGTTGGCGTCCGCGCTTGGGCGGACAAAAATCAGCTGCTGCAGGTGCCCAGCACCGGTGCCATCGATTGCCAACTCAAGCCCGTTGGCCCCATCGTTGACGTTCGACTTACCGGCGATGGAAGCTCCGCCGCCGAGCTGCCAGGACAGCACCGTGTTGTCACTGGTCAACGCGAAGTTTGCGTCGATCAGCATGTTCTCGCTGGGCCCGTGCATCGTCCGATGCGCCAGTTTTGCGACTGCGTCGTACAGCGATTCGGTCGTCAGATATGGCAGCACTGCTGCCCCAGCGGCGGTACCGCGGGCGGCCGCCACCGTAGTGTTCGTCAGCTGGTTCTGGAAGTTCACCGGACCGTCAGCGAAGTGCGTCCGAACCCCCGCGTCAATCGCGGTGGAGTCGTCGCGCAGGTCGGCCTTCGTCGGGAAGGCCCGGTTGGTGGCCCCGAAGCCGATGACGTCCCGCAGGATGTGGAACACCGCGGAGTCCAGGCCCTGGATGGCACTGAAGTGCGAGTCGCCAGCGCCGGCCGTGGCGGGGTCGTGGGTGACAACGCCATCCACCAAGACGTGGCCGTTGGCCGTGGCGTCCACGACTGGCACCGCGACGGTGCCCCAGCCCATGGTGTTGGAGTTCTTGGAAATGCCGCTGGCGGCCACCTTGGTACCGTCGAAGTGCCGCAGGAGCTGGGCAAGGGTTGCCTGGTAATTCAGCGGGCCGGCCGTCGCCTCGTTGTCGATGCGGGTGTCCTGGGTCAGCTGCACCAGCTTCTGGTCGCCAGTCCGGTTCATCCACAGGCGCAGGACGTAATCCATGCGCTTGAGGGCCATGAGGAACGAATCGCCGTCGCGCAGGAAGCTGGGCCAGCGATAGGTCGCCCAGGTGGAGGCCCACGGTGAGGTCGCGCTGGCAGTGGGGGCAGTGCTGCCGAACTTGGGCGCGGTTTCCGCGAACCCGGCGTCGCTGACGGTGCCGCCGCTACCGATGCGATCGGCCGTGGTGGTCTGAGTCAGGCCACGGTTGCCAGCGCCACCGGGTGCCCGGCCGCTGACGACGCGGTCGGCGACCCGACCGAGCATCGGATCCAGGCCCAGGAGGTCCGCCACGGCTTCGTGGGGGTTGAGGGCCGGAACGTAGGCGATGCCGGGGGCCCAGGTGTAGGGGCCGGCCCCGACGCCGTAGGTGGTGGGCAGGGCAGACGCGCCGCCGGCATCGGCCTCGGGGCTTCCGACGACGATGTACCCGAGCAGGACTTCGTTGTTCTGCAGCGAGCCGAGTTCGGCCGTCGTGGCCACCGGCGCCTGCACCGCGGCCCCAGAGGGTTCCGTAGCGTCCCAGGTGTGCACGTAGTGCGTTCCGCCCGTCAGGGGCTGGGAGACGTTGAGGTCGACCGGGCTGAGGGGGTTCAGGCTGAGGGTGGGCTGGCCCGTGGCCCGGCTCACAGACACGACCCGGGCGCTGAATTGAATAGTCTGGGCCGAGATCTGCGCGACGGATTCCAGCGCGAACGGCGTGGATGGGCTCGCCAGCGACACCTGGGCGATCAAGGCGACGACCGCCGGGCGCTCTGCGGCGGCGAGGGTGGCCAAGTTCAGCGCGGCGGCCAGGTTGATGGTGGCCACGGCCGGGCTGGAGTACACGTCCCAGTAAAAATGCGTGCCGAGCGGGGTGTAGATGGCCCCGGCGTTGATACGAATGGTGTTCAGCCCGGTGATTGTCGCCTGCATGCCGTAGAGCACGTGGCCCCGATGCCGACCGAAGAGATCCTTCGTGTGGGCATTGAGGTTCTTGCTGGTGCGCTGGTCCTGGAACCGGAGCGTGTGGCGAACTGCGTCAACCATGGGTGGTTCTCAGCGGAGGCGGATGGTCCACGTCACCGTGATCGGCGTCGTGGTGTAGGGGCGGGCAGAGAAAGCAGTTGCAGCGATGAGGGCACCGGTGGTGGTGAGCAGCCCAGCGGTGTCGTACAGCCCGGAGCCCGTGGGCGTGAGCAGGGCAGACCACCGGCAGCCGGTGAGCAGGCCCCGGGCGTCCTTCACTCGCACGGGCTCGAAGCCCGCCGTTTCGGAGGTGCCGACGGCGCCGACCACCAACGGAGTGCCGATCAGGCGCATGTCGGGCACCACGGGAGCACCGCGGTTGTGAGCCAGCACGATGGTGCTGACCCGGGCGTCCGTGATCATCATGTCGATGAGGGCTTCGTAGCCGCCGTCGACCACCAGGTTGCACTGCTCGACACGGACTTCGTTACCGTCGTCGATGGTCACAAAACCAGTTGCCCCCACCGGCAACATGGCGGGCTCCTCGAGGCCCTCGGATTTGGGCCGAGGCCATTCGGGCTCGTAGAGATGCGTGCCGTCGTCCATGGGCGCAAGCCTACGGACGACGAGGGGAACGCCAGCGTCAGGGGACGACGGCAGCGTCAGAGGCCGAGAGGGCCGCCGTGTCGTCCAGGGCCAGCTTGGTGAACAGCACGGTCTGCACGGAGGGCATGGTGCCGTCCACCAGCAGCTGACTCAGCGGAGCCGAGGCATCGTGCATGCTGGTCTCGATGACCGTGGTTGTGTTCTTAACCAGGTCGTAGTACGCGTCCAGGTTCGCCGGGGACACCATGGGCACGCCACCTAGGGTGGACGCCGCCGTCGTGCGTTCGGCCACGGCCATCGCCAGGGCCGGGTTGATGGCGTAGGCCCGGTGCTCTTCGACCACCTGCACGACGCAGGCGGACGGCACCTGGGTACCGGTGACGGCCAGCCACCGCACGCCGGTCAGCGTTGCTGCCGCGATGCCCATGTATTCCAGCTCAGCCAGCGGCACCGAGGTGCCGGCGGCCAGGCAGTATGCCCGGCCGGCCGGCGGCAGGCCCAGGGTGGACGTCACCTGCAGGGTGGTGGCGGGCGCCTGGGCCCCGGCCACGCTGGCGGTGTTGATGGGCTGCTGAAGCGCGATGCGAACGGGTGGGCCGGCCGCCGGGATGACGGTGGCCAGGCCCGTGATGGCTGCCGGCACGCTGGGGGACAGCAGCACGGTGGTGCCGGCGGAGACCACGGTGAACCGGAGGGCCCCGAGGAGCACCTGGTCGCCGCGCTGGAGCTGGCCCGGGTAGCTGAGCAGGGCAGCGTAGCCACTGGCCGGGCGGATAGTCACAGTGACCCGGGACACTTCAGGGGCGTCGCCGCGGACCTTGTGCCAGTCCGGGTTGCTCTGGTGGTCGTAGACCCGGGCCAGGGCCGGCTGCACGGCGGTTCCGGGTTCGACGAGATCGCCGGCCCGGTAGGGCACTGCGATGCCAGGAAGCAGGTCGAGCTCTTCCTCGCTGGTTTCCAGATAGGCCTGCGTGACGGAAACGACGCTGAGCACCGTGCCGGTGACGGTGGCGAAGGGGGCCCCAGCGTCCCGGTAGGCGCTGATCAGCAGGCGGTCGCCGGTGACGGCAGACGACCAGCTCTCGAACTGCACGGTAGTGGTGCGGCCCGTGAGCAAGATCTGGGTACTGGTGGCCCGGACGCGCAGGCCGATGGTCTCGGCGCCGCTGAACACCACGGTGTCGCCGGCCTGGAGCTCGGTGAGCGCGGTGTTGAACACGACGACGTACGGCGAGATGGTGGCGACTGGGACCAGCTGGTTGTCATAAACCAGCGGCGCGGCCAGGGAGGCCCCGGCGAACACGGGGGAGCCAACCGACGGGAGCGCGGCATCCGGCAGCAGGCGAATGGTCTGCTGCGAACCGGCCGAGCTGCCGAGGGTCACATCGTAGCCGAGCAGGCGGGACTTGACGCCCACCACGTCGGCGGACTTCGTCACGACGGCGCTGCCGAGGTAGGCGGCCACGGCGTTTTGGAGACCACCCAGGGTGGGGCCGCTGTAGCGCAGCAGTAGGTTCGCCAGCAGGGCGCCGCGGTACTGCTCGGAACTGTCGCGAATGTCGCCGAGCAGCACGCCAAAGTTCTTGGCCAGGATGTGCTCATCGAGCAGCACGACCGGGCACCACCAGGTGCCTGTCAGGTCCCGGGACGACTGCAGCTGCCCGTCAACCACGTCGTAGTCCAGGCCGCTTTGCAGCAGCACCGTCGGATTGCGCACGTGGTCGACGAGGTAGGGGATGGCCACCAGCTGGGTGTCGGCAGATTCGATGTTCCGGGCCTGCTGCGGGGTGATCGAAAGGCCGGCCGCCGCGATGGGCAGATCTTCGTATTCGTAGAATTCGTCGTAGAATAGAGCCAGCAGCGCGTTGCCGCCGCTGCCTGCGATGTTCGCAGCCTCGATGAGCACCCGGGTGGGGTTGACGAGCGGGCGGTTGGCGGCTTCAAAGCTCGTCAGCAGGCCCTGGAGATTGTCGGGAACCCCAAAGTAGCCGTAGGCCCCGGTGAGGTCGGTGCTGCTGTAGCTGAAGGGCCGGGTGTTGCGGGTGTAGAGCAGGGCGAAGTTGGCGCCGGCCGTGGTCAGGAAGCCGATGGACTGGCCCTGGGGCGTGTAGTCGATGCCCGGCGTGAGCAGCAGGCCGTCGGCAAAGAGCAGAACGTCGGTGGCGTCCACGTTGGTCGGCAGCGTGATCGAGCCGCGGGACGTCAGCGTGTCCAGGGTGCCGCCGTCGTCCCACGTGCCGCCGTCGTCCAGCACATCTGGTGTCCCAACGGTTTCCAGCGTAGCGGCCTGGCAAGCATGGTGCGTGTGTGAGGTCAACGTGCCAGCCGCGGAGAACTCGTAGGGCACGGTGTGCAAGCCAACGAGGCCCGGAGCCGGGACCGGGTCCCGGAACTCCACGACGCCCGTCTCGACGACGTAGCGAGCCGCGTTGAAGGGAAGCAGCCGGCCGTTGACGAACACCTGGATCGGTGCTTCGAGCAGATGAACTGCTGTCGCCCCGGGCGGGTTGGTAACCGCCCAGGAGGTGGCCCCGGGCGTCAGCTGGGAGGCGACCTCATGGTGCGTGTGGGTGGTGTTCCACGCCCCGCGTTCCATGCCGATGGCGATCAGGGTGGCGGCGCCGAGGTCCGCCCCCGGGATGCGGAGGATGCCATCGGACGTGTGGCTGCCGGGCGTGTAGGGGTACAGCCGGCGCGTCGTGGCGAACCCGGCGTCGACGGAGGCTGCGAACTGCGTGGTGGAGCCGGCGGGGGCGTTCGTGATGGCCAGGACCAGCACGGGAAACCGGGAGTCGAGGGCCAGCGGCAGGGCCACAGAGTCACTGCTGGCAGCGGAGACCCGGACCGCCAAGGGGCGATAGCCGCGGTAGTTGTCGCTGGACACGTCGAAGGCCGCGTGGACCTCAAAGCGGTCGCCCACGGCACCGACGCGCAACAGGACGGACAGCCGATCGGTCGCCACGCTGTAATCCGACCCCTCGAGCAGCCGGCGGCCATCAGCCGCCCACAGGGAGGTTCCGGCTGCGACGAGCGGGAAGGACAACGGGATGGTGTGCGCGGCTACACCGCCAATCGATACATCCCGGGAGATCTCGAAGGGGAACGACAGATGGAAGTGGAACGGGTGGCCACCCTCCTCGGAGCACCGCAGGCCACCAGGCGACGTGGTGGCAGCCGTGGAAGCCGAACCAGACACAAACCGTAGCCACTTGCGCAGCTCGGCATAGCGGTCCATGTCCAGGCGCAGCCACCGGCGCTGGGTCAGGGGCCGGGCCGTCACGATCGACTTGTTGAGGTTGATCTCCGTCAGCTTGACGTATTCGGAATCGACGGCGCGAAGCATGCCTTCGTAGATCGCCGTGAGGGCCTCCCGGTCGGACTGGTCATAGACTGTGGTCCAGAACCGAGACAGGCGATCCCAGATGATGTCGTCAATAACGTCGCGGTGGGGAGTGCTCATTCGACGACCACGTTCACGGTGCCAGCAACGTAGCAAGCGGTGTCAGCGCCGAAGATCTCAGCGGTGTCCGCGAACACCACTTCGGTCCCGTCCAGCTGGTAGTAGGTGCCGGTCAGCACGAACAGATCAGTCCGCACCCCGGTGACCAGGTTGTTCTGGTACAGGAACTGGATCATCCCGTCCTTAGACATCGTCTGCGTGCTGGGCCGCGTGTTGATGTACTGGGCCAACTGGCTGGACAGCGCGGCGGCAGACGACGTGGAGCGCACCGTGAGGCTGACGTTGATGAGCAACGTCTCCATGCGCTTCGCCATCTGATTGGCGTTTTCCACCCGGGTGTTGAAATCGTTGAGGAAGTTGTCCACCGCCTCGATGGAGGGGTCCGCGGTGTAGGTGACGCGCAGCGGCTGGTAAACCGCGGTCGGATCCGCGATGTAGAGCGACACGTCCTCGACGTGCGAGTAGCGCGTGCCGGGGTCGTTGACCTCAAGCACGAACGGCACGGTGGCCACGGCCTGACCGTTGGCGGCATCCAGGACTTCCACCTTCTGCACCCGCACAAGCGGCAGGGTCATGTAGCCGCCGGCGTAGTAATCGTAGGTGGCGAGCAGCGAGCCGGTGACCGCGCTGGCCTGGGCCCGGTCGTCCAGCCGGAAGCTGACACGGGTCATGAGGCCAGCGAATCCCGCGAGGGCCGCCGAGGTGGACAGCGTCACAAACTGTCCGCTGATGGCGGTGACCACCCCCGGGTTGTCAGCGAAGAAGACCGACTCCTGCACGACGGCCTGGACCCGGCCGGTGGTGCTGGCGGAGGTGAGCAGGGCCGTGGGCACCGCGTCCACCAACTCCAGGCGCCCGGCGCCGTCGATCTTCGCCACGACCCAGGCTTCCGCGGCCTGACGAGTCTGCCGGTGGCTGATGTGGTAGGCCACGTTGACCGCGGTCTCCTCGAAGACGTGGTCCACGGTGAACGTGGAGGTGCCCGTGAAGGCCGTGATCTTCAGTGGTTCCGGCGAGGCCTCAGGGCCGCTGTCGAGGTGGAGGTACAGGCCCTCGGTTCCGGCGTCCTGGAGGGTGGACCGGTAATCCACATTGCCGCCCTCGAACGTCGAGGTAGCCACCGTGGTCGCACCGCCCAGCTGGGCCAGGGCACCGCCGAGCGGATAGACTTCGTTGGCGATCTTCGAGGGGCGAACCAGGCGGTAGGAGACCGCCAGCGCGCGATTCGGGAGCATGAACGGCGTGATGAAGCCGTCCACCACCTCGGCGGTGACTTGCTGGCCGCTGTTGATGGTGATTGGCAGCGGCGTGAGCAGGTTGATGTCGGCGTTGGTGGCCCCGGGCCCGGAGGCCTCCAGGTAGTAGGTCACCCCGGCGACCGAGAGCACGAGCACGCGGCCGGCACAGGCCCAGAAGCCCCAGGTGGTGCCAGGGAGCGTGATGCTGGTGGCCCCCGCGGCCGCCGTGATGCCAGACGTGGTGGTGGCCGCGCCGGCGTTCAGGATCCGCGACACTTCGGTCGTGACTGGCGAGGTGAGATCCAGAGCCGAGGCCCCCGCAGCCTGGATGTCGAAGCCGCCCAGATTGGTGCCGGCGTTGATGACGAGGCCCGTGGGGTTGGAGGTCCCGGCCGAGGGCTGGACGTTGGCGAACTCGCTGACCGCGAAGGCCTGCCCAGAGATCCGGAGCTGGCTGGCGGTGAGCAGGCCGCCAGTGGAGGGGTAGCGGGGGCGGAATGCCACCGTCAGGGCCCCGGGCGTGGAGAGTGGGCGATCCAGGCGCAGCACCGGGGCAGAGCCGGCCAGCGAGGGCGCAGATGCGGGGGTGGCCAGGACGCAGCTCTTGCGCGCGTTGCCGGTGACCACGGGGAAGCCGAGGTAGGCACCGTTGTCGATGAAGGTCGGCGCCGTGGTGCTGTCGAACAGATCAGCATCCGAGTTGGGATGCACGAGCCAAGTGGTGCTGGTGAACCCGGTCAGGATACCCGTGTAGGTGCCCTGGCGGACGAGCTGGCCAACGTCGCCGCCGGCCGGGGGCCAGTAGCCGAACTTGTTGGTGTCGCCGGCGGGGCCATTGGCGAATGCGGCGACGCTGGCCACATGGCCGCCGGCGGTGCCAGACGCCAGGTTGACGTTGCCACCGCTTGGCACGAACGGGGAGCCCGGGTTGGTCAGGGTCACTGTCCAGGTGCGCAGGGTGTTGTCGACCTCGACCAGGATGCCGCTGACGGTGCTCAAGCCGTCGGCCTGGACCACGGTCTGGCCGATCTGGGCGGCAGAGGCCCCGGTGTACTGGCCGCTGGTGAAGGTCAGGACCTGGGCCACCTTGCCGGGCTGGAAGGTCAGGGTCCGCGAACCAGAGGCGGAGGACGCGGTGGCGACGCACACCTCACCGGCGCTGGTGGTCAGGATGAAACCAGTGCCGTCGCCCAGGCCGGAGCCGAGGGGTGCCGCAAAGGTCATGGTGCCGACGCCGGCGGTGTAGTCGCTCAGGACGGTGGCCGCGACGGAGGCGACCGGCGAGGCCTGGGAGGCCTGGACGGCATAGGGGGTTCCGACGGGGAACACACCCTGGACGCCGCCCCCGAACAGCAGCCAGTTCCGGCGCCGGGCGGCCAGGGCGGTGCTGCCATACGGAAAAGGCATGACGGGCAAACTGGCGTAAGGGCCGTCGCCACCAGGAGTTGTGCCGGGGACGAACGTGGCTCCGGTGGTGTCGATAAGGAGCGCATCGCCGGCCACGGCCGCCAGGCCGGCACCGGGGGCCTCGATAACGTTGCGCACCACCCACGCCGACGTGAAGGTCCCGCTGGGGATCGTATCATACAGGACTTCGATGGTGGTGGGGGAGGGCACGCTGATGATGCGAACGATCCCGCTCCAGCCGGTGTTGGCCCAGCCGGTGGTGTCCGTGGCCACCACGGAGATCAACTGACCGGGCTGGTAGGCATGGGTGGCCCCCAGGGTGATCAGCACCTGCAGGGCGGCTGGCGTCACGGAGACGATGGGCCGGATGATGGTGTCGAGGTCCGCGTCCAGGACGTTGGCGTAACGGGTGAACCACTGCGTGAAGGTCCGGGCGTCACCGCGCAGCGGGGTGGCGTCCTGGTCGGTCTCGAACGTCACGGTGTCAGTGGAGGCCAGGACCCCGCGCAGGCCCTGGACCAGGGTGACGCTGCTGCTGGTGGTCGTGCTGCCAGTGGGCACAAAGGCCCGGATCACGGTGGCAGCGTCCCGGGTGATGGCCTGGATCGGAAAGATGGCGTTGGCAGCCGCTGCGGCCACCGCGTGGGCAGCACTGCGGTAGATTGCGCAGGCGGAGTTGGCATCCAGCGGCACCGTCCCGGCGGTGACGGTGAAGTCATAGATGTCGCCACCCGTGGCGGCTTCGACAAAGACGCCGGAGGCCAGCGTGCATTCGCTGATTGGGGTGCCGATCTTGTAGGTGGTCGGGGTAAGGGTGGCCAACACGCGGTAGTAGCCCTGGGCCTCGCCGGTGGCCACCAAGAGGCGGCTGACGGCAGCATCGACGGCCGCCGGGGTCTGCGGGAGGACAGGCGCGGTGGTCAGGGTCAGGGCGAAGGCGCCACGGGGGTGGGGCACGCTGGACGACACGGAGACCGGAATGGCGATGCTGCCAGGGCAGAGTTCCAGGACGTTGGGCGACACGCGGGAGACCGCTGCGTATTGGTTGTCGCTGATGTACAGCATGTCGCCAGGCTGGGCACCGATGTCGGCGAAGTTGTTCTCGGGATCGAACAACACGTGGGCTGGGTACGGCGTCAGGCCAGAACCTGAGCTGAGGCCAAAGGCCCCTTCGCCCCGGGTCAGGTCAGAGCCAGCAACGCGGGTCATGCCGTTGGCCGCCTTGCCGCTCACCACGGTGGCAGACACAGGAACGCCGGCCTGCAGGGCCTGGAGGGCCATGCTCTCGTCCGGCTCGATGAGGGGGTCGGTGGCCGCAAACGTGCTGTCGACGGTCAACAGGGCCCGGCTGAACGAATAGGTGGCGTCCTGGGCCGCGGCCTGCAGGGCGGACACCAGACGAATCCGGCCGCTGGACGGCAGGTAGCCGAAAGCCTGCACGAACGTGGTGGCATTGATGGTGTTCAGCCACACATCGGCTTTGCCGCCCAGGTGGAGGGTGGTGACCGTGTTGTCAGGCAGCTTCACTTCGAGCAGGTCACGCAGCATCTTAGGGTGCGTGGCGCCGGCCACCAGCACATCGAGAACGCCTGGGAACTGGTCGAAGATCGGCGAGCGAATGCTGGCCCGGCTCACGCGGTTTTTGAGGCCCAGGTCCCGATACAGCCGGTTCAAGAGATCGTAGTTTGTCTCGTTGGGCTCCGTGACCTCGAAGGCCTCGGGGTTGGTGCAGCGGACCAGGTTGGCCGGCGGGTTGATGGCCCGGGAGATCGTCCCAGCAGCAACGCTGTAGCGGGAACCGATACCGACGGAAACGACCGTGATGTCGAAGGAATACGTCGGGATCGAACCCGTGCTCTGGTTCTGCAGCAGGGCAGTGGCCGGGATGGTCACGGGAGCCTGCAGCTGGAAGGTCACACCGTCGTCGGACAGGAACTGCAGGTAGTTGAGCTGGTAGTCCGCGATGGTGTCGAAGAACAACCGCACGGTGCCGGTGGCGACCCCACCGGTCTTCCGGAAAGCACCCCAGTTGGCAGCCAGGCCGTCCATGTCGGCATCCGACATGAAGCGATAGTTGGCCATGGACTGGTTGACCTTGAGCGCGTCGATCTCGTGCCGCAAGGGCTGCAGGATGGCTGCGCTAGCCTTGATGACCAAGTCGTTGGCGGCCGTGCCCCGGGCGAAGGTCCGGTTCGGGAAAGCCCGGGAGGCGAAATCTTCGACGTAGGCGCGGAAAGGGAGATCGAGCTTGGCCATCCTCACATCCTGCGGGCGATGCTGCTGGTGCCAGCGGGAACCGCCCGGGCGTCAGACGGGCAGCGTGACCTCAAGCGTCTGACCGTCCGTGGTCTCCAACACGAGATCGACCTGCCAACTGGTCAGGTCCAGAACGTACTCCACGCGGCTCGCGGTGATGCGGAGGATGGGGTAGGCCCCCTGGAGGTCAGCTGTGGCCTTGCTGAGGGCCGTGCCGACGACTTTCTCGGCGCCCTGGGCATCGTCCCCGTGGAGGGGTCGAAGGCCCGCCACGAGCCCGGCGCCCCAGTCAGGGTCGAAGGCGTCGTCACCAGGGTCGGTCAGCAGGCACTTGTAGAGGGTTTGGATCAACCCGTAGTCCCCGTCCACAAAGGCAGGATTCGGCCAGGTGGCGCACTGGATGCGGCCGGAGTCGGCGAACGTGATGATCTGCAGGTCCAGGCCCATGGCGAGAGCATGCGCGGCAGGGGCGCGGTGCAAGAACACGGCGGATTGGCGCGAAGCGTGGAGTGTGCCATATGGAAACTAGGCTGGTAGCACTATCTGCTAGAGGGTTAGGTTGGCGTAAGTTCTTCTGGTCTGTTGCGTTATGGCCTGCTGAAATAGTATGGCTTACGTATTTAGTGTACGGTAATTGGTGGACGTTAGAGTCGCGGGGTACTTGTGCCCCAAACACTTATGGCTTTGCTTTAGCCCATAATATCGACGTTTTTAGAGTCGCGGGAGGGGTCGCGGGGAGTCCCGGGGTATTTGGGGTTCAACCACTTACGTGAAAATTCGGTCGATTCCCCGCGACTCTCCTTACGACTATCCCCAGCTACACACTTTTGCTCGAGCAAATTACTCACTCTATTACGGCCCTTTAACTCACTATACGTTTACCAACACTATGCCTATGGGATTACGACATAATATCGTAGCTACTAAGGCACTATTCATATTTGTATGTTCATGGGTTTTCACGTTTATATGGCTGGGCTGCAGTAAGAGTCATGGGAGTCCCGGGAAAGTAGTATAGTAGAAGTCATAAGTCATTGTATAGTAAGTACTCCGCGACTCTTCCAAGTAGGGATAGTAGTAAAAGTAGTAAAAAGCCATAAGTCATTGAATGTGAGATACTCCGCGACTCTAGAGTCGCGGGAGTGAAAATTAAGGTGCTAAGCCAGTAGGAGCCACGACGAAGGCCGTGTTACTAATAACATGACACTAATCGTAATTTTACAGTTCAAACGGATAGTTTACTACTGCCATATCACAACATCGAGATATAGAATACCGAGATGTCGCTCAGAAATCGATCACTCATACGAAAAGTGTATGGCCTGCTCACGGCCAGCGGGCTGTACGAACCTATGGTGTAACATGGTATTGGATAATCATTGTATCACACACTTTGGCACCCCTCGCGCCGACCAGCCAACTGGCCTTCGTAGCTTCACCTTGCACCTGTCTCGCAGGCCGCTACAAGGTGCCCATGCCCGATCTCCCTACCCCCACTGAACTCATCACCGCCCTTCCGCCCGAACTGATGCAGCGCCTCATCAAGGTCGCCTCAGAGGTTGAGCGGGGCAAGATCCTGGATAGCCAATACGCTGCCCTGTCGCTCGAAAACAAAGAGCGGGTCACCCGCAATCGGATGTCCTTCCGGGACAAGCACCAGGACGCCTACAGCACCTTCGATTGGAAGTCCGCCCTGCTCGGTGCCCCTGGCCACGAGTATGCCTTCAAGTTGATGGCCACGACCTTCTACCTGCGCCCGCCTGCCGCCAAGGTGACGCGCGCCGCCCAGGCCATGGCCAGCAGCGAGGCCGGCACCGCCCGCCAGCCGATCACTGCTGAGGAGTACCGCCTGCTGGGCTGGCTGTCCGCCGTCCAGCGCGATGGGTCGCCTCGCACGGATTTCGGCAGCCACGGCAAGCCTGAGGCCCAGCTGGACGCGCTGCGTCAGCTTCCCGATGTCCTCTTGACCCGGGTTGCCTTCGAGGCTGAGAACCTGGAGACCTGGCTGAACGTCCAGCTGGAGCTCGACGGGGGAAACTCCTAGGCGATCCCGGGATCTGGTTTCCGGCCAATGCCATGCTGGACGGGCTCGACCCATTCAGCACCTCCCCAGCGGATCGCCTCCTCTACATGGTACACCAGCGCCGGCTGGTCATTACCGCCCTACAGTCCAAGGCCCTTCTGGTGGCCATGGTCAACCCCAACGAAGCCAGCAAGGCCGCCGAGGCCTACCTGGGCATCGCGGTGCCTACGGACCCCACAGAAGTGCAGCAACGCGACCTCCTGAAGGAAGCCGCGCTGGAAGCAATTGGGCGCATGGGCCCCATCTCGTTGGCCGATATTAAGCTAAGTCGCTGAGCTTGTGCATGCCCTGCTTCAAGAGACGACCCATCTTGAAGCGGACGCCGCCACGGGCCGGGATCGCCACCTTCTCCAGCGTCTTGGGGTTCTGCGCCACCTTGGCCTTGCGGATCACGGGCTCGAAGATCCCGACGTCCCGGAACTCGACGCGGTTGCCGTCCGCCAGGGTTAGCACGAGCACCCCGAGGAAGGCCTCGATCGTCTTGGCAGTTTCTACCTGGGGCTGCTTGAGTTGGAGGGCAACGAGCTCGGCGAGCTCACGCTTGGTGACGGTCTTCATGCGCAAGGCTATAGCGGGCACCTAGTAGTACGCAAGTCCCGCTTCCATCACACCCTCGCCGCCCAGGATAGCGAACCATGGCCGACCAGGATACCACGCTGCTCCAGCAGCAACAGGAGCTGCTCCGGCAGATCCGCGATGAGCTGCGGGTAGACCGGACGCAGACCGGTGGCACCTCCACCCACGGCGGCGGCGGAAACGCCGCGTACAGCCAGTTCCGCACCGCCAGCGACAACCTGGTGGCTGGCCAGTGGGCAGGCGGCGCCTGGTCAGGGGCCTACCGCTCTCAGATCAACCAGTCCATGGGCGGCGAAGCCCTCGGTGCCCTGGGGTTCTCCCGCAGCCCCGGGACGATGACCCAGCTCGAGTACGAGCAGATGTCGGCCCAGATGCTTGGCATCCGGGTTGCCAGCATGCCAGCGGCGGTCCTGTCGCCGTCCTATAACTCGACCGCCAAGGGCATCACCGAAGACCTTTACGCCTTCTCCCCGCGGTTCGCTCGCTTCGGCGACACCATGTCGGGGCCCCAGGGCGTCGGCATGTCCTTCGGGGCCGCCCGGCAGATTGGGCGCGACCTCAGCGTCGCCGCCGCCGGTGATCTCCGGCTGACCGGCCGTGACTACGGCAACATCATGCAGACCGGCCTGGCTTCGGGCCAGTTCGATCAGGTCAAGAACGTCGAAGAGCTGACGACGAAGTTCACTCAGTTGAAGGACACCATCGCTGACCTCACCCGGGTGACCCGGATGACGACCAGCGAGATGTCCTCGTTCATGGGTGGCCTGCGCCAGGCCGGCGTGGCCGATATTGGCGACCAGCGCCGCATCACTGAGAACCTGGCCTCCAGCGCCCGGGTCGCAGGCGTGGCCATGGCCGACATGGTCCCGGGCGCCCTGCAGGCGATCACCGGCGGCCTCGGGGCCGGGATCTCGGCAGGCACCTCTGCGGGCCTCTACGGCTCCAACCTGGCGGCCGCGCGCACAATGAGCCGGTCCGGGCTGGTGTCCCAGAACCTGATGGCCCAGGCCGGCGGCGCGAACGGTTACGCTGCCGCCGTGACCCAGGCCCAGCAAGGCTTCTTAGGCAGCACCCCGTCAATGCTGGCGATGATCGGCGGCGGCTCCAGCTACCTCGGCGGCCTCACCACCGGCCTGGGCGCGATCGGTGGCGACCTCGATGCCACCTTGGCGCTGCAGCTCGGGTCCAGCGATCTCCTGGATGGGCTTGATCCCAACGCCGGCCAGGCCGCGGTGGACCGCTACATCGATCAGCAGGCCAGTATGGTCGGCGGTGGTGCGGTGCGTCGCCAGGCCGTGGCCCGCAAATTCTACCTGGACAAGACCGGGAATGCCGCGGTCGCCAACATGGCGGCCCGCCGGTACTCGGCTGCCGGCCAGTTCAGCGCGGCTTCCCAGTCCATTCGCGCTGCCGGGGCCGGCGCCAGCATGGACGCGGCCAGCGATTACGACGCCTACTACATGAATGCCTCGTCCGCCGGTGCCTGGCATCGCGGGCTTGCAGACCTGCGCGGCGGATACACCGGCGTCCTAGCAGGCATCGAAGCCTCCCTCGACCCGGGCCAGACGGGCTTCCTGGGGTTCGACAGCGCGGCCAAGAACCAGCGGAATGCCCTGGGCATGGGCCTCGCTGTGGATTCGCTGTCGCTGAACGGCATGGCTGCCGCACTGCGGGATCCGCGTGCACCGGCCAAGGCCGGCGCCGACCTGACCTACCATACGGCTTCCAACCCCTGGTTCTCCATCGCTGGTGGGGTGCTTGGTGGTGCGGGCCTCGGCGGCCTGGCAATGGCAGCCGCTGCTGCGCCGTTCACTGGTGGTCTGTCGCTCGTGGCCGGGGGCCTGGGCTTTGCGGCCGGCAGCACGCTCGGTGCCTACGGCGGCGCCCTGGGCGGCGGCTGGTTCGCCCCCTCCGGTGCCGCGACGCAGATCTCAGCCGACCAGTACAACACCCTCAACGCCATCCAGAAGACCACCGCCACCGGGGCCTCTCAGGCCGGCCGTGAGACGTTGCAGCGCCTGGCGAGCGACACCCGTTTCCAGAACCTGGCCACCGGCTATTCTGGCCGCCAGCTGTCACGGAACGAATCGCTGTCGGCTGCCGGCGAAGTGTCCGCCATCGCCGCCCAGTACGGCATGTCCGCCTCGTCCGTCGCAGCCGCCCTGGCGGCCGGCGGCAGTGGCCTGTCGGTCACCGGGGCCTTCAAGAACTACGGCGGCATCGCCAGCGACGCCGCCACGAGCGCCGTGCTGTCGGGGATCAGTTCGTCCGCCAACGTGCAAACGTCCGAAGGCGCGGGGGCGCTCGCCTCCTACATCTCTGCATTCTCCTCGGGGGACACCGGAGCCAAGCTCCTGGCCCGGGGCGGCCTGCTCGACAGCGCCAACATGACGACGAAGGATCTGGCCCGGCTTGATGCGAACCTGGGCGGGCTGTCGGCAGACGAACGTCGCGGATACGGGACCCACTACTCGGAAGCCTCCGCTGCAGGGGCCTCTCGCGCTGTCGATCACAGCCTGTCGGGCCTGTATAACTACCTCGACGGCTCGCTCACCGGCGGGGCGCGGGAGAAGCTCCATGGCATGGCCGGTGACAAGCGCCAGCTGTTCAACGCCCTCGGCGCGGGCGGCGTCCTGGAGAATGCTGTCGCAGGTGACCGCAATATCGAGCAGCTCCAGGCCCTCCTCAAGGTGGACACCGCGACCGATCGCGCTGGCTACGCCAAGCTGTTCGGCATGTCCCTCGACCAGTACGAAAAGGCCGTCGGCAAGGGCATGGGCCAGGATGCCAACGCCGCCAAGGCTGCCTTCCTCCAGGGTCTCGGCGCCATGGAGAAGAGCCCCGACGGGATCCTCAGCAAGGCGGTGAACACGCAGGTGCGGACAGCCCAGATCCTGGATGAACTCATCAAACGTCTGAACATCGGAGAAGCGAAGTGAGCAGCGCCGCCATTCTCGGGAAGACCGTTGACCTCGACGACAAGATCGTCCAGGTGACCGCGCACATCGTGAAGGTGAAAGTGACGGAGCGTTCGACATTCGACAAGCTCACTGATTCGTTGTCTGCCGCTGTTAGCGCGCTGACCCCTGGAGGCTCCGATGGCAAGTAACGACCAGTATGGCGCTGTTGGCGGCCTATTCGGTACCCCCGGTGGCCTCTTCGGGTCCAACACCCCGAACGTGCCGTCGACCACGCCGGCTCGGACCCTCCTGGCAATCCCGGAGCCTCGCCGCACCGCCGCAGAGTCACCCCGGCCTCGGCTGCTGATGCTCCTCCCGGGTGCCACCGAGCAGGTCCTGGTCCGCGACGGCAAGGAAGAGGACGAGACCCTCGCGCCACCCGTCGAGCTGCGCGGCGCGCTCTCGGCCGTCCGGGCGGCTCTCGTGATGCACCAGCACGAAGAGGCCCTGTGGGCTCAGCAGAACTTTCCCACCCACCTGGGTGCCAGCCCGCAGACTGACCTGTCCCAGGCTGACATCGACGAGCGGTACGAAACCCTGCAGCTCTACAGCTACCTGCCCGCTTCCCTCCAGCTGAGCCGCGAGGACTTCGCCGCCATGCTGCGGCCCTCTGCCCGACCCGCATACCTGACGGCCAACCTCCGGGCGATGGGCATCGATGTTACCGCGCCCCGGGCTCTGCCTGAGGCTGGCACCCTGGCCGCCGCAGCCACACTGCCTGCCAACACCCCGTTCGCTGAACGGCTGACGCAGTTCTGCAACGATCCCTACTTCACCTTGGCCAACGTATGAGCCTGATCTCCAAGACGATTGAGACCGATTACGTCGGGACGTACACCCGCTACGTCTACGACAACGGGCACATCGAGACGGATCCGGTTGGCCGGCCCATCTTCCGGGAAGATGCCCAGCGTTTGGCCGGCCAGGCCGCCCGGGACAAGCTGGCCCCGCTGGCCGGCCACTTCCAGGCCACGGCTCGGCTGGCGTTGACAGCACGCACGCAGCCCGCCGATGCCCTGGCCACCATCAAGACCGTGGACCTCGGGGTGTACAATGTTTGATGCGTCCGTTCCTCCCGCCACGCCCCCGGATGCTACGCCAACGGCACCGGTTCAGCCTTCGGCCCCGAATGCCTGGGACAAGTTCGTCACCGCGGTAGCGAAACCCTGGGCGGTCATCGGCGCCCGGCAGCAGACGGCGGCTGAGAAGGGGCGCAAGAATGGCACCCTGGCAGGTTTCGTCATCAACCCGCTCGGCGCGACCCGGCACCCTGTTCCCGATATGGCCCGGCCGGGGTCCCTGGGGTCCACCGATTACTCCAACCGCCCCGTCATCCAGATTTTGTCTGACACGGACGCCACGGCCCAGACCACCGCGCCAGTCTTCTCAGATTGGATCTTGAACTCGGTCACTGGCGGCGACGCCGAGAAAGCGGAAGTCGTCGAGACCTTCGGCATCCCGCACGTGTTCACCTCGGGTCGCTTCATGCGCCGGTACACCTTCAGCGGTTCGCTGCGGACGACGCTGACTGGCGGCCGGACCTCCGGCGGCTCTCGTGGCGGCACGTCCCGGCCCACCGTCTCCCATTACGCGGCCTTCCTACGTTTCTACGACGACTACCTGCGCATCACCAAGCAGGCCGAGACCGGCCGCTTCACCCGCATCACCGTCGATGGCGAAGTCTTCGACGGCTGGGTGCTGTCCATGACGCCCACCCGCGATTCGGGGTCCGAAGGCTTCGCGTCCTTCACGTTCACCTTTGTAGCCCGCGACCGCAACCACCCGGGGCAGGCCACCGAGCTCACCCGGTATTTGAAGCGTTTCGCCGGCACCCCGCGCACCACCCGGCCCAAGGCCCGGGCAGTACTCAACGCCGAGATCGTCGCCGCCACCGGCACCAACAAGATCACGGTGTCCGCCACCGGCACGCAGCCCAAGGTCACCGCCGTGGGCTTCTACCCGGTGGCCACCGTCACCCTGGCAGCGCCTGGGCCCCTCCAGTTGACGGGCTCTATGCCTGGGGCGACCTTCACATTCACTGACGGCCGGGACTCCACCGTTGCCCAGAAAGACCAGGCTGTCCAGGTCGGCATCACGGTGTCAGAACTCGCCAAGTTCGTTGGTGGCTCGGCCACCATCAAGGTGCAGGCGGGCACGACGAAAGAATCGATCGCCTTCACCGCCGAGAACGCCCAGCCGAAAGCCAGCCCCGGCGTCATCAGCGGCGCCGTGCGGGGCTCCTCGCCACCCATCAGCTTCCCTGACCTGACCCGCCTGCAGACCGTGCCCCTGAATGCGGCACCGAACGGCGTGGTCTCCCTGGGGCTCGAGTTCAAACGCGAGGTGAACACCTCCTCCGTGCCCACGATGACGGGTTCTGAGGGGGCAACTGCAACGGTCACTGCGACCTCCTCACGCTCGGCCACATTGACGCTGACGCTCCCGGCGGCCGCCCTCACGGACCTCCAGAACAACGTGGTCCCGGAGAAGGCATTCACCTTCAATTCGTCGAGCGGCACGTTTGACCTGCCGAGTTTCACGTTGCGGGTGCTGAGTGCCTCCGGCGCCACCACCCCAAACCAAGCGATCCCAACACTCCGCGTGGCCGCTGCCGGGACCCGGACCACGACGTGGGAGGTCACGGTCTCTGGTGCCTTTGCTCCCGGCGCCGGTCGGCCAGACGATGTCTTGGCAGCATACAACTTGAAGATCGTCGATAGCTACGGGACATACGATTCCAACTCGGGGTCTGTTGCGAACCCCGGAGTTTTCGTGCCTTTGACGGGGGACAAGACCGCGACACTCCAGATTGGCACGACATCTGCGCGCGTGCGGCCACTGCGCCCCACGGCAGACGAAAATGGCTTTTCAATGCGCGTGCTCCTGTTCTTCTATGCCGAGACCCCTTCGTCTGGCGGATCATTGACCTTCTCGCTGATCCCGACGTCGCCCTACCTCGCGCCAAACGCCCCTGTCACCGTGCTGTTCTAATATGGCCACCAACCTCCGCACCGTCGCCTACATCAACGGGGTTCGCTTCTTCCCTCGCTCCGTGTCCGTCACGGTGGCGGTTAACAGCTACCTGTCGTTCTCCCTGGATGTGGTGCCGGTGGCCGAGTGGCAGTTGCTGCCGCCCCGGTCACACGTGGTGGTGTTCTTCGTCGACCCGGTGACCAACACCTGGCGGCTGCTGTGCGAGGGCGAGTACATCGGCCGCAGCCGCGGCAAAGACTCCAATGGTAACCGGACCCGGGTGCTGTCATGCCGCGGGTTGTTTGGCTTCACCGACAGCGCCACCTACACCACCGTCGCCGGCGCCCGGGACGAGCTGGCTGCCACCGCAGTGCGGGCCTGGGCCGGTGGCACCGATGTCGGCACCTCTGCCAGCGGCCCCACCCAGCTGCATTCCGTCGGCGCCCTGCTGTCCGAGGCGTACCAGGCCAACCCGGCTGGCCTGTTCTCCTCCTTCATGCCGTCCATGCTGCAGAAGCTGGCGGGCCAGGCCAACGTCGAGGCCTTCTACTTCGAGGCCCGGCGCCTGGCGACCAAGATGTTCGCGATGCCCGACGCCGAGATCCGTCGGCTCATCGACTTCGACCGCCTCGACGACGTCATGAAGAACGGGCTGGCCACCTACGCTTTCGGGGCCAACACCGCGCTGTCGACCATCGTGTCCCGCATCGAGGCCATCGCCAACTACGTGCATGTGCCCCTGGTGGCCCCGCCAACCTTCAGCACCAAGCCGGTGCGCAATGGCACCACCTGGTCGACGACTCCGCGACTCCCAGAGCTGCTCTTCCTGCCGCTGCTGTACGACACCGTGCCGCCGGCTTGCAATGTGATTTTCCGGGACCAGCTGACCTCCGTCAACGACTCGGTGGATTTTGGTTCGCTGCCGACCCGCGTGGTGGGTGATCTCACCTCGCAGAGCTCGATGTCCGACACGGCCATTCCGATCCTCTACATGGCCAATGGCGTGGCCTCTCCACCCGCAGACCTGACCAAAAACATGCGCGGCTCTCATGCCATGTCGCATGGAATCCTGTCAAACGAGGAGCTCTACCTGGGCGTCCAGCTTCAGTACCACCAGCTCACCATGGAGCGGTTGTTCCCGGCTGGCAAACAAAAGGACGCGTCGATCGCCGCGGCCAGCGCGGAGGCCTCCTCCAAGCAGCTCGCCGGATACGCCGCCCTGGCGACGCAGGCCGCCTGGCAGGTGGCCCGGGGCCAGCAGCTGCGCGCCAACGTCACCGCGCAGTTCCTCCCCTACCTGGCCCCTGGCTTCACCACGCTGGTCGAGGACGGGGATACCCCGCTCTTGGGCTTCGTCGACAGCGTCACGCACCTGCTCCCCAGCGGCGGTGCCCCGCTCACCACCGTGTCGCTCTCCCAGGTCCGGGAGGCGTACCAGGTTGTCGGCACCACCCGCACGGCACCGCTGTCGCTGCACATGAATTCGGCCTACGCGCCCCGGCTCATCGGGTCGACCTTCGAGCAGATGCTCGGCTGCCCGGCCTCGGTGACGACGGCGCGACTGGAGGGCCTGGCAAAGCCTGACGCCGCCAGCCAGATCCTGGCCGCCCTCCTGGGGATCGAGGACATCGAGGCCCAGGTCGACATCGACCAGGCTGTCGGCGAGGTGGTGGCCACGCCCCAGTATTCCGCCGATTTCGCGTCTGCCGGCCTCGTCTCCGACGATACCGAAGCCGACCGCCTGCGCACCATGGCAGACCCGAAGGCCTCCCAGTACGAATACCAGTACCGGGCCGGCACCTCCTTGGCCCAGTACCTCAATGCCCATGACCTTGGCCAGGACGTGCCTGATTTCGACGCCAGCGTCCTCGACGGGTCCATCGACCCGCCGGAGACCATCTTCAACGGCCCGGGCGACACCAACGTCCTGACCAGCGGCCCGTTCCTCACACCCCGCCAGCTGACGTTCGCCGACAAGGAGGGCCCGACCACCTACGGCATCTACGAGACCGGCGAGTTGTCGATGGTGCGGGCCGAAATCGCCCTCACGATTGCGGATGCCATCGCACGGCAAATTACGGACGGGTCCCGATGACTGACGCAGAGCTCTATGCTGCCTGGAAAGGCGCGACGTTCTCCCAGAAGGACAAGGCCCTCAGCGACTTGCTGGATGGCCTCAAGGGCGTCGTCGGCTCCGCCGTCAACACCTACCGGGCGGCCCCGCTCCCGTTTCAGATCTTGGAGCTCGAGGCCAAGGCCAGCGCGGTGGACGCCATCCGGTCCTGGGACGGCGCGAAGGGCATGAGCCTGGCGTCCTACGTCGGCACCAAGGTCCGCAACGACCTGCACCGCTACGTGGGCCAGCACCAGAACGTCGCCCGGATCCCCGAGCACCAGATCCAGCGCATCGGGCCCTTCAACGCTGCCGTCGGCGACCTGGCCATCCGGTTCGGCCGCGAGCCCACGACCCACGAGATCGCCGACCACATGGGCGTCGCCGTGACGCACGTCGTGTCCCTGCGGAAGATGCTGCGGAAGGACCTGGTGATCTCCGGCGAAGACTCGGACGACATCACCGACATCGAGCACGACCCCGACTACGAGCGGGCGATCATGGCCTACTATAGCCTGTCGCCACAAGAGAAGACGGTGTTCGACTACACCTTCGGGGCCCACGGCCAGCCGAAGCTGAAGCCGAGTGCCATGGCAGCCAAGCTGGGCGTTTCTCCCGCCCGCATTAGTGCGGTGAAGGAGAGCATCGGCAAGAAGCTGAACCCCTATTTGAGGCCCACCTGAGATGTCGAAAGCGACCCTGTTCGACAACATGGAGGAGGCCTCCGCGTTGATGGCCGCCCTCAGCGGTGCTGGGGAATACTTCGTCAACGACGATGGCTCCCTCAACCTCGATTCCTGCATCCTCAAGCTGGCCACGGCCCTTGGCACCGGCGGCTCGGCCGTCACCACCGACGGCCTGGCCGACTCCGGCACCGCCACCTACGCGGTGGAGGCCCTGACCAGCCCCTTCGTTGAGGCCTCCTCCGCCCTGCATGATCTCCTGGTCCCCGCCGGCACCGACTTCAGCGCCGACGAGGGCTTTGCCGACATGGCCAGCACCCTGGCCAAGTCCATGTTCGACGCCTTCTCTGGTAACATGCTGTCCATGTTCGCAGGCCAGGTGAACGTCATCGAGTTCACCGGCAACCAGATCGCCGACGCGTACGGGGGATCCGACGGCATCGGCCCCCAGATCTCCGACCGTTTGGCGTACATCCTGCGCATGGAGCTGACGTCCAAGGACGAGGCCGGCCTGGGCCTGCTGGGCCTGCTGGTCTACGGCATCCAGTCAACCATCCCGGCGGTCACCAACGAGCTCGTCTATATCCGCAAGATGAAGAGCGCGCTGAAGAAGTCGCTACGGGAGACCTCGAAGCTGCCGCCGTCAATGCAGCCGAACCTGCCGAACGCTGAAGCGTCCGACCTTCTGTGCCAGGCCGCCGGGCACCTCAAGAACGTGCACGACCAGTTGCGCGGCAACCGCATCTGGAACAAGCCAGAATTCGGCCAGGCCACCGAGAAAGTGTGCGCGGCGAAGGACGCCATCGGCAACGGCAAGATGAGCAAAGTGTTCGCCCGGCACATCAAGAACATGTACGGCCTGTCCGACATGCAGGCGAACGCCCTGGCCAAGTTCCAGTTCATGCCGGACCCACAGTTTCGCATCGCCACCATGCAGCTGCTGTTCTGGGGCAATGCCCTCCAGCGCGCGGATCCGCCCATCAAGGCCTTTCACGCCAACCTCATCGACCTGATGAACACCATCGAGTCGCTGACCAGCCTGCACGTCGCCGACATGCTCGCTCAGGTGGTGCAGATCCTCCACCGGCAGATCAACGAGGTCCGCCGCCAGCTCGAGGCCTCCGGCGCCGGCTTCACGCTCACCCAAGAGGGCGCGGGCAGTCTGGGCGTGGACTGGGCGGCCCTGGGTGTTCCGGCACCGCCAACACCGGCCGGGGCCGGCGACCCGGCCCTGCAGCCCCGGGAGGGCGGCCAGGACATTTCCTCCTACGTCGGCGTGCAGACAGGTGCCTACGCCACGCTGACCGTGCTGTGCTACCTGATGAAGCGGACGGAGCGCCTCCAAGGGGCCCTCAACCGCCTGATCAAGCTGAACAGCAAGATCATGCTGCAGATCAAGTCCTTCGTCTCCCGCTTCGCTGCCGAAGACTGCGGCGACATCGAGGGGGCCAAGGTCGTCGGCGAGCAGCTGAAGCGCTACCTGACTGCTGCGGAGGAGCGGCTGCGCGGCCGCACTTCCCACAACCGGGACGTCCAGGCCAGCGGCGCCGCCCTCAAGTCCGCTCTCGACGCCCGGGAGGCCTACCTCAACTGCCTCATGGACCGGCTGACACTCGGTAACGCGGCATTCCTGTCCGCGGCCACTGACGTCGCTGCCGTCATCCAGGCTGTCCGTCAGCTGGCAGCCCTGGCCGCCACCAGCACCCAGCTGGCCCGGCAGCTGCAGTCGCTCAGTGTCCTCTCGGGGGAGAAAACCAACTTCCTGGACGTCATCGTCGAGGCCCTGCAGTGCTTCCTGCTGCAGTGTTCCAACCCCACCCTGTCCGACATCGCCAGCAAGGCCCTGGACTACTTCAGCGCCCAGAAGAGCCGCGACAAAGCCAAAGCGCTCACCATCGGGCAGCTCGACCGCCTGCCCCGGGCTGCGACCAAGGCCGGCGTCAACTCCCGCATCGCGGCCCTGCTCCGGCTCATCCTGGCGCTGCAGAAGCTGACCAGCCCAGACATCAGCGACCTGTGCAACATCAAGCCCGCGGTGGTGCCCACCCGGCCGCCGCTGCCCAAGGTGGACCTGACGCCGACGCCAGTGGACCCCGCGATGGCCGCCCGGCGCGGAGCCACAACGCCGTTCAGCCGGGCGTAAGCGTTGCAGGGGCAAGGCGGGGGCCATACTCCTGCCATGCCTGAGCCTATCGCGCCGACGCCATCCTACGATGCTGCCAACCAGAAGCTGAAGACGACGGTCGCAGCGGCTGTGGCTGGGCTGTTTCCATTGCAGACCACCGACGGCCGGACGGAGGCCCGGGCCACCAACGTCGTCGTGGACGCCGGCGACTTCAATCCGATCGGCCGCATCGCCCACCAGGAGGCCCGCCAGGCCGGTAAGACCCTGGGTGCCAAGATCTACGCCGACGTGCAGTTGGTGCGCGACGGCAAGGTCGTGGAGACGAAGCAGAAGGTGCGCCTGGGCGACCTGCCGCTCTACACCGGCCTGGGCACCGCCATGGTCAAGGGCGCCGACTGGTACACCCCGTTCGCCCAGACCCGCCTGAAGCCCGGCTGCTACACCCGCGAGATGGCCAACGGCCAGTACGAGGCGTTCATCCCCCTCAAGGGTGGTGGCCTCACCATCTGGATGGAGCCCAGCAAGGGCCTGCTGAAGCTCGGCAAGGGCACCACCAATGTCGCCTGGTACGCCGTCATGCGTGCCCTGGGCGTCAGCGAAGGCGAGATGGCCACCGCCCTCGGCAGCACGGAACACGCCCGGGCGGTCGTCGAGATGAACAAGATGACCGACGCCGCCATGGTGAAGGACGTCGAAAAGTTCTATGAGGCCGTGTCCAAGACGAAGCTGGACCAGGACCTGCTGAAGGGTGGCATCATCGAGCGGCCCGTCAGCACGGCGATGGGCTACAACGACAAGGTCGCATTCATCAAGCAGTGGATGGACGGCCGCGATGTGGACCCGTTCGTCACCCGCAAGACCCTCGGCAAGGCCATCTCCAAGGTGGGCCCTGAGCTGCTGCTCAAGGCCGCCGGCCAGATCTTTGCTGTCCAGCGCGGCGATGTCGAACCCGATGACCGTGACGCCCCCGAGTTCAAGAGCGCCCACGGCCTCGAGGACCTGATGGCCGAGCGCATCGCCAAGTACTGGCGCATGACGAAGAACAAGACGCTGCGGCGGCTGGCTGACAAGGATTCCAGCATTTCCGGAATTTTCGGAAATGGCACCTGGCTGAACGGTGCTACGATCGGCTATTTCGGCGGCGGTGGCGGCATGCCCGGTGGCCTGGCCTCGACTGCAGAAGCCGCCAACCCGCTCGCGATCCTGTCCGAGCAGAGCAAGATGACGCTGACCGGTGAAGGCGGCATCCAGAGCAGCCACGCGATCACGATGGGCGCCCGTCTGTTCCGCCCAACAGCCTCTAATATTATTGACCTCGTCCACACCCCGGAAGGGAGCGAGATCGGTGTTACAACACATGCTGCAGCCAACGTCATTCGCGAGGACAAAACCCTCAAGGCTCCCTACTATCCCGTCATCAACGGGAAGGTGAACCTGTCGGCGCCGAAGTACCTCTCGATCGAGCAGGCCAGCGACGAAGTCGTCATGTACCCGGAATACTTCGATCTGAAGACCGGCGACACGATCTCGTATACCAAAGCCCAGGCCGCCAAAGACGATGCTATCGACCGCGCTGCAGGCGTCGATCCGAAGGACCGGAACCAGTCCCGGGTTGGCCTCGTCCGTGCCATCAAGGACGGCGAAGTCGTCAGCGTCCCGGCCAAGTCGGTCACCTACGCCATCCCCTCTGGCGCGTCGATGTTCGACCACACCTCGAACGCCGCGCTGTTCTTCGCCCACACCCATCCCAACCGCGGCATGATGGCCGGTAAGCACCTGACCCAGGCGCTGCCGCTCACCCACCGCGAGCTCCCCCTGGTGGGCCTGAAGGACATCGCCGGCGGCGACGTGCTCGAGTCCATCGCGCGGTCGTTCGTCGTCCGGGCCACCGTGTCCGGCAAGGTCACCAAGGTCGAGCCGAACGCCATCTGGGTCGGGGACGTCAAGCACGAGCTGTTCGACAAATACCCGATGCAGGCCAAGGTCGCCATCCACCACGAGGCCGTCGTCAAGGTTGGCGACATGGTCAAGAAGGGCGACCTGCTCGCGGACTCGAACTACTCCAAGAACGGCAAGCTGGCCCTGGGCACCAACCTGCTCTCTGCCTACATGCCCTGGAAGAACGCATCGAACTTCGAGGACGCCATCGCGATCAGCGAGAGCGCTGCGAAGCACCTGGCGTCCCAGCATGTCCACCGGTCCTACCTGGATATGGCTGGCCTCGAGGTCAACCGCAAGCTGTTCATCGCCCAGTTCCCGACGGTGTTCCAGCCCGGTAGCCTGGAGAAGCTCGACGAGAACGGCCTGATCAAGGCGGGCTCCATCGTCAGCCCCGGCGACCTCCTGGTGCTGGCCGTCCGCAAGCGCGTCTACGACCCCACGGACAAGAGCTCGAAGAATCTCGGCGAGATCCACAAGATCCTCGAGCGCCCCTACGTGAACGCAGCCCTCGCCTGGGACGAAGAGTTCCAGGGCAAGGTCGTGCGCGTTCTCAAAAACAAGGACCGCGTCGAGGTCCACCTCGAGACCGAAGAGCCCTGCCGGGTCGGTGACAAGCTCTCCATGAGCTCCGCTGCCAAGGGCACCATCTCCGCCATCATCCCGGACCACGAGATGCCGACGGACGAAAAGGGCCGCTCGATCCAGGTAATCTTCAACCCCCACGGCGTGGCCGGCCGCATCAACCCCTCCCAGACCATCGAGCAGGCCGCCGGCAAGCTGGTGAAGGATGGCGGCGTCGAGTACAACCACGCTAACTTTGACGGCCGCGATCATGCCCGGGAGATCGCTGCTGCGCTCAAGAAGGCCGGCCTGAAGCATGCCGAGATCCTCCACGATCCTGTCACCGGCAAGGACCTCGAGGAGCCAGTCGCCACCGGCTTCAACTACGTCGTCAAGCTGGACCACGCCGTGCGCAAGAAGTTCAGCGCCCGGACCCGGGACGGCTACACGATGGACGAGGAGCCGACGCGCGGCAAGGGCAAGGGCGGCCAGAGCTTCGACCACCTGACGACCTACGCGCTGCTGGGCCACAACGCCCATGCCATCCTGTCCGAGTCCGCCGGCATCCGGGGCACCAAGAACGACGAGTTCTGGCACGCCTACCAGGCCGGCGAGCTTCCGCCACCCCCGAAGGTGCCCTTCGCGTTCGAGAAGTTCCGCAGTTATCTGCACGGAATGGGCATCGACACGCATAAAGATGGAACTTCGCTGCACTACCTGCCCATGACGGACAAGAAGGTCCGCGAAATGTCGAACGGCGCCGTGACCCGGGCGTCGCTGATCCGGGCCAAAGACCTGGCTGCCGAGAAGGGTGGCCTGTTCGACGAGGAGGTCACGGGTGGCCTGAAGGGCGAGCACTACAGCCACATCGAGCTGGGCCGCTCGATGCCGAACCCGCTGTTCGAGAAGGCCATCCGCGACATCACGGGCCTGAAGACCGCGCAGTTCTACGGACTGATCGGCGAGACCCGGCACCTGGATCCAAAGACCGGCGAGCTCCTGGAAGAGCCCACCGGCAAGACGCTGACCGGCGAGGCCGCCTTCAAGCACCTGCTGTCGTTCGACATCGACAAGCGCCTGGCTGAGGCCAAGGAGAAGGCCAAGACCGCCGTCGGGTCCGACCGCAACAAGCTGAACCGGGTCACCCGCTACCTGCGTGGCCTGAAGAGCATGGAGCTGTCCCCCGCCGACGCCTACCTGACCTCTGTGGTGCCCGTGGTGCCACCAAAGTACCGGCCGATCATCGAGATGAAGGATGGCGGCCTGCGTGTCGCAGATGCGAACTTGCTTTACCGCGATCTCCTGCTCACCAAGGGGCTGGTGGAGCGCGCTGAGAAGGACAAGAGCCTTCCTGCTACAGATTTGGCCCAGGCCCGCCTGTCGCTCTACGACGCCCACGCCGGCATCATCGGCCTAGCGCCAGCAATGACCAAGCGCCGGGACGCTGAAGAGCTGCGCGGCTTTGCCGACATCATCAAGGGCGTGTCCAACAAGGAGGGCCTGTTCCAGCGCAACCTCACCCGCCGCCGTAACGATTACACGGGCCGGTCGACGATCGAGCCCGATGCCACCCTGGGCCCCGACGAGATCGGTATCCCGATCTTGATGGCCTGGAAGATCTACGAGCCCGCCATCATCCGCCGCCTGGTGCAGAGCGGCTGGAAGCCAGCCGACGCGATGGTCGAGGTGCAGAAGCGGACCCAGAGCGCCAAGAACGCCCTGGACGCCGAGATCCAGGACCGCCTGGTGATGATCAACCGCGCGCCGTCGCTGCACCGGTGGAGCGTCAGCTCGGCCAAGGTGCGCCTGGTCCCCGGTAAGGAAATCAAGACGAGCCCGCTGCTCCTGGGCCCCATCAACGGGGACTACGACGGCGACACCACCAGCATCACGGTGCCGCTCACTGATGCTGCGAAGAAGGAGGCCTACAACCTGCTCCCGTCGAACAACCTGTTCTACGACAAGGATCGCACGCTCGCCTATGGGGTGGATAAGGACGTGATCACGGGCCTGTTCATGCTCACCCGCCCCGGGCAGCCGAGCGGGAAGAAGTTCGATGATGTAGGCGACGCGCTCAAGGCCTTCCACGACCCGAAGCAGAACCTCAAGATGAACAGCGTCGTCTCGGTGGCCGGCAAGCCACAGCAGATCGGATGGCTGATGCTCGAGGAGATGCTCCCGCCCCGCTATTACGCTGGCCTGGCCGGGAGCCCCATCGACGGCAAGAAGCTGGAGGCACTGCTGACGCAGATCGCTGAGAAGGATCCGGCCTCCTACAACATGCTGAGCAAGCGGATTGCCCAGGCTGGCTTCACCGCCAGCGCACGGTCCGGCGGCATCACGGCCACCGTTGATGAGCTGGTCATGGACCGGACCAAGATCAACCGCCTGCTCGACCAGCTCGAGCGGGACATCGCGGCGCAGTCCACCCTGAAGGGCAAGCGCGACGTTGCGCTCAAGAACTTCGAGGCTGACGTGAAGCCGGGCCTGCGCGCCGCAATCGCGGACCACCTCCACGGCATCGGCCTGGGCGGCTCGATCTTCTTGTCCTCGAAGCCCAGCTCCAAGCTCGGCTTCGACAGCTACCAGCAGATGATGGCTAGCCCTGTGCTGGTGGCCGACGTCGCTGGCAAGGTCATCCCCCAGGTAATCAAGAGCGGCTACGGCTCGGGCATGGCCCCGAGCGATTACGTTCTCACCACCCCTGGTGCCCGGGCCGGTATCGTGGCCCGTTCGCTGGCCACCGCGCTCCCTGGCTACCTGGCCAAGAGCGTCGCCGGCAACATGGGCCCGATCCGCGTGACGGAGGCCGACTGCGGCACTCACGAGGGCATCGAGGTCCAGACGGACATGCTAGGCGTCAAAGGGCACGATGCAGACCTCCTCGACCGGTTCCTGGTCGACGGGATCCCCACCACGTCGTTCAAGCGCAACGACCGGGTGACCCCCGAGATGCTGGCCACGCTGCGTGACCGCAAGGTGATGCACTTCAAGGTCCGCAGCGCCATGACCTGCAAGTCGATGTCCCCGCCGTGCTCGATGTGCGCTGGCACGCGGCCAGATGGCAAGCTGCACGAGGTCGGGGCCAACATCGGCCTGGACTATGGCCAGACGTTCTCTGAACGCAGCACCCAGGCCATCATGAAGCAGTTCCACTCGGGCGGCACCGTCGGGTCCGGCGACAGCATGAGTGCGGGCTTCGCCCGGCTTAACGAGCTGCTGACGGCACCGCACGACCTGAAGGACCAGGGCACGCTGGCTGACCACGACGGCAAGGTGACGGAGATCCGGCCGGCCCCGCAGGGCGGCTACTACGTCACGGTCACCCCTGACAAGCTCGGCGAGACCGAGCCGGCCCACTACATTGGCACCGGCCGGGCCCTGAAGGTCAAGGTTGGCGACCACGTGAAGATCGGCGACGCCCTCTCCGACGGCAGCTACCGGCCCCAGGAGATCGCGGCGAAGAAGGGCAACCTGGCGGCCCAGCAGTACGTCGTCGACGAGACGCGGAAGGCCTACGCTACCTCGGGCGCCGTGGTTCGGCGCCCTGTGCTCGAAGTGATCGCCTCAGCCACCCTGCGCTGGGTCGAAATCACCGACGACGGTGGCGAGCACGACCTGGCCGCTGGCGACCTGCTGCACGAGAACGACTACCTGGCCCGCAAGGCCAAGAACCCGCGTGTCCAGGCGGTGCCCACCGTTCCCGGCCTCTACGGCCTGCCACTGCGCCGGTCCAACGACCTGATGGAGCGCCTAAACTTCCAGCGCCTGACCGACACCCTGCAGCAGGTGCCGGCCATGGGCGGCAAGAGCGACCTCACCGGCAGCGGGAGCCCGGTGCCGGGCCTGGCATACGGTGCGCTCTTCCGCCCGATCGCCGAGGGAGATACTGCGTTCAATCGCGGAGCGACGCATGAGCACTGAGCACATCCCGCCCGCAGAGGTCGCCGCCGGCACCAAAGACGAGCATGCGGAGCACAACATGCCGCTGCCCGCCGCCAAGCGCACAGCCTTGGATCACCTGCGGGAGTTCCCGCACTACTACAGCGACCTGGCCAAGGCTGAGCCGAAGTTCCGGAAGACCGCCTTCTTCGCGACGGAGGCTCTGGAACAGCGCAAGACCGCAGTGTTCCGCGACCTGGCGCACAAGGACGACCACAAACCAGGTAAGGATATTCTGGCAGACCGGGCAGCTTCTGCGTCGTTCCAGCAGCACGAGAACAAGCACGTACGCGGCACAGAAGGCGAGCAGTTTATCTGCTTTCCGGATGCTGCTGCGCATGCGGGCCTCGCGTACCTGGCCTGGAAGTCGAAGGGGCGCCTTGAACGGGTGCTACCAGCCTCCCTGGCCGTGGAGGTCGGAGCCCTACAGGTGAACACCGATCACCAGAGCACGAACCACGAGTTCAACCAAGCGGGCGTCAAGCTCCGCGTTGGCATGGACACCGAAAGTCCACTTGTCGCCACCGTGCATACCCGGAACAACAGGATGGTTTCGCCGGCCCTATCTGCTTTTGCACGGCAGACATTGCGCGAGGTGTTTGGCCCAGCGGCGGCCACGACGCTCGAGGCCATCAAGGCCCCTTCCACTACGCCCCGTCCGTTCGCACCGCTGAATCGCTCGAAGTAAAAGAAAAGCAAGCAGCCCGGCTCCCGCCGGGCTGCGTGCTACAGTCCTTTTGGCGCTGCTGTCCGGCGATAGTATTGGAGCGGCATAACCACGATGTTGTCCACAGACGCAGCAGCCTCTGCCACCACAGCCGCGTGATCAGCTGCCCGGAACCAATGGCACTTGGCGTGCAAGTGTTTCCAGTGTTGGGCCTTTGCCGCTTTCCGGATCTGTGGCGTCAGGTAGGCATCTAGGTTGCGATGCAGCGCTGCGTTCAACTTCCTGATGAACAGCCGGCGTTTCTGTTTTCGTTGGCGCGGTGTCATTTCTTCATCCTCGCTTCATGGGACATCTTCTCTCGGTACTCGCGGGTTTGGCATTTCCGGTCGTGCTTCATCCGCTTGTGCAGCCTGAGCAAGAACAGGTACTTCCTCCGCAGGCCAAGCAGTCGGGCGGGTACCCCGAGGTTCGGCGTTCCGTCCTGCGAGCTTACGCGGCGGTAGTCGCGGCGGGGATTTTGACCATAGAACGTCATTTTGCACCTCTGTGGCCGAGCGCATGGGCCGACGCGGCTTCCCGGTACTCGCGGGTCTGGCACAGCTTGTCGTTGGCCTCACGGGCCGCCAGCCCAGCCAGTTTACGGCGGATCCGGCGCTTGATGTATTCCCGCTCGAGCCTCTCCGCGCGGAGCTTTTCCTCCGCCTGGGTGTCCGTGAAGTCGCATCGGTATTCGTCATCGAACACCTGCTCCTTGGTGCACGGGATCTGCTGCGCGTTGAGGGTCCCACCCTGCGACCCGACACGGTCATCAGTAGCGCTGATTTTGATTGGCCCGTAGTGCATTATTTTGCACTCCCCAAACCCTCGGCCAGGTCCGCCGCAACGTCCTCCGGCCGACCGACGACTACTAGGAAGTTGGAGCCGCCGAAGAACAGTTTAGACGTCTTTGCGTTCCGCGAAGACGCTTCCACGGTCATGACCCTGTTCGGGTTGATAAAGGCAACGGCGTCGGAGCCGCTGTCAGTTTTGAATCCGACGAACTTCATTTGAGAAGCTCCCGCTCCAGATCACCCAGGTAGGACAGCACGCTGTCCGTGTAGGCCCGATGCTTGCCCTCATCCAGGCCATTCTCCCAGGCGAACAGGCGCATATTGGCGCTCACCAGGTAGGCCATGTCCCGGGCCTGGCGGACACGGAAGATGTCGGGCGGGGCGTCGAGCGTGACCAGCCTATGAAGCCGGATTGCCACGTCGTACGCTGAGTTGACATCCATCGTCTTCAACTGGATGGCCTTCGCGGCACGGACCATGTCTTTCAGCTCGTCGCGCAGGTTGTCAGCGGACTTCCAGAGTTGTTGGGTGAGCTCGGGTTGCGGACTCATCTTAGTTTCCTTTTCTGCCTCCGGTGGTCAGTGCCACCGGAGGCGGGTTGTTGGGTTTATTGGTGCGTCCCCGGGCCGACTCCACCATGGAATATGCCCAGCTTCGCTTCGTGATACGGCTGGGACGTCGGACGCCCCTCCAGCCGTGACCACGTCAGGTATAGATCCAGCACGAACATTTTCACCGCGTATCGGACCGCAGCGGCATGCCGATGGCCCTTCGATTCCTCCGACCAGTCCGGCCGGTTCTCCAGCCGTCGTTTGTAGTTGTCGTAGATGGCGCGGTACTTGCACTTCGCCGGGTTCTGTTTGATGAAGCTGGAGCCCAACACCCCGACCAGTTTCGTTTTAAGAAACGGGTTGTAGGTGATCGACTGTCGCGTCTGCTCGGCGCCCTTCGCGTCGGTGTACGTGACAGGCACCAAGTGCTCTGCCCGTTTCGAGCGACCCCGGCCATCCGGCCCGACATCGAGGCCTGCGTAGGCCCAGAAACTGGAGGGGTGGCGTGCACGGTCGAGGTCGAATTCTGCGATGCAGATTGCCGAGAGGATCGGACCACAGCCAGTCACGCCCTTGAAGAACGCATTGTAGATCGGGAACTCTTCGACCAGCGACGCGATGGCCTTGGCATGGCCCACCTCGGTCTGCAGCAACTGGAGGTACTGCCGGGTGAGGCAGTATTCGGTGTAGCTGCTGATGAGCGGCGCTGCCTTGAACGTCGACACCGTGTAGGCCCCGCCTGCCAGGGCGGTCGCGATGACCGCGTACTGCTGGCGGATCGCGGCCAGGATGTCCTGACTTTCGATACCGAGCGTGTCCTCTTTCTCGCCCGGCCTCTGGCCTAACTTAGCCTTGTACTGGCCCACCAGCCGGTTGCCCGTCTGGATGCGGAGGCCTTGGACATCGTACATCCCGCGCACCATCATTCGCAGTTCTCGCGATTGCAGGTAGCGGGCCTCGGTGCCCTCTGCGGGCGGTGGTACAATGACCGGATTCTTCTGCTTCGTCTTCGGCTCTTCGTAGGCGTCATTGGATTCCACGGTGGAGTCCGCCAGCTCAACGTCAGCCTCCGACAGCTCGATGGCCGGCCGAACATCCGGCTCTTTGATCTTCGGGGCGACCCAGGTTTCCCCGGGCTTCAGGGCCTGCGTTTTGGCGATGTCGTCCGGGTTTACGGCAGCGGCTTTCTTGGCTGCCGCCGGGGCCTTCGCTGGCTTAATCAGGTTTCCGTCTGCGTCACGGGCGCGCTTGGTATACTTGCGCTTAGGTTTGAGTTCATCAGTCATGTCGTCTCGCTTTCAGGCCAGTAGGGTCTACTGGCGATTCGGGTTTCTTAGCTGTCGCTGACACAGCGACGGTTCTTGGCTCACTCAGTCTCCACGGGTTACTCGGTGTTCGTGGTCCGCTCTCGACGCTTGGGTTTCTCGGGGGCTCTGACACACTCATTCCTGCTGGGGTACTATTGAGATCCGGTTCGTTACCTCCTTTGGTCTTCTCCTATCCATCGACACACTTCGTCCTATTGGGTGCCTCTCCGCCATGGTCCACTTTCCTTCACTGGTGTACTTCGCATTGACGGCCCACTTATCGGGTATGGGGTTCTAGCCGGCTCCGGTTCGATCCTGAAGAACGGGTTTCTCCAGTGTTTTGACGCGCTCAGCCTCACTGGATTTCTTGACCGTAACGGTTCGTTACATCCCACAGGTTTGCTAATAGCCATTGACACGCTTGTCGACTTCGGGTTTCTCATCGACTGGGGCTCACTTGCGTACTTCGGTTTTCTATCCCATATTGGCCCATTTGGTGCTTACGGGGTTCTAACCAGCATTGACACGTTGTTACGCTACGGGTTTGACTTGTACATTGCGACACACTAGCGCCTTGCGGGTTTCTTGGGCATGAGGGTCCACTTACCTGGTCGGGGTCTCTCTTGGTCATCGGCTCGTTCAGTTCCTACGGTTTTCTTTGCGCCCACGACACACTATTCCGAACTGGGTATCTTCCACATCACGGCTCGCTGGCACTTCATCGGTAGACTCTTGGGCTTCAGCACACTATTGTATGGCGGGTTTCTTGTACATCACGGTCCATCTGCTTCTGGTATCACGCTACTTTAGCCACAAGGCGATCACGTTCCTTCCCGCTAATCTGGCGAAGCGTCACCGTCTCGACGACACGGGAGCCCATGCATACGCGCGTGGCCGGGACCGTTCGCCGGTCCCATGCGACGGTCGGCTCAGTCGTCTCCCCGATGATCCGCCGGTACCACAGCCCGTTCTTGATGACGTAGCTGATGCCATCGACCTCGAACGGCTCTTCAGGATTGAAGGGCTTCCGGTAGGTATGCTTCGTCGGTTTCCGCGCGCAGAGAAGTCCCGTCACCGGGTGCTCGTAAAACCGCTCGAAGATCTCCACGCGGCCGGGCGCCCAGCCGTGTTCGGCCTTGCGGCACGGCTTGCCGCCATGCATCACCACTTCGGCCCCGGCCGCGACATGCCAAGCCAGCTCGCGCTCAAGCATGGTCCGGTCCAGCGGTCGAATATCGGCCAAGAGGGACGAGCGGAGGGTCGCCCACCGGCTGCCCAGGTTCGACCGGAGCATGCGCCGCAGCGGGGCAACACTGATGCGGGACTCCGTCCGGTCGTACCAGTTCAGCCCCCGACTCCGGAGATCTTTGCCGTGGCCGACCTTGCCGGTGGGCACCTTGTCGTACCCGTCTTCATCGCGCACCTTGATGCGCTTGAGGCCAGCCTTGCGGTTCTTAGCGCCCAGGCGACCTGGGGCGCGCATTCCATCGATCAACATGATGCACTTCCGTTCTTTTAGGTGGGTGAAAAGCAAAAAGCCCACGGCGGAATGCCGTGAGCGTGTGGTGCTGTCGGCTGGAATCGAACCAGCGAATGCCGCGTTACGAATGCGGTGCCTGGCCATTCGGCGTCAACAGCGAACTTGGTCGGGGCGACACGATTCGAACGTGCGAAACCTCCGCGTCCCAAACGCGGCGCTCTGCCAGGCTGAGCTACGCCCCGATTCCTACGCCGGCGCAGTGTGCCACCACTGCGCCGGCGTCAACTCTCTAGTACCGGCCCTTATTCGCGTTCCGGGCGAAGTGCCCGGCTGCGACGGCGTTCTCCGCCAGCACGCCGGCCACGTCATCGTAGCCGGCCCGCTCAGCCTTCTGGCGCTTGCGCTCACGGTGAGCCTGGCGCTCCGCAACCGTGAACTCACGCCGAGGGGCCCGGGCCGGGGTGGTCTTCACCACCGTCTCCACCACACCCTCGCGCACCACGCCGCGAGGGGCCCGATGCCGGCGGGTGGCCGCCGGAGCCAGGAGGCCTTCCGGGATCAAGGAATCCACAAGGGCTTCCGCCTCAGCGTCCCCCGTGACGAGCACCGGCTTGGCGACCGGCGCCACTTCCACCGGCACCTCCGGCCTGGCGATCGGCGTCATCCGGAGCCGGAACTGGCCAAGCCCCGGGACGACGAACGTCCGGTGCGTGTCCAAGACCGGGATCTCCTTCGCGGCCCACTTGGCAGCCGCTTCGTGCTGAGCCGGCGTGGCAGCGCCGGTCCACTCGTGCGCCGCAGTCTTCCAGGCGGCCACAGCCTGCCGGCCGGCGCCCTGGTGCTCGTCATCGATGACGCGCAAGCCACGGAGCATCCGGCTGAGCACCTCACCGCTATGCCCGGCCCCACAGGCCTTCAGCACAGAGGCCAGGACCCGGGCGACCCCGAAGGCCCAGCACGGGGTGTTGAGCGGAGCCGACCGCTCGAAGGCCAGGGCTGGCTGGCCCTCGTGGCTGCGGCACGCGCGGCACAGGGCCTCGATGCCGAGCCAGTACAGCTCGGGGCTGCCCAGCATCCGGGGGCGGATGTCGTCAACGGTGGCACCGTCGACGAACAACTCCCGGTCGTACCGGGCCATGGAGTCGAGCAGGCGGAAGGCCCGGCTGACGACAGAGCTGAAGTGCAGGCGGTAATGCGGGCGAACCCGCACTTCGCCCTGGAGGCCCTCGAACAGGGCCTCTATATGCGCAATCGCCACGTTCAACGTGGGCGGGGTGATGAACTCCTTTCCCAGTCCGGCGGCATTGCCGGACAGAGCGATGTTGAGGCCGACCATATGACGGACGGCGGGGGTGAGAGCTTCGTAGAACACGCGGGCATCTGCTGCGACGACGACATCGTCATCGAGAGGGACCTGCAGGGGTTCGGAAGCGGGGAGGACGAGGGACATGAGACTTCTCCAAGTTGTGTTCACGAGGCCAGCAATCGCTGGTGACGGCATTACACTACCGTGAAGGCCGGGCGACACGCCCAGCCAACTGCGTTTAAGCCCAGAGCCCTAATCAGGCCCTGGGTTCGTTTCCGTCTTTTAGCGACGGATGATGATGCCGATGAGGCCGACGAGCGGATTCATGGACTCTCTACTTCTTGATGAGCATCGAGGCCGCAACGCTGATGGCGCTGAAGACCACTGCGGCGGCCTGACAGGCCGTTGCAGCGGATGCTGATTTGGACGCGACGGCGGCGGGAGCCACCAGGAATTTGATCGCCATGATGCGATCCCTCCAATGCCCCACTGTTCAGTAGGCGGGGCAGATGGCCAAGGAGCGTGCTCATTTCAGAGCCCCTACTCCTTTCTGGAGGATCTTGCGCATGGTGTCACTGACGAGCTGGCTCTCAGCATCGGATGATGCCCGCCACCATTTCCAGTTCGGGCTCATGTCAGCCGGCAGGAGACCCTGGACTTCGAGCAGCGTCGTGTTGCACTTCTCGTACGGGATCAGCTCGACGCCGATCCCCGCGCAAAACACCACTTCGCCTTTGCCGAAGATCTTCGCGCCGAGGATGTCCCTGGCGTGAACGGCATCCCCGGAGGCCGACAGCACGACGCGCCCGATCATGCCGCCGGAGGGCGCGGCTGCGACGGTCAGACGATGGAGCCGATACTCCGGCGTAGCAACCTCCCAACCACTGCGCGGTTGCACGTTCGGCGACTTCTGAAACGCAGTGACCAGCATGCGCCACCACGGGTCCGTCGTGGCTGCCCCGTGAAGGAGCGCCTGGGCGACCACGTCTGACATGGCCGACAGCGCGGCTTTCCGGCGGGAGTCCGCAAGCCCATTTTTACGGAGGCCAGCGTGGTAGTCGGAGATGCGGGAGGCAGCCATTACCGCCGCTTCAGTTCCTTCGATGAGTTCTTGAGCCATGATCATTCCCTTTCAGGGTGTATTGGAGAAACGAAAACACCCCGGGCCACCATGGCCCGGGGTCTTCTTCAGTCTGGTGGACGGAAGGGGAGTCGAACCCCTGACATCTAGCTTGCAAAGCTAGCGCTCTACCAACTGAGCTATCCGCCCTTACGGAAGAAGGGCTTACCGGGGCGGTACCGCCGGTCAACGGGCTGGGTGACCAGCATGACCACGAAGACCAGCCAGGCAAAGGCGCAGAGGACGATCAGCATGGTGCCTCCAAGCGGCCCGCGAGGCGGGCAGCTTCGACTTCGATGCGGGTGGTGAGCCCGACCTTGATAGCCACGTCCCCAGGCACGGTGACCTTGGTGATGAAGCCGCACACGGTTTGGCGACCGCCATGCAGTAAGGCGCGGATCACTGCGCCGTTGCGGGCGAGTGGGCAGCGCAGGTGATTAACGGCGACCTCGACGAGGTCGTCCTTCAGGGCCTTGATAGCCATGGTGCTTCCTTTCCCGGCTCGGCGCCGGCCCAGACTTCTGGGGTTACTTCGTGCCGCTTACCATCGCCAGTCTTGACGAAGTAGACGGGCACGGGGACAAACTTATGGTCTTGGGAAACCATGTCGGATTTCGCCAAGACCATGCGGAGCTCAACACACTTGGACGCCACCGCAGAGGTGGCCAGTGGCGGGACCGGTGTGCGCTCGAGTACCGTCGGTAGCACTACGAGGACGCCGGCGAAAACTGTAAGTGCGAGGGCGGCAAGCCAGTTCATGTGCATGCATTCTTTCATGGGTTTTGGCGACGGCCTTGAAGGCCTCGACCAGGTTGTAGCAAGTCGTCCAGATACAGATGAGCGCCATGTCCCAGGCTGCCGGCGGGAGGGTGAACCTAAACATCGCGGCATGCCTCTTCCAGGCGTCGGTTAGCATGTGCCAGTTTGTTGGTGAATTCGCCGATATCGTCCAGTGCCACGGCGATCTCACCGCTCTTGTTCTCGAGTGCAGCCGCCGTGCCGTGGTCGCCGGCCGCCCGGGCGTCAAACGCTGCGATCCACTTGTCACGAGCCAGTTTGAGCGCGGCTTTGTGCGTAACCATGTAGTCTCTCTTTCTTGCGTTGGTGAAAAGAAGCGGGGCACCAAGGTGGTGCCCCGCAATCATTAAGGTGCCATCGAGGCGAGGATCGCGGATTCAATCCGCCTCACCTCTGCCCGAGCAGCATCGAGCTGCTCGATTAGCGCCCGCGGTGGCTGGCGTTCACAGGTCGCTTCAGGCTCAGGGTCGTACCGCATTCGGTGCCTCCACTTTCCCTGTTTCCAGGTAGGTGATGTGGCCATACCAGGACTGGATCGCCGTCAGGGCCAGGGTGTTAGCCACCATGCAGACCAAGCAGATGATCAGCATCAGGATGCACCCGAGCACGAAGGGGATCTGCCGCGTGAGGGCGCGGTTCGCCACGTGATCGAACAGCCATCCGCAACTTGCCAAGATGGCGAAGAAGACGGCCCCGCAGAACCAGCCAACGATCACGGCATCGAATCCCGTGAATTCAGCGTACCCCTCTGGCGGGCGGCCGAGGGCGCTGCCGACACCCACGAGGAGTGCCAGCAGTGCGTACACCGCGTACTTGTTGGGCACCTTACACATGGGCCAGTCCCTTCGGCAGCGCCACCCCGCAGGTGACCAAGCGGCTCTTCAGCCCCTCGATTGCGTAGCTGGGCAGGGCCTCCAGGCGGAAGGCCTTGTTCAGCACTTCGGTGCAGCGCCCGTAGCACATATCGATGGCGTGCGTGTTGCCCGCCTTCGTCGCCAGCACCAGCTCGTCGAGAGCCTCGCCGAGCTGGGCGCGGATCACCTCCGCGTGGTTGATCGCCACTTCGACAATCTTGGTCCGCGTCTCGACGGCCTCCAGGAAGTCCTGGAGATCCATCATCATGATGGCGGCGTCAGCGACGGGCTCATCCAGGCTGCCGCAGCTGGGCTCCGCGCCCATTTCCTTGAGCCGGGCGAGCCAGCTCTCGTCTTCCAGCAGATCCGACATTTCGTAGACGTTCGACGTGGACATGGTATTTTCTCTTCCTCGCACGATGGCGAATGGTGGTGTTGCACTCTGCATTTTGTTCGGGCTTGTGACCGGTACCCACACGGGTAGCTGCATTACAACTTTGCCTGTTGGTCTCCCGGACAGGCGCCGGGTCCGGTTATTTCAACCGGAGGATTCCGCTGACGAAGCCACAGGCGAAGCCGGCGGCATAGGCGATCTTGTCCATCGCTGGGTCTCCTTTCTCACAGTTTGAGCAGGCCAAGTCGGGCCTGCTGGTCTCGTTGCTTCGCGGCTGCCAGGTCGCTCTTCAACCTGGCAACCCGTGCCTCGAGTTGGTGCACCTCATCGTGCTCCGCTTCTTTCAACAGCGTTGCCAGCTCGACTTCGTAGTACTGGCCGTCTGCCCCGAGGCGGACGCAGCCTATTCCGGCCTTGGCACTCGCGATGGCCTTCAGCCGGCGGTCGCGAGCCCGCACGGCTTTGTCCCGGCCGGTCTGCGCTGCCATCTCAAGCTCGACGCTGAGATGCTTGATCTGGGCTGCGAGGGCCTGCCACTTTGCCACTGCCGCCGGGTCAGGGATGATCGACCCGTTACCAGTCAAGCGCAGGCTAAACTTCTCGAGAAAGACGTTGAGGTCTTCGAGTTCTGCAGCTGCAGCGCCGAGCTCCGTAATGACGGACCATTGTCGTTTAATCGCATTGCGGAAGCGTATGCTGAAGTTGTAGTCTCCTGACCGGAACAAACGAACCGCGGTGTCCAGGAGGTCCCCGAGGCCCCGCCTTGCGCGGGCAACCTCGCTGTCGCGGCCGACGTCCCAGTCCACATCTGTGAACGCTGCAGATGTCCGGTGGTGGCCCCAGTGGCGGGATTTCAGCCGGATGAGGTGGCGAGCATCATCTGCCTGGTCGCGAATGTGATGCGGGGCGCCCATCGCTCACCCCGCTTTCGCGGGGTAAACGAGGTCGTAGCCGTGCTGGGCCAGGATCCGGCTGACCGCCGGCGGTTGCCCAAAGGCCTCGAACTCGAGGCCCACGTGGGCATTGAAGTCCGACATCCCGTCCGCGTCAGCCCCGACAAGAACGGTCTCGAGCTGCCCGTCGAGGAGGGACGTGTAGGACGCCACGAAGGCGCAGCTGAATCCGTCAGCCATCGGCACCGGCTCGCTCAGCCGGTAGAGGTGACGACCATTGCCAAGGTCGCGGAGGTAGGTGGCCGTCTTCATGACGCCCGTCCTTTCTGGCCGGCTGTGCGGCGCTCGGGTTAGTAAGCCATCGCTGCAGACATGCAGCGCGGCGGGTATTGCTACCCACTATATTACTTATCCCATAAAACGCCTTCCAATTTAACCCTCTGATTTACCCTTCTTCCATGGCCTGTTCTGCCTGCCCCAAGTTTCGTGCTGCCGCGCCACCGCCGGGCTCTACCCGGGTTGCCTCCGTGCGACACCGGGTGGCCAACCCCGCCCAAGAGGCCGAGCTGGTGGCCCGCTACCCCGGCTGGCACTTGTCCAGGGTTCGCGTGGGCCACGCTACGATCCTGACGTTCACCCCGCCGAAGGCCTGACCCATGATCCATTCACCATTCTCGTCGATGCCCCAGGGGCGTGCGGATTTCGCGCGTGGCGTCGTCTTGAAGGTGAACATGACGCAGAATGGGCAGGTCCCGCTGTTCACCTTCCGGGTTCGCTTCGAGGGCGTGTCCACCTCGAGCCTGGACGGCACCGGCATCCACGACAACGTGCTGATGCTCCAGGCCGGGTTTCAGCGGCCGACCCGCAGCGACCCACCAGCTGGGGGTTTGATCTACCTTCCCGAGGAGGGCTCCCGCGTTGCGTGCCTGTGGGACGGCCGGGCCTGGGTCATCATTGGCTTCTACACCGGCCCCACCAGCACGCCGGAGACCGCCGCGGACACCGAGAAGCGGCAGTCCGGCTACAATCCGGGCATCGAAGCCGCGCTGGCCCGGTCCGGCGCCGTCGGCTCCACGCTTGGTGACTGGACCTTCGGCCTGCAGCCCGGCGACACCGTCATGTCCAAGGGCTCGGCCAAGGTCAAGGTGAACGACTACGGTGCCACGATTGGCGGCTGCTCCTACGCCGGCACCTGGTACAAGGCTGACGGCGAGGTGCTGGACCGCTTCCTGAAGCGGGTCGTCCGAGCTCCGGGTTACTGGCGGCGGCACGACAGCTACCTGGGCCCGGCCGAGGCCCTGGCCGTGCTCACCATGTCGCAGTCTGAGAAGGTGCACCCGCCCGGGGCCTACGAGACCATGAGCGAGGTGTTTGAAGCCTCCCCCTGGCCCGAGGCCATGGCGCCGTACCTCCTGTCCCAGCGCGGGCACGTCAGCCACTCGGCCCTGGCGGATGGCCGCGCGGCCGTCGCAACGGTGCTCACTGACTTCACGATCATGGCGGACCGGGCTGCCGGCACCTACAGCTTGAAGCATGATGCGGTGGTACAGCCACTTGTGCCGGCAATCGCGCCCATTCCGGCAGACGAGCTGGATACCGTCGGCGCCGTAATGTACGACTCGATCGTCGATGCCGACGGCTCCTTCCGGATCTGGTCCGGTAATAAGGGCCGGGTGCCGGGCGCGCCGACCAAGGCAAAGTTCGCCGTCATCCCTGAGTTTGTGCTGTCGTACGACAGCAAAACTACCACGTTCAAATTCACGGTGGGCCCGAACGCCGCTGCCCCGCTGGTGGCCCTCGAAGCCAACGGCACGACCGGGCAGGCGGCCTTGACGGCCCCCACGTCCGCAAGCCTGGGCTGCGCGCCGGCACCCAACGGACCCCCGATCTCCGGCATCGAATGCACCCCTGCGGGCATCCGGATCTTCGGGCTCTCCCTGGCCCTGGACGTTGCGGCCCTGAAGCTGGGTTCCCCCGGCGTGCCGTTGACCATGAATGGCGCGTCCATCACTGGGGCCGCCCTGGTGGAGGCTGCCGTGGTCAAGAGCGCGACGGCCAGCCTGTCCACTCACGTCCACCCAGTACCGTTCCCGCCGGGGGCCACCTCGGGGCCTGGAGTTGGCTGATCCCCATTGCAGCGAGAACGATCGGTCTACGATCCCACCCATGACCAAGCCACTCTTTGTCCTGCCCCCGACGATCAGCGCCACCGATTACCTGACGCCGGAAGCGGCCCGCAAGACCGCCGGTGTGCGGCTCGTGTCGCCGCCCGGGGCCTGGTCCGACGAGATTCTGCAGACCCTGCTGCGGGACCACCCCTACCTGCCGCATGATCGCTTGATCGTGAACTTCAAGCAGCGCGACGATGCCATGGGCTACGCCGTGGGCTACATCAGCGTGATGGACACGCCGCGCGTGAGCATCCCGGTGGTGATCACTGCCCGTGAGCTCAAGCCCATGGACATCATGATCGTGCGCTCGCCCCAGCAGGCCGGCGAGATGGGCACCCAGGAAGGTGCGGGCTCCACCTCGGATGACCGCGTGCTTCCCCTGACCGAGCAGAACTTCGACGGCGCCAGCGATGCCAGCGGCATCGGCGAAACCGTGTTGCCCGGCGACATCCGTGGTTCCCAGTACACCGAAGACGGCAGCGCCATGCGCCTGCCGATGCGCGGCCGCACCGTGCTGGCCCATGTCCTCGGAGCCACCGACGCCCAGAAGACTGCCTTCGCCGCCGTGCTGAAGGCGGACCCGACGATCGTTGCTGGCTTCCACGTGCACGGCCTGGCTGACGTCGTCGACGCCTGGTTCGGCGCGCCCGCCCCCGCCAACAAGATCGCCAGCAAAGTCGCCGGCCTGCCGGTGAACGTCAGCTACGCCAAGACGTTGGACACCCTGCCGACCGCGCTGGAGACCTCCACGCTTTCGGCCGCTACGGTGTTCCTGAATGATGGCACCGCGAAGACCGCCATGGCGTTCTCCGCGATCGACCTCACGAACCCCACGGCCGGCCTGGCCGACTGGTTCGCCTTCGAGGACGGGACCTACTGCAAGGCCGCCGCTCAGGTGGTTGGCATTCCGCAGGACGCCAGTGCCGCTGGCGCGGTGGTCGAGAAGCTGGCCGCAGCCAGCCTTCGCCGTGGGGCCGACGTTGTCTTCAGCGTCGCTGACGCCATCACGGCGCCGCTCAAGGTCGCCTCGATCCAGGTCGATGAGGCCGCCGGCAGCTACCATGTTGCGCTCACCACCCCGTTCGGCGCCACGGTGAACGTGCTGCTGGCCAAGGGTGTGAAGGTCGCGTCGTTCGACGACGCCGATGGCACCTGGATCTTCCCGCTGGACACCAAAGTGCTGCAGCTGAAGGCCTACGCCGAAGAGCACCAGCAGCCTGCCGGCGTCGGCAAGGTGGCCGCGATCCTCGCCTCCCAGGTCCCGGACCAGCTGGTCGTCGACAATGGCCAGTGGTCCATGACCATCGGCAACGAAGCCATCTTCACGAACGTCGGCAAGACCGCCGCGCTGCAGCACATCAACCACTGGATGGCCAACGGCGCTGAGATCGCCGCAGCCGCGGAGGCCAAGGGCCACCTGCGGTTCGACAGCGGGATGTCGGAGACGGCCGCCAGCATCGCCGAGCAGAAGAAGACCGCTGCGGTCATCCCCGGCTTGGTCGCCGCTGAACTCAAGGCCCTGGCCATGCCCCTGGCTGCTGCTGCCAAGCTGGCTGCCGCCATTGGCCGGCCCGACTGCGCGGATGCGATCCTGGGCACCGGCTTCCTCAACGAGGACAACCTCGCGGACTTCATGCAGCTGGAAGGCACGTTCGAGCAGACCGTCGAGGGCCTGGCCCGGCTGCTGCTCGCTATCCGCATGGGGCTGCCCGGCGACGAGAACGCGACGGCAGTGGCCATGAAGGCCCTGCAGCGCGTGACCGAGCGCCTGCAGAGCGCCAACCAGGAAGTATCGCAGGCCGGGTTCTGACCCGGTTGCGTTGCTGCAACTAACGACACACTCGTCGCATGGTCCCGCACCACAAGATCCTGCAGGCCATCTCCCTGGTCGCGCTCTGTCGATCTGATGGTGTTGGCGCTGTTGCTCGGTTTTGTGCCGATGCCCGAGTGACATTTCCTGTCACCCTCGCCGAATTCCTCCACACCCAGGTGTTCCCCGAGCTGCCGCCCGGGCTCGAAGCCTGGCTCCGGTCCACCGACGCGGCGCTGCTGCGGGATTACCGGCCCATGATGGAAGCGGCCTCCCGCCTCGGCGTAGCTGACGTCCTGGGCCTGGGGCCTGACGGCGCGATCCTCGCCCTGCCAGGCATGCTCCCGAAGTGGCGCCAGGACGACACCCTGCGCGTCTTCATCGAGACCCTCCTGCTGGCCGGGGTGCCGACGGCCACGGTGGCGGCGGACATCCAGCGCATGTGGGGCTACCCGGTGGACGAATCTGCCGTGGCCCTGTTCGGGCGCTACTTTGCTGACCGCGAATACACCGAAGGCGAGCACTGGTCCGCCTATCTGAAGTGCATCGCCCCGTCGGAGGCCACGCTGAAGCGTGACCTCATGCACCAGCCGCACGAATACGCCCGGTGGCGGATGGGCGTGCCGGTGTCCATGTCGAATGAGCAGGTCCTGGACCGGCTCATCTCCGACGCCTATTTCACCGAGCGGCTGCTGAAGGCCGAGGCCGGCAACCACGGCCTGCGGATGTCGAAGGACGAGATCGTCCGGCTGAAGCTGGAGCGCGACACGCTGTTCAAGGCCCTGAATGCGAAGCAGAAGCTGAAGATGGCGGAGAGTGCAGGCGGCGGGGGCGACGATGTAGAGGCCCGCAAGGTCGCCGAGACCTTGAAAGCCATCGGCCTGCAGTACGAAGAGCAGACCCCCGTGATGCTGGACGACCTCGATGGTCTCTGCTCCGGTTGACACATCGACAGGTTTGGACATAAACCTGTCATGCTACCAGCGGTCTCCCCCTTCCAACTCGTCGGCGAACTCTTCCACCTGAACGGGGAGCGCTTCGATGTTAAGAGCTACCCGTATCTAGAAGCCATTTACAACACAAAGGCCCGCCGGGTCTGCCTATTTACGTCGCGGCAGGTCAGTAAGTGCTGCTGGGTTAATACTGAGGTGTTGCGGGATGACGGCACGACCATGCGTATCGGGGATGTCACCGTTGGCACCCGCCTCGCGTCCTCGACAGCCAGCCGCCGGTCGGCTCCTGACCGCGTGTCGCATGTCTTCCCACGAACACTTCGGCCCTGCGTTAAACTGACATTCCGCAGCGGTGCGTCCACCATCGTGTCCACGGACCACCGCATGCTCGTGGTGCACGGGGAGCAAGCCGCGGGGACGCTGAAGCCAGGCGACAGCGTGGCCTCCCTGAAAGTGATCCGGGCAACTGGCGCACACGAAGTGCCTGACGACACGCTAGCCCTTGTCGCCTATTTCATCGGAGACGGCTGCTGTTACCAGCCAGAGGGTGGAAAGTTCTGGGATGTCACGAGCCCAGTCGAGGCTGTCGTGGCCTCGATGGAGCGCATGTCCGGACAACCTCGCCAACCCACCGCCGGTGCATGGCGTGTCCGCTTTGGCTGCCTGCACCCACTGCACGATGTGCTCGTCGGATACCGGCTGGTCGGCACGTACAGCCACGAGAAGCGTGTGCCAGCCGAGTTCTTCAGCCTGCCGGATGCCAAGATCGCGACGTTTCTCGGCCACCTGTGGGATACCGACGGGTGCATCGCCCGGCAAAATAACAGCCTGGCGATAACGTATTCCAGTGCGAGCCCGGGCCTCGTTGATGATGTGCGTCGCCTCCTGCTCCGCCTGGGCATCCTGGCTTGGGTTGACCAGCGGGAAGCCGGATACACGAAAGACGGCGAATACCACCAATGCCGTGACGCCTTTGTGTTACGCGTGATCGGTCGGCCCAGCCAGCAGCGGTTCTACGAGCTCATCCAAACGTCGGATGGGCGGCGCCCTGCTGTCCCTGACGTGGAAGAGCGAAACAACCGGCTGACGGTCCCCATCGAGGCCGGGGCCCTGATCGCCGATTGCTACCGTGCGCGCCTCCGGTCACGGTCGGCCCGGACCCTGTACGACGTGGGGCTCGCCAACACCCCAGCGTACTCCATTTCGTCGTCAAAGTTCGCCCGGTACGTGACGTACCTCGAAGAAGAGGGCCTTCTGACTGGCCCCTCAGGTGCGAACCTGCGTACGCTGGATACCGCGGACGTCTGGTGGGACCGCGTTGCCACCGTCGAAGACGCTGGAGAGCTGGAGTGCGTCGACATCGAGGTCGAAGCGCACCACAACTTTGCATTGGCCTCCGGGCTACTCGTCCACAACAGCACCACTCTCGCGTCGAAACTCGTGCTTCAGGCCGTCATGCGCCCCCGGACGGCCGCCATCTACCTGGCCCCGCTCGCAGACCAGGCTGATGTGTTCTCGATCCAGCGCCTGCGTGACTTCACGATCAACTCGCCTTTCATCAAGAAGTACTTCTTCAGCGGCCCGAAGGTGGTGGACCAGGTCCACCGCAAGGTGTTCAGCAACGATTCGATCGTAGCGCTTTCGTACGCGCAGACGGATGGCTCACGCGTCCGTGGTCGTTCGATCAGCAACGGTGGCTCGATCGTCTGGGACGAAATCCAGGACATCATGCCGCACGTGATCCCGGTGGTCGAGGAGCTGGCCTTCCGTGCCGCCGACTGCTCGTTCTGGTACTGCGGCACGCCGCTGTCCATGAACAATCACATGGAGGTGATGCGCTCGCAGTCCACGGGCTGCGAGTGGGCCGTCCGGTGCCCGGCCACGGGATGCAAGAAGTGGAACCATGAGTGGGACGACAGGAATATCGGCACCAAGGGCGTCATCTGTCGCCACTGCGGCCAGCCTCTCGATACACGTGACGGCCAGTGGGTGGCCCGGCGGAAGATGGACATCCACCTGGGGAAGGATTCACGGGTAGACCGTGAATCGTACCGGATCCCACAGCTGATCGTCAAGCCGATCATGGACATCCCGACGAAGTGGTTGGAGCTGCTGGGCAAGCAGCGCAACTATTCGGCTGTCCAGTTCGCCAACGAAGTGCTCGGGATGCCGGCGGAATCCGGTTCCCAACCCATCACGCAGGCCCAGCTCGAGGCCTGCTGCAACCCTGACCGGCCGAACGCGATGCCGGAGCACACCTCCAACCTTCCGCCACTGGTCATGGGAGTAGACTGGGCCGTCAACGGTGGCATCAACGCCGGCAATAGCTTTACAACCGCGGTGATCGGGGCCTGGAATCCATTCCCTGCCCGCTTTGAGATCTACTACTACAAGGTGTTTAAGGGCGCTGAAGCCGGCCCCGACGCCGAGATGGCCTGGATCAAGCGGGCCTACCATGCCTTCAATATCCGCCTCATCGCGGCCGACTGGGGCTGTGGCCAGGTGCAGAACATCAACCTGGTCAACGCCCTGGGCGAGGGCTCGGTGGCCCAGATGTGGCACGCCGGTGGAATGGGCAACGGCGTCGGCGGCAAAGCGCCCCGGGCCAAGTGGGAGCCGAAGACCCGCAAGTACCACCTGTCCCGCACCCGGGTGCTGACAGACACCTTCGAGGCCTTCCGCAACCGGCAGGTCACGATCCCGCGCATCTCCGAGAGCCAGGTCCTGTTCGACCACTTCCTGGCCGTTAGTATGGAATACAACGAGCGCAATAATACCCAGCGCTACGTAAACATCAAACCAGACGACCTGCTGCACGCCACCACGTACTGCATGCTCGGTGGCGAGCTGCTGCTGAACGGTGATTTCACCGGGCACATGGGCACCTCCCCCCGGGACGTGACCTCCGAGAGCATGGACGACGTCATGCAGATCGCCAGTGCACTCGACATGTATTACTGAGGGCGGTTGCGCTGCCCGGAGCAATCCTATGCTCGTCGGACATGAGCCACCGCGCACGCCTCCAGCCCTTTGCCGACACCGTCAAGGCGGCCGGCCTCGAGGGGAAGTCCATGACGGACGCCCTTCGCAATGTCGCCCACGAGCACGACCTCACCCAGCACCAGATCCACCGGGTCGCCGAGATCGCCAACCGCGACGTGCAGCTGACGTTGCAGAAGTCGGCCAGCGACAAGCGGTTCAAGTTCGACCTGGCCGACCCGTTCAAGATCACCGAGGCCCTGGCCAAGACGGCATCGGCGCCGGAGCAGCACGAGGGTCTGCGCGGTGAACTGGCGAAGGTCGCGGCCCTCGGCGGCGACCCGTTCGCGGCTCCAGATCTCGGCACCAGCGACGGCCTCTCCCTCTACCAGCAGCCCTTGGAGCCGATCATCGAGCTTGGGCAGCGGAATCAGAAGATTGCGGCCACCCTGGCGAAGTTGACGGCGGCCGAGTTTGAAACCTCGCAGCTGCTCGAGGCCGCGAAGGAAGCCAAGCTCGAGATCTACCGTGACGCGGTTGGCTCCCATAAACGGGCAGTCGACGACGCGGCCGAACTGGTCATGGGTGGCATCACCCTGCCGTCCCTGTACCAGGCAATGGCCGCCGCTGTCTCCGGCTCTGCTGCGTCGGACGCCGAGCGCGAGACCGTGGACAGCCTGGCGCTCATGATCATCCAGGAGCTGAAGGACCGCGGCATCCCCAACCACCGCATGGGCTTCCGCTACAAGGTCAACCTCGCCGAGATCGACAACCTTTCGGCCGACGACCTGGTGGCCCTGTGCAAGCGGTCCATGGGCTGCGAATGCGGTAGCCTGACGATGGAGACCCAGAAGTCGGCTGCCCGGTACATCGAAGGCATCGCTGAACTGCACGCGCTCGATGCGAACCAGCACCCGTACCAGGAGGCTGGCAAGTGGCTCGGCGCCCGTGGCGCTATCACCCAGTACCCGCTGCAGGCCGGGTACCTGGACGAGAAGCTGACGCAGAACCAGACCGGGTCCAACATGCGGATGATCAACGGCGACAGCGAGTTCGTCATCGCCGTCCGGGACCTCGTCGGGGCCCAAGACCGGATGTACAAGAACCACAATTCCCAGGCGTACCTGGGCATGAAGCTGAAGCAGATCCAGGAGGCCATCGGCGGCCTTCGCGGTGTGCACGCCAAGACGGCCGAACTGCTCACGGAAGCCCAGAAGTCCGCGTTCATCGGTGGGCTCATCGCCAAAGGTGTCAACGCCATCGGCAATAGCGCGGTCGGCTCAGCGCTCAGCGGTGCGGGTGGGTCGGCCCTTGGTTCTGCCGTGAACATCGGCGGCGGTGCCCTGAGCGCCGTCGCGGCCAAGCAGCAGATCGACATGAACCGTCGCGACGCCAAACAGCAGGCTGCCGCGGCACCCCAGACCTCCCTCACCTGACATGATGTACTTCCCCCTCGTCAAGGTGGCGCAGACGAACGACCCGGTCATCACTGGGCCCGTCCAGAACCAGGCCATCGAGTCCACCCAGACGGTGACGAAGCGCGGCCCCGTCGCCCAGATCCGCCCGTCCAACGGTCGCTCGGATCCGAAGTCTGCCCCTGTCACGGGGCGCAGCCAGATGGCTCGGCACCCCGCCCCCGGCGCGGCCCGGGCCTTCAAGGGCGCTGAGTCCATCGCTGGTGCGGTCCTCCCTGAGATCCCGGCGCTCCCGCACCAGGCATTCACGCACCCCGTGTCGGTGTCGAAGGGCTTGTACCACGACGCGGTCAAGCACCTGACGGCCCAAGAACCTCTCCTGAATCCTGTCTCCTCCGTTGAAGGGCATACCCCGTGAACAAAACCGCTGCTGAAGCCGACCTGATTTCCGCCTCTGTGAATGGCCCGGCTGCCGTCTACGGCATGCTGCTCCAGAAGATCGCGGAACTCAACCTCGATGCGGCGGACCGGGCGGCTGTGCTCGACCGCCTCGAAGAGATCGAGAACGACAACGACCGGGTCTCTGCAAAGCAGGCGTTCCTCAGCGAGCCTGTCGTCCGGGCCCTGGCCCTGGGCACGATGATTGCCGGCCCCGCCGCTGCGGGTGTCAGCGCGATCATGGACGCCCGGGCCAAGTCCAAGGGCTTCGCTGATCTGCAGGCCCACGCGCCCGAACTGATGCACGACCCCGTTCGCGGCAAGGCCCTCTACGACCTGCTGTACTCGGCCGCCCCTTCCGTCGCCCAGAACACGCCCGTGGCAGTTGACCTGCTGCGCCAGATGTCGGCCCAGCCCAACATCGATCTCGGCACCGTGGGCCGGCTCAGCGACATCCGCAAGAACATGACGGGCCAGCGCTCTGACGGCGGCATGCTCGACACCGCGATCAGCGGCATGAAGAACGTCGGCACCGTCGGCTCCGCTGCCAACGTGCTGTCCACCGGCTCGTTCAGCGGCAAGACTGCCTGCGTCCGGGCCACCCACATCGCCCTGGACGGCACGCCCTGCTTCTTCAACTGGGGCACAGAGCCCATGAAGACCGCAGGCCTGACCGACGCCTTCTCTGGTTCTGGCACCACGATGGAGCAGGCCACCAACGCCTACGACATGGGCCAGCAGACCCAGCAGTACCCGCTCATGCCGCTCGACGCGGTGGTGCGCGAGCTGTTGATGAAAGAGCAGGAGCTGGCACAGCGTGAGGAAGTGCTGGCGCAGCGCGAGCAGATGATGGCCCAGGCCGCCGGCGTGCAGGGTCAGATGTCCAGCGCGTACCAGGACGAGTACGGCGTGGACCCCACCACCGGCCAGCCGATGGAAGCCCAGGGCCAGCCGCCGGAAGGCGATGCGCCCCACGGCGAGCAGCCCGCAGGCGGAATGCCCCCGGAGGCCATGGGCCAGCCGGAAGGCGAAATGCCTCCTGGTGCCGAAGGCGAAATGCCTCCCGAAGCCGCCGGCGAGATGCCCCCTGGCGCCGAGAGCGAATTGCCTCCCGAAGCCGCTGGCGAGATGCCTCCTGAAGCCATGGGCCAGCCGGAAGGCGAGATGCCCCCTGGTGCCGAACTGCCTCCTGAAGCCACTGGCGAGCTGCCGCCTGGTGCGGAGGCCGAACTGCCGCCCGGTGCGGAGGCCGAACTGCCGCCCGAAGCCACTGGCGAGATGCCGCCTGGTGCGGAGGCCGAACTGCCGCCCGAAGCCACTGGCGAGATGCCCCCAGAAGCCGCCCCCGGCGAGGCCATCGAAGGCTCCGTCGAAGACGAGCTGGACCACCACACTGGCCCCGGGGCTTTGCCAGAAGGCAGCCCCGAAGACCAGGCCGCCGATGATGCGCTGGCCCAGCAGATGGCTGCGGCGGGACAGGCCCCGACGCCGCTGCCCGCCCAGGCTCCGGCTGCCGCGCCAGCACCTGTTGGTGCCCCCAGCATGCTGCCCGCCGCGCCCCCGACTGCTGTGCCTGATGGCATGGGCGGCATGAGCGTGACGATCCCCCTGCCCAGCATCCAGCTGACGATGAAGCTCGCCGAGCTCGATCGCCAGCGGGACGCGATCCTCGCCAACGCCTTTTCGCTCTTCAAGGGTTGATCATGCTCTTCTACGCCACTGACCACATCGCGAAGCGCGCCGCCGTTGCCCTGCCGGCCGGCCCTGCTACCCAGCAGGCTGCCGCGCATCGGCGTGGCGACGCCAGCCACCTCATGACCCTGCACGGTGTGCCTGGCCTGCCGGTGACCGTTCCTCGGCAGATCCGGCATGACTCTTACGAGGGCATGCAGGCTCTCGGTGCCGACCCGCGCAAGATCAAGGCAATGTACGCCGCCGAAAAGGCCCAGGATCCGCTGCATGAGTTGAACGCGCTTGGCGCAGTCCACGATGCGGTGGACCCGTCCTCCGGCCACCACATGGCAATCCCTCCGAAGGCCCCGAGCCCGACGCCGATTCCGTTCCCCATCCCGGCCCCTCACATGCCCGCCCTGAAGGTGCGCTAAAATGATCATCACCAAGACCATCGAAGCCCAGGCCGGCGTGTACAAGGGCTCCGTCGCGGTCGAAGTTGACCCGGTGGAGACCAGCTATTTCACGGCCTACGGTGAGCCCCGGATCGACCGCGTGGGCACGTTTGCCTACGTGCCGACGGTCCCCCAGACCTCGCTGGCCATCCCCCTGACGGCCGGCGACATCGGCACCGTGGCGGTGGCCGGCTCGGTTAACTTCAACCCCGGCCTGGCTGGCTACGAACTGACGGCCTCCGGCGTCTTCCCGGCCACGGTGTCCGCGAACCCCGGAATGTTCCACCAGAACGCCCAGGTCATCGGCGACTGGGAATTCATGTTCCGCATCGACCACGTCCAGGGCTTCATCGACCCGGTGGCCACCGACGGGTTCATGCTCGGCATCGGTGTCTTCACGGCTCCCGGTGACGCAGCGCCTGGCCTCCTCTTCGGCTGGGGCGGCAGCCAGTCGGCACTCGGCATCCAGTACCGTCGGCGCACGACGGAGGGCGGCGCGATGCCATCCGTCGCGACGTTCGCCCGGACCAACCCGCACGGCATCCTGCTGCGCGCCGCCCGGGTCAGCGAGAACATCACCCTGTCCTACAGCCTGGACAATGGCCTGACGTTCACCCAGCTCGCCGTCGCCACGATCGCGCTGCCCGGCGTTGCCGTCGGTCTGTTCTTCAACAGCGGCCAGGCCACCGCTGGCTATGCCATCGTGACCCAGCTCAGCTTCCAGACGCTGCCGTCCACCGCGCCGAACACGTTCGTGCTCGCCGGCGGCCCCGTCCTGGTGCCGGTGCGCAGCTCCTCGCCTCACCAGTTCAGCCTGGACAGCGCCGTCGACGCCGACGCCCGGGCCAAGGTGACTGGCTGGACCACTGAGATCGCCAGCCGCATCACCACCGCCAAGCAGGCTCTGCTCACGAAGCCCTCGCCCACCGCGGTGAGCTTGCCCACGGTGTCGCAGGTCTGAGCCATGGCGATCACCAAGATCATCACCGGCATTCCGCTCGAGATCAATCCGCTCTTCGCCGAAGCGACGAAGATCGCGATTGGACAGTTCGACACGCACGTGCCGCCGGACATCGAGCGGTACTGCGCGGAGTTGAAGCCTGATCCACGCTTCGGCTACGTGCACATGATCGCGATGAGCGACGGTGACTTCTATGGCAGCAACCTCAATGGTGACGTGTTCACCAGCGATCAGCTGACGGGGCTGCAAGGCCCCGAAGAGGCCGCCAAGAATACTGGCCGCCTGGCCGGCATCTGCGTGCCGCGCTACAAGACGTTCGAGACCGCGAAGTTCTTCAAGAATCACGCGAACAGCGACCGGGATCCGGCCTACGGCGACATCGGCTGCGCCGGCTGGAACACCCCGATGCGGCGCGTGGAACTGATCATTCGCATTGCCCGGGAACCCATTCCCGAACTGGGCCTGAACTGCGATCCGAACATCATGAAGAAGTTCGAGCAGCGTGGGTATCTCACGGGCTCGATGGGCACCCGCATCAGCCACGAGAAGTGCCGCTACTGCGGTGCCGAAAACGAATTCATTCACCAGCGCTGCGACCATCTCAAGAACCACATGAACGAAGTGATGCCTGACGGGCGTCAGGTCACGGCCGAGAACTACGGCTGCCGGTTCTTCGACTACTCGGATGTCGGCGTGCCTGCTGACCCGGTGGCATTCAGCCTCTCGAAGGTCGCCTCGCACACCCTGGACGCTGTCCGCCGGGTGAACCACGCGGAAGACACCCGCGACCACCTGAGCCACAACTGGGCCCAGAAGCGGTCCGAGATCGAGAAGCAGATCCCCCTGGTGTCCCGGGGCACCGCCGGCGACGTTCCGTACGAGACCCCGGTCGCCAAAATCGACCTGGTGCCCGAGTACACGCCGGACGAGCTCAAGGCTGCCAGCGTCGATGGCCTGCCCGCGTTGCTCGGAACGGCTGCTCTCATGGGCATCGTTCTGTCACCGCACGAGCTGATCCACGCCACGCTCGCAGTCGAACCCTCCAAGGCGGCCAGTTGGAACGGTGACATCCAAGGCTTCCCTGGTGTGCCGCTGGACAAATTCTCTCCGTCCGCGTATACCGTCCTGCGCAGCAAGATGGCCGCTCGGTCTGGCTACGTGGCGCCTTGTCTCGCCACTGGTTGGGAGCCTGCGAAGATCGCTGCAGAAGGGCATCAGCTCGCCGCTGAATACTACGCGTTCTACCGCGCTTGCCTGAGCTCTTTGCCGATCACGCACATTGCCAAAATTGCAGCGAAAAACCCGGCACTCGCCGAACTGCAAGCCTCTGGCAATATCACCTCCGCTCTCTACCACCTCGCCCACGCTGGCGTAGGTCTTCCCCTCTGAGGAAATCATGGCTGTCCGCTCCCTCGGCGAATTCGTCGCCGCCCCCTCCAAAACCGCCGCTCCCGTCGCTGCCGCCCCCGTGGCCGCTGCTCCGGTTCCGGCCAAGACCGCTGCGCCCGTCGCCGCGGCTCCTGTTCCCGCCCCCGTCGCCGCCCCCGTCCAGAAAGTCGCCACCGTGACCACCACCCCCGCTCAGGATTGGGCCAAGACCGCCGGCTACGGCGACGTCCCCGTCAAGGCTGCTGAGGTCCTCTACGCCCAGGAGCTCGAAGCGCAGAAGACCGCCGAAGAGGCCACCAAGCAGGCCATGGTCACTGAGCTGGAATCCCGCGGTGCCCTGCAGTACCACGGCATGGCCAAGGAAGCCTGCGCTGTCCGCCTGGCCTCCAAGCAGGCGTCGCTCGCCGACGTGACTGCCACCTGCGCCATGACCGGCTGCACCCCCGCCGATCTGCACAACCGTGCGATTCAGATCGCCAAGAGCGCCGAAGTCATCGGCAGCCAGCCCGACGCCGGCTGGGTCACCAGCTTCTGGGGCTCCGGGGCCAATCCCGCCGACAGCGAGGTCCTCGCCCAGGCTGAGCGCAACCAGAACACCACGATGTACCAGGCCGGCGCCAGCGCTGGTACCCGTCAGCCCGTCCGCGGCGTCGACGGCAAGCTCCTGCGCTTCGAGGAAACCGTGACCATGCCCGGCAACCCCGGTATGGCCTCCGGCGGCGTCGAGCAGCCCGTGAGCCACGGCAAGGGCTGAGTCCTTCCAGTCGATGGTTTGCTGAACGCAACCGGTGGCCCACGCCACCGGTTGCGTTGTTTTTGTCGGGGCTACCATGGCTCCTATCACCCAAACGCGTGAGTACCCATGGCTCTGAAATCTGAATCCGACTTCTATCACGAAACGCTGGTCCGCAGCGGCATCGCTGCCCCTGCGGTGACGCCGGTGGAGAAGACCGCCGAAGCCCTGGGCGTCACGGTCGAAGTGGCGAAGCTCGCAGCTCGCTACTTCGAGCAGCTGCAGCTGGACGGGGTTTCGTACCCCACGCTGGAAGACTGCCGCGACGATGCGCTGAAGCTGGCGCAGAAGTACATCGCGCATCGGGACAACGAAGTCACCAAGGCTGCGGCCCTGGCTGACACCGTCATGCTCGCTGCCCTGCGCAGCGCTGCGACCCTGATCGCGGAACAGAAGATCGCGGGCTTGTCGCCGGCTGAAGTCGTGCGGTTGGCTGCCCTGCAGCTCGACTCGCTGGACGAAGCCACGAAGTCCTCCGCCTGGACGCCCGAACGTGCCCCTGCCACCCAGGCTCTCCTGGCCACCACGGAAGCCTCCAAGGTCGCGTCCGTCGTGCCCGAACTCGCCGCCTGGGCCGGCCGTGATCCGCTGGTGGTCCCCGGCGCCGGTGCCGCCGCTCTCCTGGAGATCTGACATGTTCAACCCGCGTGCTGCCTACCAGACGCTTCTCGAGTCCGGCAAGCTGGACGCGATGTTGGCGGACGCCGCTGCCCTGACCGGCAAGACGGCGGCCGCTGCAACCGCGCCGGACGTCGACGCAGTGGTGGCTTCGGCTTCTGCTGTGGCCGCCGACCTGCGCAAGATGGCTGCGGACGCAGCCAGCCGTCGGGCCGAAAAGGTCGCGACGCTCATCCACCTCGGGCGCGTTGCGACGCGCCTCTTGGCCTGACCAATGTCACTGCTCCGCGTGGCCCCTTTGCCAGCAACCCTGAAGGCCGCAGAAGCCCAGGGCTTGCGGGCTCGCGACAGTCTCGTATCTTCCACCATCAGCACCGCTAAAACTGCTGGAAACTCGACTGCAACCATGAATGGCACTGGAGTCGACGGAACACAGAAGCTAGCCCAGGCCGCTGAGGCCCTCGACCAACTCCTCGGAGTCGTCGATCAGTTGCGTGACTCTCGTTCTCAGAACGTCAAGCTCGCCGCTGCTCTCGTCAACTCTGTGAAGCTCGCGCAGGACGGAGTGATTGACGTAGGTGACATCCTCACCTTTGCTCAACGCTCGATCGCCGACGGTACCGTAAAACTCTCTGCACTCGACGAGCTAGCCACCGCTCCGGAAGTTGGAGAGCTTGCCGCAACCGCCAGCCGTCCCACTGACCCGAAGCTCGACGTTCTGACGTCGTTCCTTCGCACGCGCCCCGGTCGCTAACTTTCTCGTCTTTCGTCGATCAACCGGCCTGCACTCCGCAGGTCCCTCCAAAAGGAATGCCTCATGGCAGTCAGCATCATCAATCCGGGACTCAACGAAGTCCCCCGTGCCAGCCGCTCGAAGCTCGCCGCGACCGACATCCTGTCGGGCCGTTGGGTCTTCGTGGACGCTTCCGAGCGTTGCGTGCTGCCCGGTTCCCAGGCCTCCGGCCTGTTCCTTGCCCTCGAGGGCAATCTCATCCACACGGGTACGGCCACCGATTTCGGCGGCTCCCCCTTCGCCAGCACCGCGGCCGTCAGCCTGCCCAGCGCTGTTGCCAACAACGAGGTCGCCCTCGCTTATGGCAACTTCCTGTATGTGGTCGGCCCCGAGGGCTGTGACCCCAGCGCCGCGCTGAACAACGGCGTTCTCGCCAAGCCCGACGCCTTCGGTCGTCTGATTGTGGCTTCCGGCCAGGCCGATGCGACCTGCGTCATTCTCAAGCGTGTTGTCGACGGCGGCGGCCTGACGACTCAGCTCACCGTCCGCTCGATGGGGAAGTAAGACCATGGAATACGACATCTTCAAGAGCGACACCGAGACCTTCATCCGCGAGATCTCGGCCAACAACCAGAAGGTCGCCGAAGTGGCCGGCCTCTTCATCGCCACCAAGCTGCGCGAGCGTTCCTTCGCCCGCCAGGTCCTGACCCCCCGCGTCGTCGGCCGTCACGAGCTCCAGGTCTCGACCGCCCACGACCAGCTCCAGTTCATCGACGAGAAGGAAGTCAACGTCGGTCCCGCCAAGGCACTGTCCTTCAAGGGCGAACCGGATGCCGAGTACATCACCGGCAACCGCTACGCTATCAACATCTTCGAGATCGCCTCGAAGAAGTTCGAGAAGAAGGAAATCGAGCTGATGGCGTACACCCAGCCGGTGACCAAGATCATCGAGGAGAACACGGTCCGCGAGATCGAAGAGATCGAGGACACGTACTTCCTGGCCGCCACCGACGCAGCTGCGCTGCTCGCTGGCAACCTGGTGAGCTACTCCACCGGTGCCGGTGGCACGCTGACCAAGGGCGCCATCAAGGTCGGCATGAACCTGATCGAGTCCAAGCGCCTCATCGCCCGCAAGGTGCTGATGCCCAAGGTCCTGTTCAACGACTTCTACACGATGACCTATCAGGACGTCGGCAGCGACCTCCTGAAGGAGATCACCATCGAAGGCTTCAAGTACTACCAGCTCGGTGGTCTGCAGCTCATCGTGTCGATCAAGGACGAGCTCTTCCGTCACCCGACGGCCACCCTGGCCAGCGGCGAGCCCGCCCGCATGGTGTACTTCTACGCCGAGGAGAAGGCCCTGGGCCGCTTCCTCGTCCTGGACAGCACCAAGTTCGGTGTTCGCAAGGTGTTCAACAGTATTTCTATGCTCGCATGGGAGTACATCGGAATGTCTATCGCCAATGCCCCCGCCTGCGCACGGGTCACGCTGGTAGATTGACGGTATAAGTCCTTATTGGTGAAGGACGTAGAACCCGGGGGCGAAAGCCCCCGGGTTTTCTACTTGCGTGGAGACCCACAATCGCTAATCTCCGGGCATGGATACGAAACCCGATAATACCATCAACCGCCGGATCGCAGCAGGGCTCTGCCCGTCATGCGGCGTTCCCAACACCACTGGCACCTATAGCTGCGACGACTGCCGTGAGAAGTCGCGGACCCGGAACCGGGATCGCCAGACCCGCATCCGCGAAAGCCGCATGGCCGCCTGCCTGTGCATCGTGTGTGGAGGCGCCCGGACGGACGAGCGCGTCACCTGCCAAACCTGCATCGACAAGTACGGCCCTGGTATCGCCCGGCGGACCCGGGACCGGGCCCAACGGGCAAAACAGGCTGGGCTGTGCGTCACCTGCGCAGCAGAACCCGCAGAGGCGGGGCACACACGTTGCGCAGCATGCGCAGAGGCACGCCGGCCCGGAGAGGCCCAGCGGGCACGCAAAACCCGGGAATTGCGTATCGCCGCCGGCAGCTGTGGCACGTGCGGTGGACCCAAAGAGAGCGAGGCCCGCGAGTGCGACGGCTGCGCGGTAAAGCGCTCAGCCGCCGGGGCCTCTACGGCCTCCGCGGCACGGCGTGTCGCGGACGGGAAGTGCAGGTACTGCACCCAGCCGGCACTACCAGAGTCTGACCAGTGTGCCCACCACTGGGTCAACAAAATCCTCCACACGCGAGTGGGCGCGACGGCTGGTAACGCGCTCACCCCGATCATGCTGACCAAGTTTCAACAGCAGGAGGGGAAGTGCTTTTACACTGGTGTCCCGATTGCGATGGGCTCGACGGCGTCGATGGATCACGTCTGGCCGACTTCGCGGTTCCCGCTGCTGGTAGCAGAACCTGCGAACCTCGTATGGGCGGCGTCCCATATCAACTACATGAAACGGGATGCCTTGCCCGATGAGCTCCTGGTCATCGCGCGGGCTATCATCGAACGGGCCGACAAAATCGTGGCCAAGCATGCGGAGGTCGCCGGGCTGCTGCAGGCAACTCTTCCGCCACCAGCCCCGCCGCTCCCCTGGACGCCGCCTGCCCTCTAGCCACCCGCACAGACCCCTGCGCCCCGCGCAGGGGTCTGGTCTTGCGCGGCATAACAAACCCATAACACTCCGCCCAACCATGCTCGACATCCGCCTCTCCGACATTCCCGCCACCCTCGAGGTCACCAACCTCCTCGACAGCCCGCTCAATCTCATGGGCCTCGTCACGCTCCCGGCTGGCAAGCCCATCACCGTGGACCTCAGCAAGCTGACCCCGGCCAACCGCCAGGCCCTCTACACCACCATCCGCAAGGCGGCCAGCGCCGGCACCATCAAGGCTGACGTCCCGCTCATCGCCGGCCCGGCAGCCGTCCGCCGTGACCCGTCCGCCGGCCAGGTGGCCCGCGATGCCGAGCTGCTTGCTGTCGGCGTGCCCGCCGCCACCGGCACCCTGGAACAGCCCGAAGGCGAAGAGCAGCCCCCGCACTGACGGCCCTTGCACGAGGGGTGGTTTCGTAGATCCTTCCGGTACACCCAGAATCCCCAAGGATCACTATGTCGTTCCCCGTCGAAACCATTCCGACCTCGGTCGTGGTCACCAATCTCACCACCCAGGCCCTACGGGTCGGATTCGGCGTGGTGATCCCGGCCAGCGCATCCAACCTCACCATCGATCTCAGCAAGCTCCGCGGGAAGTCCACCGACATCCGCGGTGACACCCCGCTGGAGCGCACCTGGCAGGGCCTGGTGGAGATGTCCCGCGTCACCGCCGCTCGTGCGACCGCGCTCATCACCATCGTCAGCACCTCGCCCAACGTGCTGCCCCTGACGACCCCGGCCTACGCCGTGGCCAACCCCATCAAGGCCGCTGACACGAACACGCCGCGTCCCGGACTTCCTGGTTTCGCCAGCGATGGCCAGGGCCCGTACATCGTCAGCCTGACCCGCGGCGCTGGCTTCATCGACCTGGCTTTCAACGAGGCCGTCTACAACAACCCGGTCGGTCTCGGCGGCAACAGCACCGGCGTGGTTCCCACCGTCGCGGACTTCACGTTCGTGTTCAATGACGGCCCTGCCGGCGCCACCGCCTGCACGCTGACCAGCATCACGAAGACCGGGGGCGGGGCCCTCACTGGCGGCGAGTCCACCATTCGCTTCAACATTTCGGTCACCGGCACTGCGCTGGCCACCGACACCGTGACCATCGGCCTGGTGGCCAATGCACTCCGCGATGCCGACATGAACAAGAACGCGGCCGGCTCCAAGACCGTCGCCCTGGCCTAAGGGAAGTCCCATGGACAAGTTTGCGTTCTTCGCAACCGAGGTGATCCAGAAGCGCGCGGGGTTCATGCCCCGCGGCGATCTCACGCCAGAACAGCAGGCTCAGATCGAGCAGGCGAAGTCGCGCTGGCTGCCAGGCAACGGCGGCTCTTCCGCACCGGTGACGGACGGGATGTCCAGCCCCACGGCTCGCGCCGTGATCGGGGCTGGCGCTGGCGCGCTGGCTGGCGGCGGAACTGGTCTGGCGTTTGGGGGGCCGCTCGGTGCCGCGATCGGTGCGCCAGTCGGTGCGCTCATCGGCGGATTTCATGGGCACGGCGCTGCGACGGAACAGAATGCCCTGATCGAGGAGGCCATGCGCCGTGGCGCGCATAACCAGTTCGATCTCGACACCCTGCCGCAGAACACCACCGGGGCCATCGAAGGCGTCGGCACCCAGCTGGCTGCCAACGCGGCCATGCGCCGGTTCGGGATCTGACGAATGAACGACGAGCAAGTTCTTGAGCGCGCTGTTGCCTCGTTGCGGAACATGATCCGCGACAAGCGGCAACTCAATCGCTTGCTCGTCGGCCAGTACGAATCGCAGGACGACGAACTGCGGCAGTGCCTGATCATGGCCCTGATCGATTGGAACACGACGCCACCGCTCCTGGCTGGCGTGACCCTGCGTTCGCACCCCAACAAGTACTTGCTCCTGCAGAAGGCCGCGCTCGAGGCCCTGACCCAGGCCGGCATCTGGCACAGCCGCGAGCACATGCCGTCGTCCGATGGTGGCACCAGCGGTGACGACCATGCCAAGGCTGGCGAGTACAGCGGCTGGATCGAGCGCTGGGCCGCTGACTACGAACGCAAGAAAGGCGACCTCAAGGCCGCCATCAACATTTCGGTCGCGCTCAGTGGGCAGAGCATGCCTTCGGAGTATGGGCTGATCCAAAACTACTACGGCGTGCTCTGGTGACGCCGCTCGAGGTAAAAAGAAGAGCGAAACGGCCGGCACTTGCCGGCCGTTTCGCTTTGGTAGGCTAGTCGGCATGCCCGTTGACCCCTCGATCCGCGCCACGGGCGACCCCGCTCCGATGCGTGGTGACGTTGCTCAGCCGACACTTACGGCCAACCCGCTCGCGGGAACCGACCAGGCGAGTGAGTTCGAGAATGGCTACGAGTTCGTCCAGTCTGGTGACCCTGGTGTGATGCGCGAGCGTCTGGCCCAGGGCCCGCAGCCAAACGTGGCGCAGGCGTGGTGGGATGGCTTCGCGAAAGCCTGTCAGGACTCGGGGATCGTCGCGTACAAAACGGCAAGGAACATGACTATGGATCTGTGGGCCACCGAAGCATTCACCAAGCGGGCATCCCGCGAATCGGACCTCAAAGTCCAGGAGATCTATGCAGATCTCCTGAACCGTGATGCGAAAAGCCCCGGCTTCTCCGACGTCCAGTCCGCCATGTATCCGCTCCGGAACAACCCGACGGGCGAGCCGGATCCCGCACACCTCGAGGCCCTGCACGCGAAGGTTCGGGCCATGGCTCCGGGCGCGCCGCACGACCTCTCCACCAATGGTGCCCGGGCCAAGATGCTGCACGAGGCTCCGATTGATGAAACGCCGGTCGGTCACCTGCGCCAGCGCCTGGCCCTCGCAGACCCCGCGGCCCCGGGCCACGCCGAGCTGCACCAGGCTATCGAACAGTTCGCGACCAAGCCAGGCGATGCTGCTGAGTGGAATCGCCTGCACGCGGCGGCCACCGCTCTGCCACCAAAAGCCAAAGCCCCGGGCCCGACGCCGATGCTGGCCCAGCAGGCTGCAGCGGCCGGCAGCCCGAACATCGTGCAGCGTGGCCTGGCCCGCTACGGTCGTCCGGCCGCCCTGGTCGCAGGTGGTCTCGGGGCCCTTGGCCTCGGGGCACTGGCCTACCATGCGCTGAAAGATCGCGAGGCCCCCGATGCCCGTCAGTAACGCAGATCTCGACCAGGTCCGGAAGGAACAGGACGATAAGCTCGTCGGTGCCGGGCTGCTCGGCGGCGGCGCGATGCTGGCGGGGGCGGGGGCCCTTGGTGGCTACGCTGCGCACCGGGGTCACACCGCGCTGCAGAACGTCGCGCCGTCAGCCGGTGTGGCCTCCGCACTCACGGACTTCGACACCTCGGCCAAGGCCACCACGCCGGCAGCCGAGCGCGTGATGTCGTACACCCGGGGCGGTTCCCGCCTCATGAACGAACGCATCCACGGCCTGGGCACTGGCTACGGTTTGATGCGCAAGGTCTACTCCAATCCGCTCACTGCCAACGTGGTTGGGCGGGGTGGCTGGGATGAGGACCGCCAGGGCCATTACCGGGCGTTCCGGCAGGGCCAGCTTCCCGCCGTGCTCAAGCTCGACGAAGAGGCCCAGGGTTCGCGGACGCTCACGCACGCCTTCCAGGGCGCCCAGTACGACGCGCTCCACCAGGCCGCAGCGGAGCACGGTATCAGTGCGGGTTCCGTGCTGTCGCACCAGCCCGCGCACGAACGGTATCGGGAGCTGATTGGCACGCATTTCGGGGCGAAGACCGGCTTGTCCGGCGACGTTGCCGTCACGCAGCACGACCAGCTGCTGGCCTCGAATCCGGCGGGCTATCAGGCGGCCGTCGACCGGATGGCCGGGGCCAGCGGCGAAGGCAATCCCCACGATGCCCTGGTCGCGGGGGTCCATGACCGCCCGCTGGCCGCCGTCGTCGGAAAACTCCAGGCTGACCCGCACGAGGCCCTCCGCGTGACAGGCTCCCACACCGACGTGGCCCACCTGGCGGCCGGAGACTTCCACAAGATGTCACCCGCTGGGCAGTCCGCTGTCGCACGGCATCTGATCAACCACCCGGATGTTCCGGTGCTCGCGAAGGAAACGCTGGGGCACAACGTGCTGTCGCAGGGGAGCCTCTACGGCAACATCACGGGCCCGCTGAAGAGCTACACTACGGCGCATCGCCGGGCATCGACGGTGGCGAACGCTGGCCGGTGGGGCGGGCTCGGTGTCGGCCTGGCCGGGGCCGGCTTGGCGGGCTATGGCCTCAAGAAAATGCTTTCTGCTGGTGAGGATCGCTGACATGTCCCTGACGTTCTTCGCCACCGAAAAGCTCGCCGCCCTGGCGCACATCCCGCCGACCAATGACCTCCTCAATGTCCTGAAGGCAACACGGTCTCCTGAGCAGATCATCCGGGCCCGCAAGTTCCACGCCCTGCTCAGCCACCCAGACCCAACAGTTCGAGCCCAGGGCCAGCACCTGCTCGGCCAGTTCAATGAGAAGTCCACCGCGGTCGGCCAGTACCTGACGCGGACGGACCTCGAGAGCCAGGGCTTCCGGCCCAAGGTGGCTGGAGTCCTGACGGTGGATGAGGCCCGGGCGGCAGGGCAGAAGGTGATCCGCGAGATGGACGACGCGCAGCTGCGGAAGCTGGCGAACGAAAGCCCGTCGCCGCAGCGGTACACCTTCCTGCTCGAGCTGCAGCGGCGCCGTCGCGGCGAGTGAGCCTTGCCCGGGCCAGCCCTCAACCAGACTGGCCGCTGATATGGCCCTGAACTTCACCCCACTGCCGCACCAAGAGCGCGTCGCCGACGACCTCAAGGACCCGGACAACCCGGGGAAGCTGGTTTACCATGGGGTTGGTACTGGTAAGACGCTGACCTCCATCAACGCTGCGAAGGCGAACAACCTCCCGCTGCTTGCCATCGTGCCAGCCGCCCTGCGCAACAACTTCCGCAAGGGCATCGCCGAATCCGGCCACACCGGCCCCACCGACGTGGTCTCCTACGAGGAGGCTACCCGCCGCATCAACGACCCCGCCTTCCGAGCCCAGGCCGCCGGCTCCCTGGTGGCCTTCGACGAGGCCGCCCGCATGGGCCAGGCCGGCTCCGCTCGTAGCGCCCTGGCCACGGATCTGCCATCAGCCAAGAAGCTGCTGCTCACCGGCACCCCGGTGCGTAATGCACCGCACGAGGTAGCCCCGCTCATCAACGCAATCGCTCCGGGGTCGCTGCCCAGCGACCCGAAGGAATTCAAGGAGCATTTCGTCGAGACACGGGAGGTGCCCGTCGGCTTCTGGGGCCGCATGATGGGGGCCAAACCCGGCAAGATCAAAGTGCCGAAGAACCTGCACGACTTTGAAAACGCGGTGCGCGGAAAGGTGGACTTCTACCAGGCGGCGAACCGCGAGCATTTCCCGTCGCATTCCGAGTCGATCGTCGAAGTGCCGATGAGTGACAAGCAGCAGGCGGCCTACGATTTCGTCCTGGGTCGCTACCCGCGCATCGCATACAAGATCCGCCATGGCATCCCGCCGGCCAAGAGCGAGGAGGCCGATTTCCAGGCCTTTTTCAATGGGCCCCGGCAGGTGTCCAACCACCCGGGCCAGTTCAACAAGGGCGCCACTGACGCGGATGCCGCCAAGATCAACGCGGCGGTCGGTGAGATCGCCAAGCGGCACGCCAGCGATCCAAATTACCGGGGCGTGGCCTATTCCGCATTCCTCAGCACCGGCATTGAACCGCTGAGCCGGGGCCTCACGGCCAAGGGCATCCAGCACCGCATCTTCACCGGCGCGATGAACGACAACGAGCGCAAGGAGGCCATCGAGGCCTACAACACCGGCAAGTCGCCGGTGCTGCTGATCTCGGGCGCCGGGGCCGAGGGCCTGGACCTGAAGGGCACCAAGCACATTGCCATCATGGAGCCGCATTGGCATGAGGAACAGATCAACCAGGTCCGGGCCCGCGGCATCCGCTACAAGAGCCACGCCGCGCTGCCGCCGGAAGAGCGCCACGTTGAGGTCCAGCGCTTCCACACCGTCCCGCAGAAGGGCATGATCGACCGGCTCCTGCGCCGGCAGCGGAACCCTGACAAGAGCATCGACGAATACCTCTACGACCGGGCCCACGAAAAGCAGGCCCTCAACGAGCCATTCCTGCGGATCCTGCGCGGCGAAACCGCCGACGCCGTCATGCGCCCCGAAGTCAAAGAGAGCGCGTTCAACACCCAGACCTTCGGGCCCGGCGCCATCGCCCCGAAGGCGGGGGAGCAGGAGCACACGTTTATCCCCTACGTCGAGGAGCTGCGCCCCGGGATCCTCCTGGACCTGGACGAGACCTGCGTGGTCTGCCACGACTGGAGCGACCCGCATGCCCAGACGGTTCGCCCGGGCGTGCTCGAGTTGCTCACGGGCCTGAAGCAACGCGGCTACGCCCTAGTGGGCGTGACGAACCGGTCCTGCTACTCGGTAGATCAGACGGCGGACACCATCATGCAGTCGCTCGAGGTCGCCAACCGGCTGCTCGGCGGTGTGCTCGAGGACGTGCTGTGTCTGCCCGACGGGCCGGACCCCCGGCACAAGCCGAACCCCCACATGCTGCTGGTGGCCATCCATCGTCACGGCATCGACCCTGAAAACTGCGTGCTCGTTGACGACAGGCCGGAGAATCTGGCCGGCGCCCGGGCCATCGGCATCGGGGCGGCGCACCCGGACCACTTCTTCACCCTCAACTGGCGCGACTTCCCGTCGATCTCCCGCCTCAAGATGGAAGGCTGAGCATGTCTGCCCCGGCCAACTTCCCGTCGTTCCGCACCGTGTCGGTGTTCCGGCCGAACCCCGGCGTGGCCGCTGTCACCTGGATCCTGAACCCGCACAACTGGGATCTGGGCGACCTGGCGTTCCTGGTGTTCCGAGCCAACAGCCCGTCGGGCCCCTGGGAGTTTGTCGGCGAGCCACGCGAAGGCGCGACATCATTCACAGACTTCAACGTCCAGAGCATGAACACCAGCCGGAACTACTATTACGTGGTCCGGGCTGCATCCAAAACTGGCAAGGGGTTCAAGGATTCGTCGTCCGCCAACGCGGGCCACGACCCCGACAATATCGCCCTGGAGATGGTGCGGAAAAAGACGCTGTACCTGACGGTGAAGGGCGGCATCGCCGGTGCCGTGCTATTGAAGAAGTCCTGGGGCGCCAAGTGCAGCCGCTGCTTCTCCACCGAGCGCGGCCTCGCGGCCGACCCGGACTGCCACGAATGCTACGGCACCACGTTCGTCGGTGGCTACCAGGATCCGCCGGTCTTCGTCCCCACGCTGTTCAACCCGCCCAAACAGGCCGTGGTCGAAGCGGGGCTGAAGTACGAAGCCTGGAGCGTCTACATCGAGCTGGCCAACTACCCGTTCCTCAGCTGCGATGATGTGTGGGTGGATCGGCAATCCAACATCCGCTACAAGGTGGAGAATGTCGGCCTGGCCACGCGCCGCGGCTACATCGTTAGCCAGGTGGCCCAGCTCAACCGCGTCGACGAGAACGACGCCATCTACGTCATCCCGATTTCGCCACCCAGCCACGCGATGGAAGAGCGCAGCTGGGACCTGGTCGAGCGCGTGACGCCTCCTGCCTCTGAAAGCACGCACCACCAATGAGCATTCTCCACAGCGCGGTCGTCACCGCTGGCGCATCTGCCCTGGCCGCAGGCTTCGCTGACCGCAACCCGAGGCTGGCTGCCTTGCGCACGACGGACCCGGTCCTCTACAGCGCCATCATTGGTGCCCTGGCCGGGGCCTTCCTGGCTGGCATCCAGATGGCAGCCGCCGACACCCCGATGGCCCCGGAGCCGCCGGCACCGTCCCCCTATCTGCCGGGAGGCCAGAGGTTTGTATGAGTGAAGCCTTCGATCGCACCGCGCCGCAGTACCGGCTCCCGTCCATCCGGGTGGTGGACGTCGTGCTCGCCACGCTCCAGGCCGCCTTCCAGCAGCCCAACCTCCTGGAGGGGCAGAATCCCTACCTCTTCACCCCGGCAGACCCCAAGAACAGCCGGGTGTGGATCTGCGATCCGGACGCCCGGGTCGATGGGCCTGAGCGGGATGGCCAGCGCATGATCATCACGGTCCGGCGCGGTGAGTATGTCCCGCAGGAGCTGGGCATGCAGAACATCAGCGGCGGCAACTGGCAGGGCACCAAGACCTACATGGACTTGGCCGACACGCCCATTTTCATCGAGTGCGAAGCCGGTAATAAGCTGAGCTCCGAGGCCCTGGCCAGCATCAGCTACAACATCATCAAGATGTTCCGCCGTCAGATCATGGCGGATTTTGACATCGACACGATCAAACTGCGGGGCATCAGCCCGCCGTCCCGGTTCGGTGACGCCCCAGGCCAGCCATGGGTCACCACGGTGACCATGATTATCGTCATGCGAGAGCAGTACCGGATGACGGAGCTCGCCAACACCCTGAACATCGCCCGGCTGGTCGCCGAGACCACCAACGCCCAGGGCACGCCCATGACGCCGATCGTGACGACCCTCGGGTAGCCGCCATTGCGGCGGGCCCGGGCGTTGTAGGATGCGTCCACCACAAGGATCCGCCGAAATGCCCTCGAACTACATCCCGCCTGATGCCACCGTCACCCAGCAGCGGGTTGTGAGCTCCACCCCGCGCCTTCGTCCCCAGCTGCCGGTCTGCATCATCGGACCCTCCCGCCAGATCGAAGTCGACCAGATCGCTGGCACGTATTCGGCTGGCACCCAGCTGACGACTGCGCTGCCGAACCTGGCCGCTGCCGCGACGGTGGACCCCACCACGATCCTCGTGAAGTTCGACGCGGTTGACGCCCTTGGCGCGTCCATCGGCACGTTCCAGCTGCACGTCGGCACCGACGTTCTCTTGTCCTCGGACAACAGCGTGCTGACCATCCCGGCTTCGTTGCAGGCAGGCTTGGAATACAGCCTGTTCTCCAGCCGGAACAACAACCTCGACACGCTCGACGACGACACTGCCAGCGGCACCGCCGATGGCATCTTCCTCGACGACAGCAGCCTGGACTTCGACTCGCTCGGCGTGGTCGAAAGCCTGACGGTTGGTTCCATCCTGGTGGTCAAGGCTCCGGTCCTGGCTGCCGGTCGCTACCGCGTCGCTGAGAAGATCCGTGACGCTTCGGGTTCCGCCACGGCTGCTGAGCGGATCACCCGCCTGCGCCTGGAGAAGCTGAACACCAGCGGCTACCTCGAAATCCACAACCGCTTCCTGCCGACCGGCGCCCTCGGCGCTGGCACGACCGAGCTGCGCGGCTACCAGGCCCCGACCAGCGGCACGGCCCACATTCGTGGCGTGAGCAGCGGCACCGCAGCTCCCCTCGCCAACATCAACGTCACCAGCGGTGGCCTGAACTACAGCAGCACGCCAACGGTGGTCCTCTCCGGCGGCGGCGCAGTGACTCAGGCAACCGCAGCGGCCGTCGTGGTCGGCGGTGTCGTGGTGCAGATCAACCTGCTCACCCCCGGCGCCGGCTACACCAGCGTCCCGACGGTGACCATCTCCGGTGGCGGCGGGTCCGGCGCGTCGGCCGTGGCCGTCGTGGCCTCGAACTTCGTCGGCTTCGCCTCGCCCCGGAACGTCGGGACGACCAGCGGCTGGGTCCTCAACGCCACCGGCGTGGACTTCAACACCGTAACCGCCATGAGCCAGGCCCGCAGCCTGGACGACGCTGAGACCACCACGCCGTTCGGCATCGGTGTCGAAGCCTGCACGCTGCATATCTCCGGCGGCAACCTCACGGCAGTTCTCACGACTGACGGCACCACGGCCCACGCCACGCCAGTCAAGATCCCTGAGACCACCTCCAGTGCGGCCGTCACCCTGGCACCCGGCGCTCCGCTGGTTGCTGGCTCGCCCTACGGCTCCAACGCCCCGCTCTGGAAGAGCCTGCTGACGACCGCCAAGGTCGGCGACTGGCTGCGCCTCACTGGCGGTTTCGGGAAGACCCCGGTCGCCCCCGACACCTGGACCAGCCTGTTCCTCGACTACAAGATCACCGCCATCGACCAGGTGAACGGCACGATCTCGGTCGTGAACCCGGATGGCCTGGCGTCCTCGACGGCTACGCTGAACCTGACCTCGGCCAACGTGTCCGCCATCTCGCTGCTGCGCTGCTTCGCTGGCCGCAACGACGGCCCGAACCTGAACGGCGACTTCGTCCGCTTCACTGCGGGAGGCGCGACGTACAGCATCGAGATCCTCGATGTCGCCCCCTACCGCATCACGCTGGCTGCGCCGCTGCCGGCTGGTGTCAGTGGCGCGACCTCGTTGGAGATTCACCGCGGCATCCGTGCTGCAGACCAGGAGATCGCCTACGACCTGCGCCAGGTGGTCACCACCGGGTACAGCGGCCCCGTGACGGTCTCCTACGAGGCGGCCCGGTCGGACCTCGCGGCCAACGGCGTCATGGAAGTGGCATCGCGCGACGAGATCGAAGCCACCCTCGGCATGATCCACCCGCGCAACCCCCTGGCCCTGGGCGCCGACATGGCGACCCGCACCGGCGGGGCCAATGGCACCACGGTGATCTTTGTGGTCTCGGTGGACAGCGACACGGTCGACGGCTACGCCAAGGCCCTGGAAACGGTCGGCAACGAGGAAGCCTACTTCATCGTGCCCCTCAGCCAGGATAAGGACGTCCTCGACCTGGTGAGCGCGCATGTCTCGACGCAGAGCCAGCCACTCAACAAGCACGAGCGCCGGGCCTACATCTCCACGGCGCTGCGCACGTCGGACCCCATCCTGCCCCAGACGGGCACCACGGCCTTGCAGGGCAACGTCGGCTACACGGGCTCCGGCCCGTACACCCCGATCGCCACCCAGTTCAATGGCCCTGGCGTCAACTGGGCCCTGGTCCAGCCCGGCCAGATGCTCAGCGTCCTGACCACCAGCGACACGGGTTCTGCCGTGCTGGTCCAGCGCCGCATCCGCTCAGTCAACACTGTCGGCCAGTACTGCACGGTCTATGAGGCCTTCCCGGCCTCGGTCACCGACCCGGATGGCAACACCGCCACCGTGCCGCCCACCGTCTACTTCAAGATCGACACCTACCCGTACAGCAAGTCGCAGCAGGCCGAAATCTGGCGCGACGAAGCCAAGGGGTACGGGAATCCCCGCCTGTCGATGGTGCGTCCGGAAGCCTGCTACCTGACCTACACCGACAAGACCGGGCCGTCCAACGTCGACATCCAGATCCGTGCTCCGATGCATTTCGGCTGTGCGGCCCTGGCCGGCTACCACGCCACCCTGTCGCCGTCCCAGCCCCTCACGAACACGGCCGTTCCTGGCATCGACAAGCTCGACACCAGCAACACCTACTTCGGACCCGATCAGCTCAACACGATCGCGGAGGGCGGTAACCTGATCCTGGTGCAGGCATCGCGGGGCTCCAGCACCACGATTCGCCACCAGCTGACGACTGACATGACCTCGATCGAAACCCGCGAGGTGTCGATCAACGTGGCCATGGACTACACCGCTAAGTACTACCGCGAGTCGTACCGGCCGTACATCGGCAAGAACAACATCACGGCCGAACTGCTGACCCAGCTCCGGGGCATCGGCGAGTCCGTGAACAAGGCCCTGGTCGACAGCCGCATCATCGGCCGCGGCTCCCGGTTCGTGGACCTGACGCAGAACGCTGACCGTCCGGACAGCGTCGACATCAAGGTGCGTGGGCAGCCGCTCTACCCCTGCAACGCTATCGACATCACCCTGAACGTCGGCTGATAAGGAACACCCCGTGGCCATCCCCGCAACGACCTCGATCAACAACTGGAACCGCTCGACGCAACACGTCGAGGCGGCCATTCGGTCCGGCCGTTATATCAACGCCGAGACCTGCCTCCTGTTCGCTGGCCCGCCCCGGGTCAGCGACATGACGGGCAACGTCAGCCTGGCCAACGGCGGGCTCAGCGGCGGCATCTCTGCCGCTGCCACCGGCAAGGACGCGCTCTACCCCATCGGCCTGGTCGAATCCTTCGGCGTCCAGCAGGTCCAGAACGTCCAGAAGATGTTCGAGATCGGCTCCCGCCGCAGCTACCAGGCCGGCGGCCGGGTGCAGGTCGTCGGGGACCTGGGCCGCGTGATGTTCAACGGCCCCAGCTTGCTGCGCGCCCTGTACGCCTACTACCCCAACTCGATCCAGATGGCCAACGGCAAGGTTCTGGGCAAGGGTGGCAGCCCGGACAGCATCTCGTCCGTGATCGCGCAGCCGGACAACAGCGGCCAGCAGTTCCCGCCGATCTTCTTCGAGCCCGGTAGCTTCGCGGCTGCCGACACCGAGATCAGCCAGCAGCCCAACTCGTTCTTCTTCAACTTGATGTCCGAGCTGTTCAGCCACCCGTTCGGCTTCGGCTTCCTGCTCCGCGACAACAAGAACCAGAACTACGGCGCGATCTACATCGAAGACTGCTTCATCAGCGCCCACAGCTTCCGCGTCTCGTCCAGCTCCACGCTGATCACCGAGACCGCCAGCTTCCAGGCTGACGCCTGCATCCCGATGGAGTTCAACACCCAGAGCGGTGCCCAGCTCACGGCCCTGGGCTTCTGATCATGGAGTTCTTCGCCACCGAGGTGATGGAAAAGCGGGCGTCGGGGCCAGTGGTCCCGACGGCTCGCGCCTGGAACCATGCGGCGCACGGGGCTCTCCCTGGTGCCGTCGTTGGCGGTCTTCTTGGTGGCGTGATGGGCAGCATGGGTGATGGCGAGAGCCATGGCCTGCGGGATGCCCTGATCGGAGCCACTGCTGGCGGCCTGGCTACGGGTGGCCGGTCGTACATGAAGGCCCAGGCGGGCGGGGTCAGCCGGTTCGCGATGGGCCCAGCCGTGCTGCGGGCCCCGAAGATGAATGTCCCGGGTGCTCCGCTCATGGAGCAGACGCCCGAGAATGCGTCCCGTCTCCAGTCGCTCGCGGAACGCCGCCTTAACCGCCCCGCGTGACCAATCGCTCGAGGTAAACAAAAGCCAGGGCATCTGCCCTGGCTTTTTACGTTAATGGTGACCGTCACCAATCGTTTTTGTTTTGTGCTTTGCGTGCTTTCCGAACTCGTTCATTCCTCGCGTGCAAGTCGCTACCTGATCCAGATTTCTTTCCGCGTCGTGGGACACCGTTTTGAAATTGTTCTCCGGCTTGCTCAAAGTTCCTCTCCCTGGCGCGGGCGCGCTCACTGGGGTGGTAGATGGCGAGGTGAATCGTTGACGCAGGTGTTCCATCTATGGCCGAGTAATCGACGGTCACGGTATGGAGCTGCGTCGGGTGAATGCACATGCGGAAGATCCGCACGGTCTTGTTCCCGCGCTGGAGCCGCCGAATCACCGGGGCTTCAACGCGGGTCGCAAAGGCGGCTGCAGCACGGGCTGCGTCACCGTATTCGTTGTCGAGGAAACAGAGCGTCTGCACGACGTGCATCTGCTCTTTCAGGGCTGCCGCGATCCACGCTCTTGGGCCGGGGATGCGCAGCAGATCGTCAACGGAGGTGACAGCCATGGGATTACAGGTCCAGGATGACGGGGCTGGCGGCAGCGGGTGCCGCGGCGGGGGTGTCAGCCGTCACGCGCCCCGGACGGGCATCCGGGGAGTTCAGCCAGGCATTCGCGTCCACGGTGGGGCGCGCAGCCTGCTGCACCGGGGCCGGCGGCTCCATGGTCTTGACGTGCCGGGTTTCCTGGAGGGCCGGGATGGCGTTGGTCTCGCCGAGCTGGGTGGCCCCAGCGGTGATGTCGGCTGGGGCCTCGACGCCGAGGGCCAGGCTGCGCAGCTCGAACAGCTGGGCGTCCCGGGAGAACCGCATGGGCTTCAGCAGGCTGAAGTAGACCCGCAGCTCCGAGGAGGCATCGAAGTCGAACCGCTCGACCCGCAGGCCAGCCTCGAGGAAGGCCTTGGAGGACGCCTCGATCTGCAGCTCCCGCAGGGTCTGACCAGGCAGCGCCACGCCGGTGAAGGCGCGGTAGATGCTGCCAGGCTGAAGCACCAGGTCCATGCCGTTGGCATTCGGATAGATGGTGGGGTTCACCACGTCAGCAGCGCTGACGGCTTCATTGACGCGCACGGCCCGAAGGACGATGCACTGCCGGGCTTGGTTCAGCTCCGGCGTCGCGGAGGGGCGAAGGACTTGGATTTTCACGGGGCCACCTCGGGCGCGGGGACCAGAAGGGTATCGTCGGTCGGCACCACCTCGGGTTCCGCCACCGCGATGGGCACGAACAGCAGGTTCATGACCTCGGTCAGCAACCGCTGGGGCACCCGGGACAGCACCGCGCGGCGAATGCTGGCGGCGGCCAAGGGTTCCAGCACGCTGGGCGGGAGGGCCAGGACGTCCTGCAGCAGCTGGTCCTGCTGCCGTTCGGTGTCCTCGTGGTTGTCGAGGATCGACCGGGATAGGTGCGCGAGGGCGCGGATGATCGGGAGAAGATCGGCGTTCATTTCGTTTTCTTTTTGGTGGAGAGCCCGTCGTAATAGGCCAGCAATGGCTGCCATTTTTCGGGGTTAGTTTGGAAGTAGAACAGCATGCAGCGGCAGGCCCGGATGTCGTGGTTGTCCTGGCCGTAAACGCCGGCGACCTGCTCCCGGAGTTTCTCCGGGTGCTTCAGGGTCCACTGATCTGCAGAACTGACGAGGATCTTGGCGGGGTCGTAATGGTGCGTCGCCCACTCGAAGAGCCGGCCGACCATGATGCTGTTGCCGATGGCCCACTTCCGTCGGTTATAGTCCTCCGCAGAAGACGCTCCGGTTGCGACGGGGCTCGCCACCTCGACCAGAATCCGGTCGTAGGTGGCGATCACGTCGTAGGGCCAAGCTGGCGCGTTGTAGCAGAGGCGACCGACTTCGCGGCAGAAGCCGTGCACTCGGTGGAGATCTACGTCAAACGCGGCAAGTTTAGGCATTACGGAGCGCACAGTATTCAGAGGGTTCTGGTGTCAATCAGAACAGCTCTTCCACAACGGGGCGCTTGGTGACCGGCGGCGCAGGAGGTGCCAGCGGTGCGGCCGGAACAGGCGGTGCTGGTGGGGCCAGTGGTGCTGGCGGAGCCGGAGGCGGCGGAGGCAGAGCCCGGGCCGGAGCTGGGGGTGCCAGCGGCGGTGGCGGTGGTGGGGGTGGTGGCAGAAAGGCCGGCGGCGGGACTGCAGCACCAGTCAGGCCACCAATCGCGGCAGGGATGGCACTGGCAGGCCGGCCCGCCGGAGTGGCGGGGACGCGGCTAAGCAGTGCGGCCAGCTCGTCGCCACCGCCAACAGCCATGCGGACGGGCACGAACGCGGCAGCTTCATCCATCATGCCAAGGCCCTGGCTGGCGCAGCGAGGGGCCTTGCCCGCGATGGACTTCTTGTGTTGGCAGAAGGTGCACTGATCGCCTCGGACTTCCCAGGCCAGCGACGCGAAGTTCGCGTAGCCCGTGAAGGTCACGAAGCGCGTCACCTGGTCCTGCAGCTGACGGCCCGCGGGGGACGTCCAGTCGATGACGGTAACGACGGGCTTTTTCTTCCCATCGCGGCCGACATAGACCAGGCCAGACTTCTTCACCTTGCGGAGCTTAGTGTAGGAGGCCAACTGCCAGAGGTACTTCGTGCTGAGCAACGAGCCTTTGGCCGGCATGTAGTCCGGGTTCGTAAACTTCAAGTCCCACAGCCACTCATTGTCGCTGGAAACAAGGTCGATGCTGCCGCCATAGCCGCGCTCGCCGTGACGGCCAACGCGATTGGGCAACAGCTGTGGATCGCTGGTCAACTGCTCAACCAGCCACATGACGCCCGGCGGAAGTGGGGACACCATGTTGATCGCGGCGACGGCCTGCCCGGCGCAGCGCTCAGAGTGTTCATCAAGGGCTGCCCGTGTCTGCGGCAGGGACTTCATCGACATGGCGGCAGCGTAGGTGGCATCGTCAGGCTTCGGCACCAGGTGGCCGCTGCCGAGCAGTTTGAAGGTGTGCCAGTGGCTGATCGTGCCGAACTCGGCACGGCCAGGCCACTCGGATTCAGCCTTCTCAGTCACCTCGGAATCGTACAGCAGCTTCGCGGGGCAGCCGGCATAATCACCGGTGCCAGACGGCGAAACGTGACGGAGGTTGATGTCTGTCATTTCGGGATCTCGAGGGGTACATCCTGGGCATCCGTGTAAACAGTAGCCCACTGCCCGGTGCCGATGCGCGTGGTGGCGGTGAGCGGAAAGCCATCGAGCTGGAAAAGTTTGGCGGCTTCGGCCAGCGTGAACTCGACGCGGTGCTCTGCCCCACTAGCGTCAGCCCAAATAGCGGTCAAGGAGACCAGCACAGGCTCTGCCGGGAGAGACTCCTTGATGAAGGTACCCTGTAGCTTGGCGTGGCCCGGGATGATGGGGTACTTGGCCCGCACGATCTCGAGGGCCCGGGTTACCGAGATGACTTTGGTATCGGTGGTGTGGATGGTATATTTCGGCATCGCAGGTCCGGGTGTGAAAAGCCCCCGGGACGGGTGTCCCGGGGGCAGCGAACTGGTCCGACGAATCAGTCGACCAGCGGAGCGTACTTCGCCACCAGGGCGCCAATTTCCTCAACCGACAGGCCGTTGTAATCCCGGCCAGTGTTGAAGTTCTTCACGGTGTTGGCCAGGCTGACGAGGTTGGCCTCGTTCTGGATCCAGTCCTGGAACTGGGCCCGGGTGGCGGTGCCAACCGCGCCGGTGTCGAGGGTGAACTTGCCGAACTTGGTGGTCCAGCTGCATTCGGCCTCGGTGACTTCCTTCAGCGCGCAGGCACGGTTGGCGGCCTTGGCGGCCGACACCTCGGCGAGGTACTTCTCGCGCATCTTCACCTTGTTGTCATTGACTTCCTGCTGCTCGCCGACGGTGACGGAGAAGGGCTGCATGCGCTGCCCAGCCCGCACGGCATCGTCGACCGACTTGCTGGTCAGGTTCGCGGCCTCCCAGCCGGAAACGCACAGCAGGCCCAGGGGCAGGTTCGGGACCCAGATCAGGACCTGGGTTTCCAGGGTCATGCGGCCGAGGGCGTCGAACTTGGCCCGATCCTGGCGGCCGGTGTACTGGATCTTCCGGGCGATCTTGGTCACGGCGGAGACCAGGGGCAGGATGCCGCTGTCACCTTCGAGGGTCGGCAGGACGAAGCGATACAGCGGGGCGCTGGCCTTGGAGCCATCGTTGCTGGCATCGCCCTTCCAACCGGTGGCCGCGTAGCGGTAGCCCAGGAGGATCGTGCTGTAGGGCCGGGTGCCGGCGGGCAGATACTGGGCGCCAGGAGCCGGCTTGTCGGCGGTGCCGGTGTCGGTCCAGTTGCCCTTCTTCAGGTTGCAGAACGGCAGGCTGTGGGACATCTGCCCACCGTCGTTGTCCATGGCTTCGCGCAGCGAGGTGCCCGGGCCGGCCACGGCCGGAGCCATGAAGGAGGCCATGAGGCTACGGGCCTCGTCGGTGCTGGTGATCATGGGAGCCAGTTCCCGGAATCCCGGGTTCTTGGCGTCGGCCCGGGGCGCGCCGACGGCGAACGGAGGGGTGCTGGTGGCCGCAGGAGCCGCCGGGAGGGCAGGCGCGGTCGGGACGACCGGAGCAGCCGGAGGGGCGGCAGGCGCGGCGGGAGCAGCAGGGGCGGTGGGCGGGATGACGGCGGCAACGACGGTCTTAATGAAACCGTATTCGCCGGGGGCCTTCCAGGCCTGGTCGCCAGCCTTCACGATCTGCTTGGCATATCCGGCATCGATCTTGGCCACAATCGTGGCGCCGTCGGCCTGGATGGGGGTATTGGCGTCGTCCAAGAAGTAATAGGACGCGGTGAGATCGGGGCCCGAGGTCTGGGCAGCGATAAGGGAACCGAGGAGAGTGGTCATGAGCGATCCGTGAGGAGCGCTGCTTCTAGAAGACGCGGCGGTGAAGCAGAGTACGACGTGGTTAGTGGTACAAGGTATTGAATGGTAGCCGGTCAGCAACATCACGCCGTTGGGCGCGACAGGGGTGAGCATGGAGTGTCCTTCGGGCTGTCAATGGGACAGTTTGAAGGGGCCTGGTTGCCGGTTTGGTATGCGAAATCTGCATACTGAAGTCGGCACCAGCTAACTACACGCTCCGTATTGTGGAGATCAAAGACCGTGTGCTGCGGCCTACTTAATATGTGGGCCGTTCGAGCTCTTAGGGGTACATCGAGATTGCAGTCTCATAGTTCTGGTCTGACGCCAAAATTACTACGACCCTGCGTTTTCCGCGACTCTAGAGTCGCGGAGTATCTGGAGTACAATGACTTATGGCTTTTAGGTTGTTTGACTACTATCCCTACTTGGAAGAGTCGCGGAGTACTTACAATACAATGACTTATGACTTCTACTATACTACTTTCCCGGGACTCCCATGACTCTTACTGCAGCCCAGCCACAGCAACA
>JANPJZ010000227.1:0-40685 GCA_031425795.1 Rhodobacter sp. | reverse complement strand
AACCAGGGGATGACGCCCAGGCCCTGCCAGCCGGTGCGCGCCTCGATCAGGCGGTAGCCGTCGTCGAAGAGGCTGGTATCGCCGCGGAACTTGTTGATGAGGAAGCCGCGGATCATTGCATTGTCGGCGGGGTCGAGGACGGCCTGGGTGCCGACAAGCTGGGCGATCACGCCGCCGCGGTCGATATCGCCGGTCAGGATCACCGGGGTGTTCGAGGCGATGGCGAAGCCCATGTTGGCGATGTCGTTGGCGCGCAGGTTCACTTCGGCGGGGCTGCCGGCGCCTTCGACGATCACGAGATCGGCCTGGGTGCAGAGGCGCTGGAAGCTGTCGAGGACGGGGGCCATGAGTTGGGGCTTCAGGGCGGCATACTCTCGCGCCTTCACGGTGGTGAGGCGCTGGCCCTGGACGATGACTTGCGCGCCGGTTTCGGACTCGGGCTTCAAAAGGACGGGGTTCATGTCGACGTGCGGGGCGACACGACAGGCGCGGGCTTGCAGGGCCTGGGCGCGGCCGATCTCTCCGCCCGTCGCCACGGCGGCGTTGTTCGACATGTTCTGGGGCTTGAAGGGGCGGACGGTCAGGCCAGCCCGGGTGAAGTGGCAGCAGAGGCCCGCCACCAGCAGGGACTTGCCAACGTTGGAGCCGGCGCCCTGGATCATGATGCGTGCGCTCATCCGAGCCGCTCCAGGGCGCGTTCGACCAGGTCTGCCAGCGGCAGGGCGAGGTCGACGGTGATCGCCTCGTCCGGACCAGGGGCTTCCAGGGTGGCGAACTGGCTGTCGAGGAGGGAGAGCGGCATGTAATGGCCTTTCCGGTCGGCCATGCGGGCGGCGATCAGGTCGCGGCTGCCGTGAAGGTGCAGGAATGTGACCGGGCCACCGGCCCCCGCGCGCAGGCGCTCGCGGTAGGCGTGCTTCAGGGCCGAGCAGCCGACCAGCACCGGCGCTTCGGCCCGCAGGGTTTCGGCGACACGGTCAAGCCAGGGCCAGCGGTCGGCATCGGTCAAGGGCGTGCCTGCGCGCATCCTGGTGACGTTTTCCGCCGGATGAAGGTCGTCGCCTTCGCGGTAGGGGTAGCATAGCCGGGCGGAGAGGGCCTGCCCGAGGGAAGACTTGCCGCAGCCCGAGACGCCCATGATCACAAGTCGCAGGGTCATAGGGACGCGGTGATCCCGCCGTCGACGTAAAGGACATGGCCGTTGACGAAGCTGGCGGCGTCCGAGGCGAGGAAGATGCACGCGCCCTGCAACTCTTCCACCCGGCCCCAGCGACCGGCGGGGGTGCGTCGGATCAGCCAGTCGCTGAAGGCGGGGTCGGCGACGAGGGCCGCGTTCAGCGGCGTGTCGAAGTAGCCGGGTGCGATGGCGTTGCAGTTCAGCCCGTGGCGGGCCCAGTCGGTGGCCATGCCCTTGGTGAGGTTCACGACGGCCCCCTTGGTCGCCGTGTAGGGCGCGATCGACGGCCGGGCGAGCGCCGCGTTCACACTGGCGATGTTGATGATCCTGCCCTGCCCCCGTGCAATCATGTGGCGTGCGACGGCCTGGCCGACATGGAAGACGCTGGCGATGTTGGTCTGGAGGAGACGCTCGAACGCGTCGGGCGGAAAGTCCTCGAGCGGCGCGCGGTGCTGGATGCCGGCGTTGTTCACCAGGATGTCGATGGGTTTGCCAGCAGCTTCCCAGCCGTCGATGGCGGCGCGGGCGGCGGCGGCATCGGTGACGTCGAAGACCAGAACCTCGGCCCCGGGGATCGTGGCGGCGGCGGCCTCGGCGCGGGCCTTGTCCCGGCCGTTGATGACCACGGCAGCGCCGGCCTGCGCCAGGCCTTGGGCCAGCGCGAGGCCGATGCCCTGCGAGGCACCGGTGATCAGCGCGCGGCGGCCGGAAAGCGAAAACAGGCGGGATGCGTCGGACATGCGCGCAGTCCTACAGGGGCGGGACGGGGTTTGTCACGCAGGTTGGGGCCGAGCGGGCCTGACCGGTTGTGAAGACCGGAGCGGACCTGGTGGCATCGCTTGAAGTCTGGTCCGGGGTTGGGGCAAGCCTGAGGGGCGCCGTTGGGTGGGTGGCACATAGGAGGCCAGCTGCCTTGGCTTGCTCTTTTGAGAAATACTCTCCGGGGGTGCGGGGGTGGAAAACCCCCGCCGTCCTCGCCGGTTGGCCGCAGGCCAGAGGCGAGGGCAAAGGTCTTCGCGCCGCAGGCGCTCGATATGCCAGCTGTGGCGCAGGGCGCTTACTGCAGCAAGCCTGATCCCGCCAGCGAGGGCAGGCCAAACCGGTTGTTTCGCCCCGCCCGATCCGGTAGGACAAGGGCGGAAAAACCACCGAGCGGACCCCCGGCCATGACCCCCGACCAGACGCTGAACCGCCGGCCCGTGGCCTCGCTCTGGATCGGGGACCGGCTGCATTATCTGAACCAGCTGTGCCTGAAATCCCACCTGCGGCACGGCCATCCCGTCACACTTTACTGCACCGATGACGTGAAGAACGCCCCCGAAGGCGTGGTCATCCGGCCCGCGACCGAGATCATGGAGCTGGACATGGCCCTGGTCGAGGCGACCTCGGCTTCGTTCCTGTCGAACGTCTTCCGCTACAAGATGATCCAGAAGACCGATGCGCTCTGGATCGACTGCGACGCCTTTTGCCACAAGCCCTTTCCGGACAAGTGGGACTACGTCTTTGCCGGCCACGGGATGCGCGGGGCGTTGAATTGCGGGGTCGTCGGGCTGCCGGTGGGCTGCGAGTTGATCACCCAACTGATCGACTACTATGACAACCTGCCCGACTATCCGGCCTGGTGGAACAAGAAGCAGCGCAAGCAGATGGACCGCTTCACCGAAAAGGGCGACCTCACCCACGCCGCGGCGATCTACAAGACCGAACGCACGGCCTTTGGTCCGCAGGCCTTTACCTGGTTCGCGCAAGCGACCGGGGACATCGAAAAGGCCATGGGCTCGGATGTGCTTTACCCGGTGCCGTTCCAGCTTAACGACGTGTTCTTCGACCCCTATGGTAGGGTCGAGGGGCACTTCACCGAAGCCACCGTCTCGGTCCACCTCTATACCAACGGGACCAAGCCCTACTGGCGCCGCAACGGTCCGCTTGCCAATTCCTATGTTGCGCGGATGTGTGACGCGCTTGGCATCGATCCGGGCGCAGCGCTGGAAGAATGACGCTGCCGCCGTGGTGACCCTGCAGAAACCTGTCAGCCGCCACGGCACGGTGATGGCGGTGTCGATGATGAAGGATGAGGCACCGTTCCTGCTTGAATGGTTCGCGCACCATCTGGCGGTCGGCTTCACGGATATCCTTGTCTACACCAACGACTGCACCGACGGCACGGTCGAGATGTTGCAGCGGCTGGAAGAGTTGGGCCTTGGCCATCACCGGCGCAATGTGATCCCGCCGGGGGGCAAGCCGCAACCTTCGGCCCTGACCCATGCCCAGGAGGAGCCGCTGGTCGGGGGGTCCGACTGGCTGATGGTGTTTGACGCCGATGAGTTCCTGTCGGTCAACCACCCGTCGGGCCATCTGGACGGGATGCTGGATGATGCGGTGGCGGTTGGCGCGAACGGGATCGTCGTCACCTGGCGCATCTTCGGGTCAAGCGGGGTGGTGGACTGGTCCGCTGCCCCGGTGACCGAACAGTATACCCGCGCGGCCCCGCCCCTGTGGCACATGGGGTGGGGGGTGAAGACGCTGTTCAAGTATGACCCGGACTTCTGGAAGCTGGGGATCCACCGGCCGTCGATCCGCAACAAGCATCTGAAGGAAGGGTTTGCCGATACGGTGCTGTGGCTGAACGGATCGGGGCAGACGATGGAGGATTACTTCAAGTTCCGCGGCTGGCGGTCGATCCGGCGCACGGTGGGCTTCGACTGGGCGCAGATGAACCATTACGCGGTGAAGTCGGTCGACAGCTACGCGATCCGCCGCTTGCGTGGCAACGTGAACAACAAGGCGGACAAGTACAACGCCAATTACTGGGCGCTGCAGGACAGGAACGAGGTGTCGGACACGCGCATCCTGCGCCATGCGCCGAGGCGGGCCGAGATCATGGCGCAGCTTCTGGAGGACCCGGTGTTGCGTGGTCTGCATGAGGCGGCGCTGGCGCGGGTCGAGGCGCGGCTGGCCGAACTGCGCGGGACAGCAGCCTATGCGGAGCTGCGGGCGGGGCTGATCGAGGCCGGCAAGGTGCCGATCACCAGGGTCGAGGCCAAGCCGCCCAAGGCGCGTGACCCGGCAAAGATTGCCGCGAAGATGAGCAAGGTGGAGCAGCGCACGGTCGACGCGGCGGCCGAGGCGCGGGCGGCGGAGCCTTTGCCTGTCGCCGCGCCGGGGGCCTACGCCGGGCCGAAGGTGGCGCTGTCAGGCGGGGTGGAGTGGGTGGAGAACCAGAAGCTTGCCCTGCCCGCCGACCCGCAGCTTTTTTCAGCCGAGGCGGTGATGGCGGTGCTGGCGGGCAAGTTCGAGCGCAAGCATGCCCGCAACATCGGGGTGTATCTGGCAGGCTCCAGGCGGCTTCTGGAACTGGGCGGCGGTGTCGGGTTTTGCGCGATGAAGGCCTTGCGCGAGGCTACGGGGCTGGTGGTGATGCTGCAGGATGAGGCGTCCGGCATGACCAAAGCTGCGGCGGAAGTGCAACGGCGGAACGGGTTTGGCGATACCTCGATCCTGAAGCTGGTTGGGGGCAAACTGGGGGTGGCGGGGGGGCTAGATGCCTGCTTGCGCGACTTTCGCCCCGATGCCTTGCGGGTGAACGGGCGGGCGGGACTGACGCCTGAGATGCTGGCGGCGGCCCCGCTGGACAGCGTGCGGCGGATCATCGTGCCGTTCGACACAGCGGCAGAGCGGGACGCGGCACGCGCGGGGTTCACCGGGCCGCTGGCGGCTGTCGGTTTTCACGAGGATGCGAAGGCGGCGGTGGGTGGCTCGCTGCTGTTCCTTCGGGGCTGATCAGGCGGGCGGCTTCACGTTCAGATCACGAAGGGCGGTCTGGGCAAAGAGATACGCCTCTTGCCTCAGCAGCGCCGTCGCTGTGGCGCGGATGCGGGCGGGGTGGCCGTCGGCCACGACCGCCGCCATCATCGCGCGGGCCCATTTGCGCACGCTGCGGCGGGCGCGCATGGCCTGCCAGAAGGCGGGGCCGGCCTGGCCGGTCTGCATCACCTCGCGCAGAAGCGGCGGCAGGGCGCCACATTTCAGGATCACGCGGATGGCTTCGTGGGTGCTGTGGTCGATGCGGACAAACTGGACATTTGGCGCGGCAAGGCGGCGGGCGTGGGCCAGATCCTCGGGCACGCGGCCATCGTAGAGGAGGATGATCCGGGTCAGGTTCGGCACCGCGTCGCGGGCGTCAAGAAAGGCCGGGGTGGTCCAGTCGCCCTTCCGGACGGCCCAACCGAAGCGGCGTTCGAAGGGGGCGATGCTGGTGGACATGGTGGACTGGGGCGAGAACGCAATGACCATGGCCCCCGGCACCAGCGTGGCGAGGTTGATCGCGCCAAAGGCCCCCATCGAAGCGCCGATGAACACCACGCGGTCGAACTGACGGAAAAACCCGGTGGCGGCGAGTGACCGTACTAGGGGGCCTGCGTCGGGGTTGCGATACCAGTCCTTGGCGAAGGTCTGGACTCCGAGGACGGCGTAGCCTTCGGTCTGCAGACGGGCGAGCAGCCAGGGGGGGCGGGGAAAGGGCTCATCCACGGTGGCGAGGTTGTCAAAGCTGACGACCAGTTGTCGCGACCCGGGTTCGAACCACAGCGCGGCCCTGGGGGCAAGGATGCGAAAAGCGCTGGCTGGGCCTGCGGCCGAGGCGTCCGGCAGGATCGGCGGGAGGGGAGGTGTGTCGGCTGTGTCGGTCAAGCTGGCGGGGCCTTCGACCTACTGGAACGAAACCTTACCGTGGGTTAGGGTATTTTCGATATGTTGGCAATCCGCCGCCCGGGGGTGCCGGGGCCGCCTGAACAAGATTGCAGGAACCGAAAGAAACCGCGTGACCAACAAGACTGATAACAACCTGCCCGGCTTGAAGCTGCGGGCGGGCCATGGCGTGCTGGTGCGGGCCCGGAACGGCGACGTGATCGGCTACGACCCCACCGGCCTGGTGCTGCGGCTGTCGGACAAGGTGATCGACGACATCGCGCTGCGGCTGGGCGGGCGGTTGCAGGCCGAGGGGGCAGCGCCGGCTGCCAGCGACCCGCGTGACATGGCCGAGCTTGAGTCGTTGCTGGACGGCCACGACGTCTGGAACATCCGGGCGGAGGGCGACTGGCTGCGGTTTTCGGGCCGTCTGCCGGGGCGGCAGGGACCGCGTGACTTTCGCCTTAACCGGGCGGGGGGCGACGTGGTGGCCGATGCCCCCGGCGCGGTGGTGGGCATCCTTGGGATCGGCGGGCCGAGGGCGGCCCTGGCGAACCCGGACCGCGCGGCCTATCCGTTCCACATCCTGGCCCCGGCGGATGACATTGGTGCTGTCGGTCATGCCGGGGTGGAGCGGGCGGCGGTGACGGACCTGCTGTCCCACCTGCGCGAGATGACGCATGAGGCGCTGATGGCCGAGGTGTGTCTGGACTGGCAGCTGGAAAAGCACGCCGGTCTGCCCGTGTTCGTGACGCGGGTGGAGACGGACAGCTCCGCCTCGGCTGCGGCGCTGGCGGGCGGCATGGCGGTGGAGAACCTGCTGCGGGCGGCGGGAAACCTGAAGCTGGCGGCGGCACGCTTGGGCAAACCGGCGCGGATCTTCGCGGTAACCCTCGATTTCGCGCTGGAGGCGGTGGCAGGGACGGCGGTGGAGTACCGTGACGGGATGCTGGCGCTGATGGCGCGGATCGAGAACGGGCTGGCGAAGCTGGGCTTTGACCGCCCGGTGTTCGTGGCGCGGCTGGAGGCGGGGCGGCCAGGCCTGACCCTGGACCGTGTGATCGAGGCGCAGTGGGAACTGGCCTGGAACTGCGGCGCGCACCGGCTGGTGATCTCGGCCCCAAGCCACATGTTCACCCATGACGAATATGACCGCCCGACACCTGCGGCGCGGCGGCACATGGCGGCGATGTCAGCGGCGGCGGCAAGTGCTGCGGGAGCGCTGACGCTGAAGCCCGACCCGCTGCAGGACGGCTGGCGCTGCCCGGTCATCCATCTGGCAGAGCTTGAGGCGGGGCCGAAGGGCGCGGTGGTGCTGCGGTTGGTGTTGCGGGCGCTGGGCGATCTGGTTCTGGCACCCGGCGGCGATGTCGGCGGTGACCGCGCGGTGGGTTTCGCGCTGGATGGGGACCGGGTAGGGGCGAAGATCCTGTCGGTTGCGATCGATCCGGAGGATGCTCAGGCGGTGCTGATCACGCTGGACCGGCGGCCCGAGGGCGAGGACGTGCGGCTGCGCTACGGCTATGGCGTCGCTCCTGATGGTCCGGGACAGGTGGCGGTGCGTGATGGCTGGCAGCTGGCGGCGGCGGATGGGCGGATGCTGCACCGCTGGGCCCTGCCCTGCCGTCTGGCGATCCGCGAAGGTGGGGCGGCATGATCCGGGTGGAGGATGACCTGCCCGAGGCGGCGCTGCTGGACGGATCAAGCGCTGACCTTGCCGCCTCCATTGCCGGGGCTGGGGGCCTGTGGCTGCATGGCGAGGCGCGGCTTCTGGGGCTGGACGCGGATGGCCTTGTCCTGGGCTGGCGCAGCACGGATGGCGCTCATGAGGCGCTACCGACAAAGCCCAACGAAGGCCACGGCCATTGGGCTGCGACAGACACCGGCGGCGGGCTTCATTGCCGGACGGGCGTGCATTGCGGGCTGGTGTTGCCGGGCGTGCTGGACCGGACAGAGCGGTTCAGCATGGCGATCCTTTACCGGTCGGACCCCGAGGTGGAAGGGCGGACCCTGCTGACCATCAATGGCGAGGGTGAAAGCGGCAGCGCGCCCTATCTGTTTCTGGCGGATTACGGCGAAACCCTTCTGGTCAAGGATACCAGCGAGGGCTTGTCGCTGGACGTGCCGAAGACCCCCGGGGTGGACGGGTTGCGCTGTGTGCTCGTTTCGGTCGACCGGGGCCGGATCGCGCTGCAGGACAGCGCGGGGCAGGTCCATCGGGGTGAAGGGATCGCGCCGTCGCTGCCCAAGCCTTCGTCGCTGTTTGTGGGCGTGCGCAGCCACCGGAGCGGCCTGCAGAAGACCTTGGGTGAGGCGGTGATCGAGGATGTCCTGCTGTGGCCGGGCAGGTCGCTGCTGTTGCCGCAGACCGGCGCCGATGAGGCCCAGCGCCTGAAACTGGCACGCTACTATCTGTGGAGACGCTGAGGCATGGCCTTCGATGCCGATGCCATCCGGGACGGCCACCTCTGCGTGATCTGGGTGGACGACATGATTGACGTCTACACCTGGCGCGACACCTTCGGTTTGCGCATCCAGACGCCCAACCTTGACCGGCTGATGGCCGGGGCGGTGCGGTTCAGCAATGCCTATGCGACGGTGCCCCTGTGCGCGCCCTGCCGGGCAGAGCTTGCGACCGGGCTGTCGCCGTTTCGCTCTGGGCTGGTCGACCTGAACCGGTTCTGGAGCGACGTGCTGCCGCCCGAGAAGGCCTGGGCGCATGACCTGCGGCGGGCGGGGTTCCACACCTTCACCACCGGGAAGGTCGACGCGAACTACCGGCCGATGCGGGAGGATTACCGGCGCCTTCTGTTCCACGAAAACCCGCTGGTGCAGGACTCGGGCGATCGTACCGGGGTGAAGGTCTATCTGGAGGGTGGACCGGGGATACAGGGCACCAACCACCCGAATGACAAGGGCGAACAGGACGACCGGTTCTATGACTTCTGGGTGGCCGAAAACGCGATCCGCTATCTGGACCGGGCGGACCCTGCGCGACGGCAGCTGATCCAGCTGGGGTTCAAGCACCCGCACTACAACCTCGATTGCCCGGACCGGTTCTACCAGCTGTATGACCCCGCTGACATTCGCTGGCCCAGCATTGCCTCGCCCGAAGACCAGTTCGGCCCGCAGCCCGGCTTTGCGGTCTACGAGGCGGCCTATATCGCCAACGGCCACTGGACGCCGGAACGGTCCAGCGACGAGGCGTGGCGGCAGGTGGTGCGGGCCTATTTCGCGGCGATCAGCCATGTGGACCACGAGATCGGCCGCTTCATGACGGCGCTGGAGGCCTCTCCACTTGGGGACAATACGACGGTGGTGTTCCTGTCGGACAATGGCTTCAACCTTGGCAACCACGACAGTTTCCACAAGATGAGCCAGTGGGACAGCGCGGCCCATGTGCCGCTGGCGATCTGGCACAAGGGGATCACGCCGGGGCAAGTGGCGTTGCCGGTGTCGCTGGGCAATGTGCCGAAGACGCTGATGCAGATCGCGGGCCAGCCGCCGCGCCCGGACTGGAGCCAGGGGCAAAGCCTGCTGCCGCTTCTGGATGCGTCGTTCGGGGTTTACGACCGCGGCCAATCCCCCGTGACGAGTGTGTTCGGCACCCTGTCGGTGCGGCCTTCGACCGAGGGTCTGACCCATCTGCGCTATTTCCGCTATCCGAACGGCGAGGAGCATGTCTACGACATCGAGGCCGATCCGGGGGAGACGGTAAACCTGAAGGAGACGGCCCCGCTGGAGGCGCTGCGGGCGGAACTGGTGCAAGGCGCGCTGGCACTGGGGCTGGACCTGCGTGGGTTCGAAAATCCGGAAGCCGGGGTCAATGCGATGATGGCGGTGGACGGCAGCGTGATCCTTGCGGGCGGCGGGGGCGATACCGACTATTGGGTTTACGGTGCCGATGCCGAGAAGATCCGCGAGGAACGCGGCGGGGGGCTGGATACGCTTTGGTACATGGCTGGGCCGGATGACTATGTCCTGCACTGCCCGCCGCATGTCGAACGGATCCGCATCGCGACCGTGGTCGCCCGCAACGAGGCGGACCCCGAGGTGCGGAAGACCCTGAAGATCGTCGCGCATCCGGACAGCCCGATCAACTTCGAGACGTCGGAGCGGGTGGAGGTTGACGTCACCGGGTCGGACCGGGGCGATATCATGCTGGGCCCGAAATACGGCAGCGCCACCTTCCGCGGCGGTGCCGGGGATGATGAGTTGCGGGCGATCGCGACGCTGACCTCAAGCCGGCACGCCTTTTACGGCGGGGCGGGCAATGACACACTGGCGGGCGGGCCGGGCAAGGACACGCTGGACGGCGGCACCGGCGACGATGTGATCTTCGGGCGCGGCAACAACAACCGCATCCATGGCGGGCATGGCAATGACCGGATCGTGGATGGCGACGGATCGTCGACCATCCACACAGGGCCGGGGCGGAATGTGGTGACGCTAAGCGATGGCGACGATGTGGTGCATGTCGGCAGCGGCGTGAACGAGATCGACGCCGGCACCGGGGCGGTGACCTTTCACGTGGCTTATGGCGGGGTGACGGTGATACGGCGCTGGGGGCCCGCGATGCGGCTGGATCTGGCTGACTGGCCGGACATGCCCGCGATAACGGCGCTGGGCAAGCGCCGGGTGCAATTGCGGCTGGCGCTGTCGGTCATCGATCTGCTTGATGTGGAGGACCCTGCGTCCGTCGCCGGCCAGGTCGATCCGCCCCAGTCGGCGACAGCGAACAAACCACGGACCGAGCGGAAGAAACGGCGGAAATCGCCGTGACGCCGGATGATTGCGTGCCTTCCTGCCGCCTGCCATAGTCTGTGCGTGACTGTAAGGAACGTTGGATTGCATGCCGGTTGACAGGTCGAAGGCCCCGCTTGCCGCACTGACCATGGTGCATGAGGAGGACTTTTTCCTTGAACGCTGGATCGCCCATTGGCGCAGATATCTGCCAGACACTGCGATATATGTCCTGAACCATGGCGGCAACGCCGATGTCGCGCGGATCGCGCAGGGCTGCAACGTGATCCGACTGCCCTATGACAAGCTTAAGAAATCGGTCAACCAGCGGCGGTGGCAGATCCTGTCGCAGCACGCCTCGGCGCTGACCGGGTTCTACAACTGGGTGGCCTGCAATGATGTGGACGAGTTCATCGTCCTTGACCCTGCCGTGCCGGGTGACCTTGTGGGCTATCTCATGGCCGTCTCCGAGCGGCAGGAGGTGCCTCCGGCGCTGACCTGCTTTGCCATCGAGATGGTGCATAACGTGGACAGCGAGACCGAACCCTTGCACCCCGCACAGCCGATCCTGGGGCTACGGCGCTGCTATCGGCTGAACTCCAACTACTCCAAACCCTGCTTGATCAGCCGCCCGACCGAGTTCAAGGCCGGCGGGCACGGCGCGAACCACCGCGAGATCACCATCGACCCGAACCTCTACAACTTTCACCTGCGGTTCATCGACTATGACTATTGCATGGCCCGGTTCCAGAAAAGCCTGGAGCGGCGGCTTGCTGGCAAGACCGAGGCGGAGAAGACGGCGATGCAGGCGGGCGGATGGGGCTGGGCCTCGGTCGAAGGTACGTTCCGCGCCCTGTCGCAGCGCGCCCCGGTGGCCGAGACCGTGGACCACCCCGCCTTTCGTCACGCGATGCTGAAGCACCGGATCTCGCGCCCGCCGTTTACCCTGATGGGCGGGGGACGCCCACCGGAAGTCTACCGCCTGCCCGAACGCTTTAACGGGGTGTTCTGATGGCCGGGCCATCCCCGTCACCCAGCCTCACGCTGTTTTTCATCGTCGAGCCGCCGGCCTATCTTTACATGGCCTGCCACCTCGCCGCTTCGATCCGGAAGTACCTGCCGCCCGAGGTCCGGATGATCGGCTACTGCCCGCGGCATCGCTGGGCAGAGATGGAGCGGGAGCCCCTGGAAGTGCTGCGTCGCCTGCGCTGCGAGATCCTGCCGATCGAGGCGGAGGGCCGGTTCGACCCGCCCTACCCCCACGGCAACAAGATCCTTGCGACGCTGGAGCCGAAGGACACCGATTTCGCCGCCTTCCTTGACACGGACATGATGTTCTTGCGGCCTTGCACCGTGGCGGAGCTGGTCAGTTCGGGGCAGATCGGCCTCGTGCCCGCCGGGTCGATGCGCTGGGCGCCGCAAACGGTGTGGGACGGGATCTACGGCACCTTCGGCATTGATGTGCCCAAGGAGCGGATCACCCTGATGCGCGACAAGCGGCTGGAGGTCGTGCCCTATTTCAACGCCGGGCTGGTCGTGATCGACGAGCGCTGGCGCAGCCCCGAGGGCAAGCGTTTTGCCGAGGTCTGGATGGACTGCGCCGAGAGGTTGGACCGGACCGGGATCGACAGTCGCAGGCCCTATCTGGACCAGATGACCCTGCCCGTGGCGGTCCTGGTGGCCGGGATGACCTGGAACATCCTGCCGGAACGGTACAATTACAGCATCAACGGACTTCTGCGCGGCAAGCCCCTGCCGAAGGATGCGGATGTGACGCTGTTGCATTACCGGGGCAGGACCGTTCTGGCCGATGCCGGGATGAAAGAGCGAGCCAACAGCATCCTGGCGGATCAGGTCGGGACCCGCCGGGTGCGCTGGATCTTCGACGTGCCGCCGCCCGTAGGCATTGCACCCCCGCCCGAGCCGAAGGCCGACCCGCCTCCTGTCGCCCCGCCGGCGGACCCGCCCGACCCCGTTCCGGGCGTTGGTGACGCACCGGTGCGGCCTATTGCGGCCGGACCCGACCCCTCCAAGGCGCGGATGGCGGCGGTGACGACGGTCAAGGGCGACCACGCCCTGCTGCGCCGCTGGGTGAATTACCATGGCAGGCTCCTGGGCCGCGAGAACCTTTACATCCTGCGCCACGGCCCGGACGCCGAGATCGACCGGATCGCCGCGGGCGCGAACCTGATCCACCTGCCCGATAGCGAGGATCAGTCCGGCCTTGACCACCGCCGCTGGGAGACGCTGTCGCAGTTCACCAGCGGGCTGACGCTGTACTACAACTGGGTGATTTGCACCGGGGTGGACGAAATCGTGGCACCCGACCCGGCCACCGGGTTGGCATTGCCGGAGTATCTGGACGCCTTGTTCGATCAAGGCACGGCACCGCAGGTCATCTCGCCCCTTGGTGTCGAGCTTCTCTGCCCCTCGCCCCCCGTGGCGCCGGACCCTGCCGTACCGCTGCTGTCGGTCTGGCGGCACTTCCGGCTGAAGCCGGCTTCGTCCAAGCCCTGCATCACCCGCAAGCGCATTGCCTTTTCTGTCGGGGGCCAAGGCAGCACTGTGGCGGATGTCACGCTGGACCCCCGGCTTTACCTTTTTCATCTAAGGTTTGCGGACAAGGCGGGCGACCTGACGCTGCCCGGCGAAGAGCGAAGCGAATTTCCAGAGGTGGTGCAGATGATGCGGGATGGCCGAAGCCGCGACGCCCTGGGATACTGGGCGTTTCCCGGTCCCGAGGGCCTGGAGGTGTACCGGCTACCCGAACGCTTCGGCACCTTGTTCTGACGCGTTCCGCTGCCAAAGGAGGGGATGTGCCCCGGATCATCACGAATGCCGCCCATGCCAACCGGGCCGAAGCAATGCCCTGCCCCGGCCTGTCCGCGGGCCGGCGGCCGGGGACGTTGGCCGGTTGGCCCGGTGCGAAGCGGCACGGAGCGGCTTGGAAACGACACCCGCTTGCCTATAAGACGCAGGAGGCCCACCCGCGCGACGCTGCGTCTGCCGGTGCTGCGGCCATGCAGGACTGAGGGCGACCGCCGCAATGCCAGCCATACCCAAGCGCCTTGCCCATATCTGGATCGGTCCGAAACCGGCCCCGACCTTGTGGATGCAGACCTGGCCCCAGGCGCATCCTTCATGGTCCTACACCGTCTTTGGCAACGACACCCTCGCGGGCTATCCGTTCCGCCTGCGCAAGCTGATCAACGAATACGCCTGGCGCGGGGCCTGGGCGGGCGCGCAGGACATGATGCGGTATGAACTTCTGTACCGCTACGGCGGCTTCATGGCGGATGCCGATGCGATCTGCCTGCATCCGGTCGACGAGCTTCTGGACCGGCCCCGCGCCTACACGGTCTATGATCGCCCCGAGACCGACAAGCTGCGCGGCGTCTGCCCGATCCTTGCCTGCGCGCCGGGCAATCCCTTCGTCGGCGCCGTGATCGACGAGCTTGCCACCCTGGAACCCTGGGAGCTGCGCAAGCCCGAGGTTTCGACCGGGAACCGCTTTCTGATGCGGATGATCCGCGAAAAGGCCCCCGGTTCCGATCTGCTGCACATCTTCCCGACACATTACTTCATCCCCTGGCAGAAAAGCGCCCCGGACGTCTGGTACGACGGCCCCGACCGCATCTACGCCGAGCAGAAATGGGGCACGTCGACCTTTGCCTACAATCGGCGCAATGGCCCCTCGACCGAGGTTGTGTCCAGCGACGCGCTGGCCCAGCGCAACGTGGCGCTGATCAACCGTCTTGCCGGAGTGTTCGGGGACAGCCCGGCCGCCGGGGCTGCGCCCGATGCGCGTCTTTTGCGCAAGGACACGCTGGCGGCCAAGGTGCCGGACCTTCTGGCCCAGGACAGGCTGAAGCTGGACGTCGCGGGCCTGAACCAGGCGCTGATCGAAGGGATGGCCGCGCAGGACCGTCCCGCCCGCTTTCAGGGGCTGCATTTCTACCGGCACATGCAGAACCAGCTGATCTCGGACACCAAGCTGCGCACCCGGTCCGACCAGATGCGCCGCCATCTACTGGGCTGGCTTGGCACCGCGCGCCATGCGCTGGTGATCGGCTATGACACCGGCCATCTGATGCTTGCGGCGCTGATGCAGGACCCCGCCCTGCGGATCGCCGCCACCGACGCTGCGCGCTGGCCAGTCGAGGGCGACACCGACCCGCCCGAGCGGGGTCGCTATGTGCCGATTGCCGCGGACTGGCTGGCCCGGCGCTTTGGCGACCGGTTGACGATCCGCAGCGAGGACGAGCGCAGGTTCCTGTCGGGCGCGGCGCGTGCCGCAGCACCGGCCGGGGGGTACGATCTGCTGCTGTTCGCCGACGCCGACGTTCGCGCGCTGGAGACCCTTGCAGCCGCGCGCGCCCTGCTTGCCGACGGAGCGACGATCGTCGCGGCTTCGGCCCTTGGTGACGGCGGGCGCCGGTTTGCCGACCGGTTGCGCCTGCAGGACACCGGCGGCCGGATGGTCAGCGGGGTCGAGTTCGGAAGCGAGAACGGCAGCCTCTCGGCCTTCCGCCTGGACCCTGCCGATGACTGACGCGCCGATCCGCCGCGAGACCTTCACTTACGCCCACGGGCTGGCGCTTGACTATGCGTGCGGGCCCGGTCGCCCTTCGGCGCTTGTCGTCTATGCCCATGGCGGCAGCTTTCTGACCGGCAACCGGCAAGACCGGCTGGCCCGGCACTACGCCGGAGTCCTTGCGGCACGAGGTCTTGCATTCGCCTCCATCGACTATCGCAAAGGCGGCCATCCCTTGCGGGCCCTGCCACCGCATCTTCCGCCCGTGGTGGGCGAGGCCCTGGCGAGAAGCGGCCAGTACTATCCCGAAACCACCACCCGCCTCTTCGGCCCCCTGCTTTACCGGGCGGCGCAGGACCTGGGCACGGCGGTGCACTGGCTGCGGCAGGACCCGGCAGGTCCGGCGCTGGGCGATGTGCCGCTGGTTGTCATGGGGCTGTCGGCCGGCGGCATTGCCGCCCTGGGCTATGCCTATGGTCTGGACGGCACCGAACCACCCGCCGCCACACCGGTGCTGGCAATCGGCGTGGCAGCGGTCCCGCCACAGCCCTGGCGCATCACGGCCGGGCATCCGACGCCCGGCGCCATCCTGATTGCGCGGGGGGATGCCATCATGCCACGGGCGGCCATTGCCCGGCTGACCGCCGACATGGTGGCGCGTGCCTGCCCCCTTGAGGTCAGAACGATCCCTTACGGCCAGCACAACCGCCCTGTCCGCGAGCTGCTGCCCGGCGAGGGCGAGGCCCAGGGGGCGTGGCAGGGCTGGCTTCTGGCAAAGATCGGGGCGCAGGGTCACGCAGCGGAACCACGGCAGGATGGCCTCGATGGCAAGCTATAACCATACAGGACTGAGCGACCAGTTCGTGGTCCTGAAGGATGCCGTCATCTGCCCGCCGGATTCCGAAGGTCGCTGTGGAGTGCTGGACCGGGACGGGGCGTTCGTGCCCTACTCTCTGGACTACATCCGGCCGCGAAAGCCCCGGGTTGCGCCGGACCCTGCGGTGCTTGGACAGCCGCTGGAGAAACTGGCCGGACGTCACATGTTCGCGGGACCGATGCATCCGCATTTCGGCCACTTCCTTTTGGAAGCCACCCCCCGCCTCTGGGTGCTGGGGGTTGATGCCGAGCCAATCGCCTCGGTCCTCTACATCCCGTTCGGTCCGAATTCGGTGTGGCGGGCCCGGCGGGCCTACAGCCCCTTCCTGCAGATCTTCTGCGGTGACCGCCCTATCGACAGCGTGCGGACCCCGACCTGCGTGGAAGAGCTGGTCGTTGCCGATCCGGGATTTGGCCATGAGGCCCGGATGGCGGGCAGCCCGCAGTATCGCCGCTTCATGCGCGACAGGGTTGCCGCCGAGGTGGCCCCCGACGGTCCAGAGCGTCTTTATGTCTCGCGCAGCGGGTTGCCGGACAACCGCGGCGGGATCCTGTTCGAGCAGGCGGTCGAAGAGGTGATGGCCGCCAACGGGTATGAGATCTTCCACCCGCAGCGACACCCGGCCCGCACCCAGCTTGCCCGCTATGCCGCGGCCCGGCAGCTTGTGGCGCTGGATGGCTCCGCGTTGCACATGGCGGCCTATGCGCTGCGTGAGGGCAGCAGCGTCGCGATGATCGCGCGGCGGCGGTCGTTCATTCTGCCCAGGTTGGCGAACCAGCTGACCGTCTTTGCCGGCGCGACGGTGAGGACCATGGATTGCCTGCGGGCCTGCTGGGTCAAGGAAGGCACCACGCGGGTGGACTACAGTTCCGTCGGCGAGGTGGACCTGGATGCGCTTTTTGCACAGCTTCGGCAGGACGGGTTCATCGAGGGAGTCCCCTCGGCAAGCAGCAACCGGACGGACGACGACATCCAGCGTCATGTCGAGGAAACGCTTCCCGAACGGATGACCCGCTTGTCGATGCAGGCACCGGGCAGCGAAGACGCCCAACCGTCCGATTGACCGGCCACCGGCTGTCACCCTGATTAAACCCAGCGAAGCGGGAACAATTGCGCATGCCGCGGGTTTGCCGACCGGTGCAATCATCCGAAACGGCGGTCTCATGGTCCAGTCTCTTGTCATCCTTCCCGCGCTTGTCGGTGTCGCATTGGGCTTTTATGCCTGGTTCATGGCAGGCACCGGAGTAACCGGCACCCCGGGCGCGTTGCTGGCACTGGTGGGGGCTGTTGCGGTCTGGTTGGGGGCAGTGCTGCTGGTGCTGCCTTCGGTCCGAAGCTGGGTGCGCGGGGTGCTGGTGGTGCTGGTCGCGCTGGGTTCGGTGCTGACCGCAACCGCTGCCTGGTTCCTGATGCAGAACGCTTTCGCCATCGCCATGGCCGCAACCTTCGCCTTCGTCGTGGTGGCCCTCGCCGCTGGCGGCCCGGCGCGCAACAAGGGTGCGTATCAGTGAAGGTTTGTATCAAGCTTGCCATCCTCGGCCTTGGTCTGGCCGCGCCGGCAATGGCCGAACAGCCGGTTTGGGACACCTTCAACGGTGACCTCGCGGCCACCAAGTTCTCTGACACCCCAAGCTTCACGCCCGAAGCGATCCCGCGGCTGGAAAGGGTCTGGGAAGTGCGGACCGGCGATGTGTCCGACGGGTCGGGCGATTTGCCTGCAACGGTGTGGTCCGCCACCCCGATCTACGCGAACGAGACGCTTTACCTGGGTACGCCCTTCTACCGCATCCTTGCCCTGGACCCCGCCACGGGTGCCGAGCGCTGGAGCTATGACAGCGAGTCCACGCTTGAGGCGCTGACCCAGCCCGCATTGAAGAACCGGGGCGTCGCCTATTGGGAAAGCGGGACCGAAGGGGTCTGCGAGAAGCGCGTGTTCATCGGCACGATGGATGCCACGATGCATGCCGTTGACGCCGATACCGGCGAGCCTTGCGCCGATTTCGGGCAGAGCGGAGTGCTGAATGTCAATCAATGGAACGAGACCAACGCCAAGTTCCCCTTCTCTCTCTTGCAGCCACCAACAATCGTCGGCGATGTCATGCTGATCGGCTGGGCCGGCATGGACTGGGCCTACACCGTCGAACCGCCAGGCAACCTGATGGCAGTCGACGTGCGAACTGGCGCGCTTTTGTGGGACACCGGCTTTATCCCGGAGGAGCTGATCCCGAAAACCGGCACCGCGAACATCTGGTCGTCGATGTCGGTCGATGAGGCGCTTGGTCTGGTCTATGTGCCGATTTCCTCACCCTCGCCGAACTACTGGGGCGGGAACCGGCTTGAGGAAATCCCGCTGGCCACCTCCGTCACCGCTGTCGACATTGCCACGGGCGAGGTGGTGTGGACCTTCCAGCATGTCCACCATGATATCTGGGATTACGATACCGCCTCGGCTGGCAATCTGGTCGACATCGAAAGCGATGGTCAGATCGTCCCGGCGCTGGTTCAGACCACCAAGCAGGGCATGATCTTCGTCCTTGATCGTCGCACCGGCGTGCCGCTGTATCCGGTGGAGGAGCGCCCTGTCCCCGCGTCGGATGCCGAGGGCGAGGTTGCCTTTGCCACCCAGCCCTTCGCCGACCTGCCCGCCCCAACCGTCCCGATCGGGGAGATGCCCGAGGTGTGGGGTCTGGCCGACACGCTGTCCTTCGGTCAATGCTCACGCGACCGGGAAACCTACCGCTACGAGGGGATTTACACCCCGCCATCGGTGGAGGGGACCTTCATGTGGCCCGGGACGGCCGGCGCGAACAACTGGGGCGGGGGGGCGGTCGATCCCCGCACGGGCATCCTTTATGTCAACAGCTCCCGCGTCGTGCAGGTGCTGCGGCTGATCCCGCGCGCCGAGTATGAAGACGAAGTCAGAAACGCCACCAATGGCAGCATCGAAGGCGGCAACGAAGCGGGCTTTCACGCGCAGGAAGGCTCACCCTATGGAATCGAGCTTTTCGAGTGGCGCACCAGCCTTGGCCTGCCCTGCTGGGAGCCGCCCTTCGGCACCTTCTCGGCCTATGACCTTTCGACCGGCGAGCGGCTTTACGAAGTCCCCTTCGGCCTGGCCCAGCAATGGGGCTTTTACGGCATGCGAAGCTGGGGCTCGCCCACGCTGGGCGGTCCGGTCGTGACCTCGGGCGGTGTGGTGTTCCTTGGCGCGTCGATGGATGACCGCGTGCGCGCCCTGGATGCAGCCACCGGGCAGGAGCTTTGGTCGGACATCGTGGCCGCCCCTTCGGTGTCGATCCCTGCGGCATTCACCCATGACGGGGCAGACTACGTGGTGTTCGTCGCGGGCGGAAACTCCATCCTGAAGCCACAGGTGGCAGATCAGGTCGTTGCCTACCGGCTCGCGCCATGACGAGGGCCGGACCAGGAGCCCGGCGATGAACCCGGAGGTGCTGCAAGGCACCTACTGCGGGCCGCCGCCCGCCCCGGCCGAGCTTTGGTCGCAATGGAACCTAGACCCGCCGGTCTTGCTTGCGCTGGCTGCTCTCGCCGTGCTCATCGGGCGAAAGCCTGCCGGCGCGGCTGCGGTGGCGGTTCTGGTGGTGGCCTTGGTCTCGCCGCTTTGTGCGCTGACCGCGGCGCTGTTTTCGGCCCGGGTCGTGCATCATGTCCTGCTGGTCGCGGTGGCTGCCCCGCTGATTGCTGCCGCCTGGCCTTCGCGGCGGGCGGGGTCGCCCGTGCTGCCCTTCGTCATTGCCAGCGTCACGCTGTGGCTTTGGCACCTGCCGGCCGCCTATGACGCGGCCCTTGGTAACATTGGGCTTTACTGGGTGATGCAGGGCACGCTGCTGGCCAGCGCCGTGGCGCTGTGGCGAGCCATCCTGCACCCTGACCAGGGCGCAGGGGCGGCCACGCTTTACACGGTGGCGGGCTATGTCCAGATGGCGCTTCTGGGCGCACTTCTGACGCTGGCACCGTCACAGCTTTACGCCATCCACGCCATCGCGCCGCTGGATTGGGGCATCGCTCCGCTGGGCGACCAGCAGCTTGGTGGCTTGATCATGTGGGTGCCTGGCGGACTGCCGTTTCTGGTGATCGGCATATACCTTGCCCGGCGGGGATGGCGTGCGATGGCCGCCGCATGATCAACAGCATCCTTGAACCGATCATTCCACACCTCAAGGCCATGCATGTGGGCTTTGTCTGTTTCTGGATCGCAGGCCTGCTTGCGCTGCCGGGAATGCTCGCCCGGCATGACAGGGCCATCGGCCAACCGGATTTCCACCGCATCCGGCAGGCGACGCATTACGGCTACATCTATGTGGTCACGCCAGCTGCCGCGCTGGCGGTTGCCTCGGGGCTGACGCTTATCTTCGCGCGTGAACTGTTCGAACCCTGGATGTTCGCCAAGCTGGTTCTCGTGGCCGGGCTGGTCACGCTGCACGCATGGGTCGGCCACACCATCGTCCTCGTGGCCGAAACGGTGGGCGCCCATACCCCGCCGCCACCGCTGATCCCCAGCTTGCTGCTTGGCGCAGTGATCACGGGCATCCTGCTTCTGGTGCTGGGCAAGCCGGACCTTGCGGTTCTGCCGATGCCCGACTGGCTGCTTCAGCCGCTTGGCCGTGATTTGCCCTTTGCCGTTCCCAGTCCGTAATCAAACACAAGTTTTCCCCCATGCCAGCCCGTTGCCATCACGACCAACACCGCAAAGCCGGACATCAGGATGCCCCAGGGCAGGATGGAGTCTATGTAGCCGCTGAAGCGCCAGCCCCAGTTCAGACCCAGCACCGACAGCAAAAGCATGGCGATCGCGAAGTGGGTCCAGGCTGCGGCGCGGATGCGGATGCCTGGCACGATCAACAGCTCCAGCACGCCCGAGGCCCCGGCAAGAAGCCCGAACAGGAACGCCGTGCCCGAGGCCCAGAAGGCGGCCCAGGCCCAGTGCTCGGACCCGGACCACCAGTAGAAGGCATCGGCCCCGAAGGCACAGAAGGTCAGCGCGACGGGAAAGGCCACGGTCATCGCATGCAGCGGGTGTCCCCAGATCGCGACCTTGGATTCGCTTTCGTTGAAATCAGGAGATGCGGTGATGGGATCGACGAATTCCGCAGCAGCGTCTTCGGTCTGTTCCAGTTCCTGCGGCATCGGCGGCTCTCCTTGGGGCTTTGCCTCATAACGCCCATCATGGCGTCCGGTTGCCAGACAGAGCTTTCTACCCTGCATCCCGCCGGTGCAGCTGCGCGAGAGATCGCCCAGCTTTGGTGGATGTTGCTGGGCGGCGGCACGGTGATCTTCCTTTTCGTGATGGGCCTGCTGGCCCTTGCCCTCCTGCGTCGTCCGCTTGGCGCAGGCGGGAAGGCTGGTGATGGGGACCCGGGGCGCGGCGGGTCCGAGCGGGTGTGGTTCTGGGGTCTCGGCCTTGCCTTTCCGCTGGTGACCCTGTCGCTTCTGACGGTTTACGGAGTTGTGGTCGGTGACCGGCTCTTGCCGCGCGATGCGCCAGATCTTGTGACCGTTCAGGCCGAGGCGCGGCAGTGGCAGTGGTCCTTCAGCTATGCGGACGCACCCGGACGGGTGACCGAGAACGTGCTGCACATTCCCTCCGGACGCCCTGTCGATGTCGAGATCACCAGCGTCGACGTCATCCACGCCTTCTGGGTGCCGCGGCTTGCGGGGAAGCTTGATGCGATCCCCGGCCACGTCAATGTGCTGCGACTGCAGGCAGACGAGCCCGGTGACTACGCCGGCCAAAGTGGCGAATTCAGCGGCCTTGGCTACCGCGAGCACCTTTTCACCCTGCGCGCACATGACCCGGCCGGCTGGGCCGCCTTCCTGGAGGGCCGAACGCCGTGACCGATCTGCCAGACCTTTCGAGCCCCACACCCCGCCGTGCCGAGGCGCTGCGCCTGCACCGCAAGCTGACACCGATCTGGTCGGCAAGGCCTGGTCTGCGCGGCGTCCTCACGACCAACAACAACAACCTGGTCGGGGGTATCTTCCTGGCTGCGGCAACGCTGTTCTTCGTGATCGGCGGTATCCTCGCCATGCTGATCCGGGCACAGCTGGCGACGCCCGGTTCCGCCTTCATGGGGCCCGAAGCCTACAACCAGGTCTTCACGATGCATGGCACCGTGATGATGTTCCTGTTCGCCATTCCGTTTTTCGAGGCGCTCGCCGTGCTGCTTTTGCCCAGCATGCTTGGCACCCGCGACATGGCCTTTCCCCGGATCGGGGCCTACGGGCTTTGGGTTTACATCTTCGGCGGCAGCGCGGTAATCCTCGCCATGCTGCTGGGCCTGTCGCCCGATGGCGGCTGGTTCATGTATCCCCCGCTCAGCTCTGCCGCCTTCTCGCCGGGGATCGGGCCGGATGTCTGGCTCCTCGGCATCAGCTCGATCGAGGTCTCGGCCATCGCCGCCGCGATCGAGGTGGTCGTCACCGTGCTGCGCTACCGGGCCTCGGGCATGTCGCTGTCACGGATGCCGATCTTCGCCTGGTACATCCTGATCGTCGCCGTGATGATCCTGACGGCCTTCCCCGCGATGATCCTCGGATCGCTGCTTCTGGAACTGGAGCGTGCCTTCGGCCTGCCCTTCTTCCAGGCCGACAACGGAGGCGATCCGCTTCTATGGCAGCACCTGTTCTGGCTTTTCGGGCATCCGGAGGTCTACATCATCTTCCTGCCCGCCGCCGGGATGATGGCCACGATCCTTCCAGTCATGGCCCGCACGAAACTGCTGGGCTATGGCTGGGTCGTGGCGGCGGCGGTGTCGCTGGCCGTCCTCAGCTTTGGACTGTGGGTCCACCACATGTTCACCACCGGCATCCCGCATCTGGCGCTGGCGTTCTTCTCGGCCGCCTCCACCCTCGTTGCCGTGCCGACGGCCATCATGATCTTCTCCTGGATCGGCACGCTGTGGAAGGGCCGCCCCACGTTCGACCTGCCGATGCTGTGGATCCTTGGCTTCTTCGCCACCTTCGTCATCGGTGGGTTGACCGGGGTGATGCTGGCCCTGGTGCCCTTCAACTGGCAGGCGCATGACACGCATTTCGTCGTTGCCCACCTGCACTACGTGCTGATCGGAGGCTACGTCTTTCCGATGGTGGCGGCGATCTACTACTTCCAGCCGGTCATCATTGGCCGCACCCGGTTCTTCAAGATCGGCGAAGTTGCGTTCTGGATCACTGTTCCGGCCTTCCACGTCACCTTTCTGGCCGTGCACCTTGTCGGGCTGATGGGCATGCGCCGCAGGATCTGGACCTATGACGAGGGGCAGGGCTGGACCGTGATCAACCTGATCGCATCAGTCGGGGCCTTCGTTATGGCCTTCGGCTTTGCGCTGGTCATTCTTGACGTGGTCGTCAACGCCCTGGTCGCACCCCGGTCCAGGCGCAACCCCTGGAAGGCTTTCACGCTGGAATGGGCGACGTCGATGCCGTCACCGATGTACGGCTTTGCCTCGATCCCGGTGGTGCATGGCCGCTACCCGCTGGAGATGGACCCCGGCCTGCCCGTCAGCATCGCGCGGGGCGAGGGGCTTCTGGCCGATACCTCGCGGAACCGGCGCGAGACGTTGGTGGTCAGCACGACCGACGGCACCCCCGCGCAGGTCGCGATCCTGCCGGGAAACTCCTGGCTGCCCTTCACGCTGGCGGTGGTCACCAGCACTTCGTTTCTGGCGCCATTGGTCGGGGCCTACATGCTGGCAGTCGCGGCAACGACGGGCATTGTCGTGGTGGCCCTGATCTGGGCCTGGACCCAAGGGTCAAGGACCGACGAAGGGCTGATAGACGTCGGCCATGGACTGAGGCTTCCCACGGCATGGGAAGTGCCGGATCCGCCGGGGTGGTGGGGGCTTCTGATGCTGCTTTTGGCAGACTCGGTGCTCTTCGGCTCGCTTCTCTTTGGCTATGCCTTCCTCTGGACCATCGCGCCGAACTGGCCGCCCCCGTCTTACCTCAACCCTGGCCTCGCGATGCCGGCGCTGGCGCTGGTCGGAGCGGCGGCGCTGGTTGCGGGCCCAAGGCTGGCTGCGCGGGCGGTGCTGCGTCAGGGCAGGGCATGGGGTGGCATCGGGCTGGCGGGACTTGGCGCCCTGGCGCTTGCCGGGGCGGCGGCGTCGGTCTGGCTGCTCCGTCCGAACCCGACCGGGCACGCCTATGACGCGACATTGTGGGTGCTGGCCGGGTTTGTCCTGCTGCACACAACCATCGCCGTCATCATGATCGGCTATCTGCTCGCGCGCGTGATTGCCGGCTATCTTTCGCCCCGCCGCGTCGGCGAGGCGCGGATCGTCCAGCTTTGGGCGGACTATACCGCGCTCACCAGTCTTGTGGCACTGGGGGCGGCCTGGCTGCCGGGGGCCTTCCCATGAAGGACATCCTGCGCCTTTCTCTGCCGCTGACGATCTGGCTGGTATCCTTCTCGGCGATTTACGGGCTCCATGGGGTGCTGTGCCAGTTCGACTGGTCCGGCCTCTCCGGCCCTTTCGGAATGCTCTGGGGCCGTCTTGTGCTGGTGGCCGCCTGGGCCGTGGCGGTAGTCCTGCAGGCAATGACGCTGGTGGTGCTGCTCACGCCCCGTTTCGGCGGCCCGCCTGGCTTCATGCGCAGCACGACGCTGACCCTTGCCATTGTAGCGCTTGTCGCTGCGGCCTGGACGATGTTCCCGGTGGCGGTGCTGTCGTTGTGCCTCTGACGCCTCAATAGAAAAAGGGGGCGCAGATGCGCCCCCTTTCCCCATGAGCCGCGGTCGGGTGGGTCAGAGACCCTCGACCTCGGTGCAGATCGACATCATCGCAGTCTGGTCATAGCCGACGGCGGTCGCAATCGCGGCGCCTTCGGTGCCCGTCGCGGCGGTGGCGTCAGCGCCGGCAGCCGCACCGTCAGTGGCGGTCCCGTCAGATTCGGTGCCGTCGGTTGCTTCGGTGCTTTGGGTGCCGGTCGTGGTGTCAGTTGCTTCGGTACCGGCGGTCGTGTCAGTTTCGGTGCCGGTCGCAACACCAGTGTCGGTGCTGGTGGCAGTGTCGCCAACGGTGCCGTCGGTCGCAGCGCCGCCCTGGGTCACGTCACCCGAGTTGGTCGCGTCCGTGCCTTCGGTGGCCGCAGCATCGCCCGTGGTCGTGGTGCTGTCCATGGTCGCAGCGTCGCCCGTGGTCGCGGTGCTGTCCATGGTCGCAGCGTCGCCCGTTGTCGCAGCGTCACCAGTGGTCGTGCCCGAGTTCGCTGCCATGAAGCTTGCGCATTCGGCCAGCACACGGTCGCGGTCGTCCTGCGAAAGCGACTGCCAGCCGCCGCTGATCTCTTCCGACGTCCGCAGCGTGGTGCGCTCCGGATCCGAGAAGAACAGCGAGCCAACCGAAAGCGGCCAGTCGGTGCCATACTCGCCGCCAGCTGCGGTCGCGCCGCCAGTCATGGCGCCCGTCGCGGCATCGTCCGTGGTGGCACCGGTCGTGGTATCGGTGGTCGTGGTACCCGTTGTGGTATCGGTTGTCGTGGTGCCAGTGGTCGGTTCGGTTGCGCCATCGGTCGCCGTCTGAGCGACCAGCGAGGTAGCGAACAGCACTGCAAGGGGTGCGGAAAGAATGATGTGTTTCATCTTTGGTCCTTTGTTCGTGACTGTGGGCCCGTGCATCGCGCAGAGGCACCATCTGGGATCAAAACCGCTGATTGCAGGCATTGTTCCGGGCCATGTCTGACCCGGGCCGGCCCATGGCGGGAATCCACCCATCGGGCCCGGGCATCCTGCGGGCCGCGCATCCGATAAATTAACGAAAGGTGACTTGCACGCTTAACCCGTTGAAATCGCTGGGGCGGAAAAAGCGCCCAGCCCGGGACACCGCGAGGTCAGTTGAAAAGCCGCCCCCGGCCCAACCGCACGGCGCGTTCCATGATGCTGGTCAGCCAGGGGCCGATATCGCTTAGCATCGGCAGCGGCTCTGGGTCATCGATCGCCATGCGCAGGGTCACCTCGACCAGCCGATCGGCGGCCGCCGGGTCGGACATGAGTTCTCTGGCATGGACCCGCAGCATCGGGATCAGTTCGACTACCGACACCGCCTCCATCTCCCGCGCGCAGACGTCAAGCTGCTTGACTGCGTCTAGCGCAGGCAAAGGCTTGGTGATGCAGTCAACATTGGCAAAACGCGGTGGCAGCAGGATCCGGTCGTAGCCGGTAAAGAAGACAAAGGGCACATCCAGCGCTTTAAGCCGGTCCGCAAGCGGAAAGACCATCTCGCCTCGCAGATCGACGTCCAGTACCGCCAGATCGCTGTGCAGCGCCTGCAGGTTCGCGTCGGCAAGACTGGCACACGGGCCAAGGACGACCGCATTCGCGGCCTCAAGGTGTTCGGCAAGCTCGTTTGCGATGAGATAGTTGTCTTCGGCAACGAGGACGCGCTTTCCATGGAAATTGAAGGTCATCGCGATATCTCCTTGCTGTGCCAGGATTGGCACCCTGGGACGCAGCCACGGCAAAAAGGTTCGACCACTCAGCTTCAGGCACACTGCCGGGGAATTGCAAGGATAACCGCTGCAGGGCAGCATGGTTCCCTATTCGTGACGAAATCTGCCGGACAGACGCAACCGAACCCGTTTCAGACGCTTGATTGACGAGGGACAGATCGCTTCCTGGGGTATTTCATGACCGAAGGCTTTGATTTGGCCCGCTGGGGCGCCGCGCGAGGTGGGATGAGCCGGCGAATCGCGGCACATGACTGGGCGGCCACACCCTTCGGCCCGGTCGAGACCTGGCCTCCATGCCTGCGCCAGACCGTCGATCTGATGCTTGACCATTGCCTTGTCATGGCCGTGCTGTGGGGGCCGGAGGACCGGGTGCTGTTCAACGATCCTTGCCTGAAGCTGCTGGGCGAGGACGCGATAGGGGGCCTGGGCCAGCCGTTGCAGAAGTTCTGGCCGCAATCAGAGGATGGGAGAGAGCGTCTGCTGCATCGGGTGCGGCAGGGCCGGTCTGTGATGCTGCGCGACCGGAACGCGACTGTGGCTGGCCGCGATGGGTGGTTCGACATTGCAGTCAGCCCACTGCGCGGTGTGGCAGGCAGCGTCGACGGCGCGCTGGTTACCGTGGTGGAGACCACATCCCGCGTCCTTGCCCGCCGGATGCTGCGGGCGCAGCATCGGCGTCAGGGATTCCTGGTGCGGCTGAGCGATGCCCTGCGCGCCCTGCCCGATGCACTGCAGGTGACGGCTGAAGCGCAACGGATGTTGGGCAAGGAGCTTAGGGCAGACGGGGTCAGTTTTGGCGAGGCGGAGGACGGTGGTGAAGACATCCGCTTTGGGCCCCGCCATGCGTCGGACGGGGTGGCCCGGAACGCCGGGCTGGACAGGCTGTCTTGCTGCGGCACGGCTGTGGTGGAGGCGCTGGCGGCGGGGCGAAGGATGGTTCTGCCGGATGTCGCCGCGGCAAGTGGCTTGTCGGAAAGCGAAAAGACAAGCCTGATCGGCTCCTGTGTGCGGGCGCTGGTGGCGGTGCCCATTCTTGACGGTGGCTGGCTGGCCGGTTGTCTGGCGGTGCATCAGGCAGCGCCGCGCGCCCTGACGGCAGACGAGATCTTCATGATCGAGGAGACGGCTGCGAGGACCTGGTCGGCCATGGAACGGGCGCGGGCCGAGCGGGCGCTTGTCGCCAGTGAAGAACTGTTCCGCTCCTTTGCGCAGAACTCGGACTCGGTTCTCTGGATCAGTCCGCCCGACCACAGCAGCCTGCAGTTTCTCAGCCCGTCCTTCGAGGTGATGTTCGGGGAAACCCGCGCAAACCTGCTGGCCGACCCTGGCCGCTGGACCGACCTTGTCCATCCGGAAGACCGCGCCACTGTCGCTGCCGCAGCCGAGCGGCTGGTGCAGGGCATCAGCACCGTTGCGGACTACCGCATTCTGCGGCCGGCGGACGGGCAGTTGCGCTACATCCGGGATGCCGGATTTCCGGTGCTGGATGGGCAGGGCCGGATCACGCAGCTTGCGGGCATCGCCACGGACGTGACCGAACTGCGCGGGACCGAAGCCAATCTGCGCGCCAGTGAGGAAAGCCAGCGCGCCATTCTGGAAACCGCCCAGGATTACGCGATTCTGACGATGGATGCCTCGGGGCGGATCGAAACCTGGTCGAAAGGGGCTGAGACGGTGCTGGGCTGGACGGCGGAAGAGATCATTGGTCAGCCTGTGGACTTGACCTTCACCCCGGAGGACCGCAGCAAGGGTGCGCCGGCTTGGGAGCTTTCCGTGGCGCTGGAAAAGGGGCAGGCCCCTGACGTGCGCTGGCATTTGCGGAAGGACGGTTCCCGCGTGTTCATCGAAGGCATGGTCCGGCCGCAGGTGGGGCGAGACGGCAAGCTGCGCGGGTTCGTGAAGGTCGGGCAGGACGTGACCGATCGCCGTGCGACGCTGCAACGCCTGCAGGCAAGCGAGACGCTTTTCCGCCAGTTCGCCGAAGCCTCGACCAGCGTGATCTGGATCATGGATGCCCAGTCCCTGAAGTTCGACTTCGTCAGTGCGGCCTTCGAGGCGGTCTATGGTGCAAGGCTTGACGAGGTGATGGGGAACCGGGCCCCGCCGGGATGGGAAGACATAGTGGTGCCCGAGGACCGCAAGGCCGCGCGCCAGGCGATTGACCAAGTGCGTGCCGGAGCACGGGTGAGCTACGAATTCCGCATCAGCCGACCATCGGATGGGGAAGTGCGCTGGATCAGGGACACGGTCTACCCGCTGAAAAGCGCGGATGGGCGGGTGGAGCGGTTCGCCGGGATCGCGCAGGATGTGACCGAGCTGAAGCTGACCGAGGCGGAGTTGCTCAAGAGTGCGGAACGGTTCAGAAGCCTGGTCGAAGGAATACCGCAGTTGGTGTGGCGCGCTGCATCGGACGGGGCCTGGACCTGGGCCAGCCCGCAATGGACGAGCTATACCGGCCAGACCAATGAGCAGAGTCAGGGCTGGGGCTGGCTGGACCCGGTGCATCCGGAGGACCGCGCGGCGGCGAAAGCCTCGTGGGGTAAGGCCGACGAGGGCGGGGTCTTCCAGGCCGAGTACCGGGTCCGAGACCAAGCGACAGAGGGTTACCGCTGGTTCCAGACCCGGGCGATGCCGGCGCGGGGACCGGATGGCGCTGTGGTGGAATGGCTTGGCACCTCGACGGACGTTCAGGATCTGCGCGCAATGCAGGCCCGGCTGGAGACGCTGGTGGCCGAGGTTCAGCACCGCACGCGCAACTTGATGTCCGTCATAAGCGCAGTCACCGACCGGACGCTTGCAACCTCGACTACCCTGCCCGAATTCAGCAACCGGATCAGAGCGCGGCTTGGCGCAGTGTCGCGTGCGAACGGGCTGTTGTCGCGGCTGACCTGGGACCGGAGGGTAACCTTTGCCGAGCTGCTTCGGGTGGAGCTTGCGGGACTTGGGGTTGACCCCGAATCGCCGTTGGTAAGTCTGTCAGGGCCGCAAGGGGCAAGGCTGCGGTCCTCGACGGTGCAGACCCTGGCGATCTGCTTGCACGAACTGGTGACGAATGCGCTGACGATCGGGGCTTTGGCAGCGGCAGACGGCCGGCTTGCCGTGCATTGGACCGTGGAGGCTGGCGGCGACGGATCACCGCTTCTGCGGATCGACTGGGTCGAGACGGGAGAGCTGATGCCGGCTGGAACCGTCGACGCCTTCGCGCGCGAGATGATCGTGCGCGCCTTGCCCTACCAGTTCAGCGCAACAACGAGCTATGCGCGCAGCGCGACAGGGCTGCAGTGCAGCATCCTGCTGGAGATCCTGCCGGAGGAAGCGACCGACTGACCGCCGGACCGCCCGCGCGGATGCTTGAGGCCGCGCCTGGGGCGGGACCTTGCGGCAGTCGAGCCTGAACCCGTTACAGCCGAAATTCCGCAGATGCCCGTCTGTGTGATGTTTTGCGGGAACATCGTGCGCCCTTGCACGTTCCTTGGCGGTGGATTGACGAAAGGGCGTGCGATGGAACGGCAACTTCACATGGGTGGACAGCGGCGCAGAGCCGACCAGCGGGGGCAGATGATGCCCGAAGGCATGGTCGGGCTTGGGATTGGTCTGGCGGTGGGTGTCGGGCTTGCAATCACCTTGGCGGCAATGTCGCAGAAGCGGGCGGCGCAGGACCTTCCGCCTGACTCTGCCCCGGATCAAAGCGCGCGGCGGCCGCAGGGCTCGGCCCGGGTGGTTTCGGCTGCGGTGACGGTCCGGGGGACCCCCGAAGAGGTGAAGGCTGCGGCGGAGACGGCGGGGCTGTCAGGCGCCATGATCGGGGATGCAAGTGCCACGCTGCAAAAGTCCGAGCGTGAGCCAGAGGACGTTCTGGCCTGGCAAAGCGAGGATGGCCAGACCCTTGTGAAGCTGGAGTTCCGGCCGGCGCGTGGGGGCAGCATGACGGCCGTGACCGGCATCGTCGGAATCGAGGGCGGACGCGTGGCCTCGGCTGTGCGGAGCGTTTTGGGCCACGGGCCGGAGGTCGCCCTCAAGACGGCCATGAGCGAGTTTCGGATGCGCCTCGAAGCGGGCGAAGTAGCGCGAGCGCGGTAGGAAAGGACAGATAATGCGGGCAGTTACATATCACGGCAAGGAAGACATCCGGGTGGACAATGTGCCGGACCCGAAGATCCTGAACCCAAGGGACGCGATCATCGAGGTGACGCTGACGGCGATCTGCGGGTCGGACCTGCACATCTATGATGGCGTGATTGCGGGGATGAAGTCGGGCGACGTTCTGGGGCACGAATTCATGGGCCGGGTCGTCGACGTAGGGTCTCAGAGCACTCTGGAAGTCGGGCAGAGGGTGGTTGTGCCTTTCACCATTTCCTGCGGAAAGTGCTTTTTCTGCGAGCGCGCCCTGTTTTCCAATTGCGACAACTCGAACCCGAGCGACACCCGCATGGCCAGCGAGACGAACTTCGGGCACGCCATGTCGGGGATGTTCGGCTATTCCCATCTGACGGGCGGCTATGCTGGCGGGCAGGCGGAGTATGTCCGGGTGCCCTATTCGGACGTTGGCCCCATCGTCATTCCCGATGGCTTGCCGGATGAGCAGGTACTGTTCCTGTCCGACATCCTGCCAACCGGTTGGATGGCGGCAGAGAATGCCCACATCCAGCCCGATGACACGGTTGCAGTCTGGGGCTGCGGGCCAGTCGGTCTGTTTGCGATCCAGTCGGCCTTCCTGATGGGTGCAGCGCGCGTGATTGCGATTGACCACGTTACGGGCCGGCTTGCGCTGGCGCAGCAACTTGGGGCCGAGATCATCGACTACCGGCAGACCCGGGTGCTGGAGGCGCTGAAAGAGATGACGGGCGGGCTTGGCCCGGACTCGGTCATCGATGCGGTCGGCATGGAAAGCCACGGCATTGCGCCGGACTCAGTCTTTGACAAGGCCAAGCAGACGCTGGGGTTACCCACTGACAACGCTCATGCCCTGCGCGAGGCGATCCTTGCCTGTCGCAAGGGCGGGCATGTGTCGGTGCCGGGTGTCTATGCGGGATTTGCCGACCGCTTTCCGCTGGGGGCCCTGATGCAGAAGGGCTTGCACCTGGCGACCGGTCAAACCCATGTTCAGCGCTATACCGGCCAACTGTTGCACCGGATAGCGGAAGGGGAGATCGACACCACCTTCCTGATCAGCCACCGGCTTGGGCTGGCTGAGGCGGCGCAGGGCTACAAGATGTTCCGCGACAGCCCCACCGACTGGACCAAGGTCGTGATGCGACCCTGAGCCATGGGAGTGCAGGGTTACTCTTCTGCGGTCGTCCAGGTCACTGCCCCGCATTTCGGGCAGCGCACCGGTTGCGCAAGTTGCACCCAACCGCAGTTGGAACAGCAGGCCCGGTCACCAGCCTTCGGCGGGGACGGGTCACGCAGTTCCACCGGCGGGACGATCCGCAAGCCGGGCCGGGGCGTATCGAAAAAGAAGACCGAAACTTCGCCCGAAGGTTCGACAAAGGCGCAGTCCACCTCACCCAGGTTGCGGACATTCTTCAGGCGGAGCATCTCCATCACTTCGGTCGGCCCCAGGCCACGCGAAGAGAGTCCGTCGGTCAGAAGGCGTCCATCGCGCATGACCTCGCCGGGCAGGCCATCGACGAAACGTTTTACCCGGCTCCACTTGCGGAACGCGATGTCGATCATCTTGTCGGCACAGACGACCAGCAGGATGACCAGCATGGTATGGAGCAAGGGGACATCTGCCTGGAACATCGGGTCGCCCACGGCGGATCCCAGTGCGATGACGAGCATGAACTCGACCACTGAAAGTTGCGAGATGCTGCGCCCCCCGACCCAGCGCAGCAAAAGCACGGTCCAGAGCCAGATGACCGCGACGCGCACGCATATCTCCAGAAGGAACAGAGGCGGCGCGTCTCCGAGCAGCATGCGTTGCAGATCGAACGGGGTAATCTGGTCCATTTTTGGTCCTTCAAACCGAGTAAACCCGTCGGACTCTGCATGGTTCCGTTGCGTTCCGTCTTGTGCAGCGCAAATCGGACTTGCCCCGCAGTTCAGGGCCGAATCCTCCATACTGCGGCCGGTTTGCGATGCGATCAGATTGTCTACGTTACCGTTAAAAAACTGGGCGAATGGCGGACATACGCCCGATATTCGATCCAATCGGCAGCTTCTTGCCGCAGTGCAGCGAGGAATCCGGTTGTTGGCATCGCTTGCCCCGAAGTTCTGGTATCACATCTCTAAGAATTGCGACGATTGCCATCACTCAACCAGGAGATGCAAAAGTGCAGAACAAGGTTACAACTGCCATCTTTCCGATCGCCGGTCTTGGAACAAGATTCCTGCCCGCCACCAAATCGGTTCCAAAGGAAATGCTGACGGTCGTGGACAAACCACTGATCCAGTATGCAATGGACGAGGCACGTGAGGCGGGGATCACCGACTTCGTCTTTGTCACTGCGCGGGGTAAATCTGCATTGGAGGATTACTTCGACGTCAATCGTGGGCTGGAACAACAGCTGCACGAAGACAAGAAACCGGACCTTCTGGCAAAGCTGAAGGCTACCAATGTGGGCAGCGGGCATCTGGCCTGCATCCGACAGCACCAGCCGCTTGGGTTGGGCCATGCTGTCTGGTGTGGACGAAGGATCGTCGGCGACAAGCCCTTCGCCGTGATCCTGCCGGATGACCTGATCGTTGCCGAAAAATCCTGTCTGGCACAGATGGTCGAGGTTTACGAAGAGCACCAATGCAACGTGATTGCCACGATGGAAGTCGCGCCGGACCGCACGTCTTCCTACGGCATTCTGGACGTGGTCGAGACAATCGGCAGTGTCATGCGGCCAACCGGAATCGTGGAAAAGCCGGCGCCTGGCACTGCGCCGTCGAACCATGCCGTCGTCGGCAGGTACATCCTGACGCCGTCGATCATGTCGCATCTCCAGACCGCTACCCCCGGAGCCGGGGGCGAGATCCAGCTGACCGACGCGATTGCACGGGAGATGGTGGAAAAACCTGGCTCGGTGGTTGGCTACCGGTTTCAGGGCACACGTTATGACTGCGGCTCAAAGGCGGGAATGGTGCAGGCCACGGTGGCTATTGCGCTTTCACGGCCGGACATGCGCGACGAGTTCCGCGACTTCCTGGACATCGACATGGGGGCAGGTCCGCGTCGCACCGCAGCCTCTGCGGCGAGGTGACGGAATGACGGAAGCCCGGCCGGTACAGGTGCTGTATCTTGCGCATGACCTTGACGACAGCGCGATCTGGCGCCGCTGCGAAATGCTGCGCGCAGGCGGGGCAGAGGTGCGTCTGGCCGGGTTTCGCCGCGGGGATGGGCCGTTGGCGGGGCCCGCAGTCGTGCTCGGACGGACGCAGAACGGGCGAATGGCCGGGCGGGCGATGGCGGTATTGCGGAAACTGACCGGGCTGGCGGCGCGGCTGGGGCCCGGACTGGAGCCAGACGTGATTCTGGCACGGAACCTGGAGATGCTGGCGCTGGCGGTTTCGCTGCGCCGGCAGTTTCCGCGGGCGCGGATCGTGTACGAGCTTTTGGACATACACCGTCTGCTGCTGGGCGCGGGCATCGCCTCGCGCGCTTTGCGGGCTGTGGAGGCGGGGCTGATGCGGCAGGCGGAACTTGTGATCGTGTCCTCTCCAGGGTTTGTCAGGAATTACCTGACGCCGTTTGACCGCCCGGCCCGTGCCGTGGCGCTGGTCGAGAACAAGCCGATGGCTGTGGTCGGCCCGGTGACCCGCACTCCCGCTGCGGGGCCGGTGCGGATCGGCTGGTTCGGCATCCTGCGCTGTGTCTGGTCGCTGGAGATGCTGGATCGTCTGACGCGTGCTGAACCGGGACGTTGGCAGGTGGTGTTGCGGGGCAAGCCGGCGCTGGACGTCGTGCCGGGGTTCCATGCTTTGGTCAACGCGAACCCGGACCTGGAATACCTTGGCCCCTACCGGCCCGATGAACTGGGAGAGATCTATGCAGGCGTCGACCTGTCCTGGCTGATCGACCGTTATGAGGCGGGCGGAAACTCGGACTGGTTGCTGCCGAACCGGTTGTACGAGGGCTGTCTGCACGGCGCTGTTCCGCTGGCGTTGGCTGGAACGGAGACGGCGGCGCGGCTGACGGCTCTTGGCATTGGGGTGATCGCGAAGGCGCCTGATGCAGCTGCGGTCAACGAGGCGCTGGGCGGGGTAAGCCGCGAGACGATGGCTTCGCTAAAGGGGACGCTGCTGGAGTTGCCCCGGGAGACATGGGTGGCTGGACCGGAGGATTGCCGCATGCTGGTGGAGCGGTTGAGAACGGCCAGGTCGGCGGACAGTGTCGGAATGGAAGTGTTGGCATGATGGATGTGGGAACACGGGTTCTGGTGGTTGTGCCGGTGCTGAACGAGGCGGCGCATGTCGGCCCGGTGATCGCCGGGCTGATCCCGTTTGCCCGCCGGAACGGTGCGCTGATCGTGGTGGCGGATGGCGGGTCCAGCGACGGCACGCAAGCGTTGGTGGACCGGATCGCCCGGGATGAGCCGACGGTGCGGCTGATCGACAATCCCGGGCGACTGCAAAGTGCTGCGGTCAATCTGGCAGTGAGATTGCACGGAGATGACGCGAGCTGGGTGCTGCGCATCGACGCGCATAGTGCCTACCCGGATGACTATGGCGACCGGTTGCTGGAAGAGGCCCAACGAAGCGGTGCGGACAGCGTGGTGGTAAGCATGCGTGCGGTTGGCACGGGTGCCTTGCATCGGCTGATCGCGGTGGCGCAGAATTCTCGGCTTGGCAACGGCGGATCGGCGCATCGCAACCGCGTTCATGGGCGATGGGTGGAGCATGGCCATCACGCGCTGATGCGGATCGCGGCGTTCCGGGCAGTTGGCGGGTATGACGAAAGCTTCAGCCATAACGAGGATGCCGAGTTCGACCATCGGCTGCGGGCGGCGGGGTTCAAAATCTGGCTGACTGCGGAGACGGGGCTGGACTACTTTCCGCGCCGGACGGTGCGGGGATTGCTGCTGCAATACTTCCGCTTTGGCCGGGGGCGGGCGCGCAACCTGCTGAAGCACCGCGGCAGCCCGGCCCCTAGGCAAGCTGCGGTTGCGGCACTCGCTCCTTTGATGCTGCTGGCGCTTCTGGCGCCAATCCATCCGATTTTTGCTGTGCCTGCCGTGTTCTGGCTACTTGCCTGCCTTGCGGGGGGCTTGGGTCTGGCGGTGCTGCAGCGAGACCCCCCTGCTGTGATATCGGGCTTTCTGGCCGGGGCGATGCATTTGGCCTGGTCTGCCGGTTTCTGGGCGCAGACCATACCAGCGATCCTGCGCCAGAGGTCGGAAGCATGAATACGGCTTCGCCCCTTCCCGTCGTGATTGGCGTCTGCACCTTCCGCCGCCCTTCGCTGGCCGAGACGCTGACCTCGCTTGTCGGGCTGGACCTGCTTGGGCACGAGGTGATGGTGGTTGTGGCGGACAACGACGACACACCCTCGGCCCTGCCGCTGGTTGCCGGCTTTGCGGCGGGGCCTTCGATGACGGTGCGGCATGTGCATGCCCCGTCGCGCAACATCTCCATTGCGCGGAACGCGATCCTTGACGCCAGTCGTGCGGCTGGAGCCCGGTATTTGGCTTTTCTGGATGATGACGAGGTGGCGACGCCGGGCTGGCTTGCCGCTTTGCTGCAGCGGCAAGCTGAAACCGGAGCGGCCGCGGTGGTTGGTCCGGTGCGGGCATTCTACAAGCCGGACGCGCCGAAGTGGATGCAGCGCGGGGCGGTGCATGACACGCGGCTTGATCCCGGGCCGAAGGGGATGCTTCGCGACGGCTATACTTCGAACGTGCTTCTGGACCTTGGCGCGCCGGGGTTGGAGGGGCTTACCTTCGATCTGGGCCGGGGGCGTACGGGCGGTGAGGACACCGCCTTCTTCCGCGCCTTGCTGGCGGCGGGCGGAACCATTGCCTGGACCCCGGCAGCCGTGGTGCAGGAGACCGTTCCAGAGGACAGGGCCACCCTGCGCTGGCTGTTGCGGCGGCGCTACCGGATGGGCCAGACCCATGCCAGCCTGCTGCCGCGCGGCAGATCCGCGCGGTTGGCTGCGGGGCTTCTGGCCGCGACCAAGGCTTTCGCCTGCCTTGGCATTGCCGGCGTTCGGTCCTTCAATGCGACGGCGCGCAACAAGGCGCTGATGCGCGGAGCACTGCACGTCGGCGCGGCCGCGGACCTGATTGGACTGGGACGGATCGAACCTTACGGCGGCACGCCCGCCAAACCCGATCTGTCGCAGGAGCGCTTGCGATGACGCAGATCGGCCTTCGGATTGCGGACAGCCCGAACACCCTTCCCCAGCCTGCAGAGGGAGGCGACACCGTTGACTTGTCGCGCCTTCTGACCGCTGTGCGGCGGCGGCGGGCGGCGATCCTTTGGCCGGTGGCCCTCTGGGTCGTGCTGGGTGCAGTCTATCAACTGACAACGCCGAAGACCTATACCGCCTCGTCAACACTGCTACTGGATGCGGGGGCCAGTGCGATGGTGCGGGAACTGGCGGCGATGGAAAGCGGCACCCTGCCGGACGTCGCAATTGAAAACGCACGGCTGGTGATCCGGTCGGACGTGCTTGCCGCAGATGTCGCGGCGCAGCTGGCCCTGCAGGAGAACGACAGCTTTCTGAACCCGCCGCAATCCCTGGCATCCGAGCTGGCGGGGGGGGTGCTTGGGCTTGTCCGGCTACCATTGGATGCGGTGCGCTGGGTCTTTCGGCCTTCGGCCACCGGATCGCAGGCCGAGGCAGACCTGCTTCAGGATCGAGTGATCCGCGAATTGAGTGGCAGGATCGGCGTAGAGCGGTTGAGCCGCAGTGGGGGCGTGTCCGTCTACTTCCGGTCGCACGATCCGGCGTTGGCGGCCGGGATCGTGAATGCTTACTCGGACGCCTACATCGCGGACACGCTGAACGCCAAGTTCGAGTCAACCGAGCGGACGACGGAATGGCTGCAAGGCCGCCTTTCCGATCTGGAATCTGCCGCCGCCGAAGCGGCTGCAGCCGCCGAAACGTTTCGGGCGGAAAACGGGCTGATGTCTTCGGACGGTCGATTCATGTCAGAGGATTCCGTCAGCCGGCTGAACCTTGACCTGAGTGAGGCGATTGCGGAAGCGGCCACCAGACGGGCGCTGGTGGAAGGCTTCGAGCAAGCTGTGGCGCGAGGTGTGGACGGGTTGCTCTCTGGCGCGCAGGTCGGCACGGGCCCCACACCGGACCCCGCGCTTGAGGAGTTGCAATCCAACCTGTCCAGTGCCGTTTCAAACCTGAACCGCATCACCGCCAGCTTCGGGGCCGATCATCCGCAGGCACAACTGATGGCGGGCGAAGTGGATGCGGCCGCCGAGCGGCTGTTTGTCGGCGTCCAGCAGCGGCTGGAGCGGGCACGGGGAGACTACTCGGTGGCGCAGGCGCGGGTTGCTGCCTTGCGCGAAAGCCTTGGCACGGCGATGGGCGACACCGCCGCATCGGGAAGCGCCCAGGTGCAACTGCGAGCGCTGGAGCAGCGGGCAGAGACGCTGTCGGTGCTGTACCAGACATTCCTGACCCAGTTTCAGGAGATCGATCAGCAAAAGGATTTCCCCATCACTGACGTGCGCATCCTGTCACGGGCCGAAGTGCCTCAGGATGCCGACGGGCCGCGCGCCAGCCGGGTGCTTGCGGTAACGCTGGTAATCGGGCTGATCTTCGGGACCATCATTGCAGCCATTCTGGAATGGCGGGACCGGTTCCTGCGGACGGGCGATGACGTGACCGTCTCGACCGGATTGCGGTTCATCGGATACTTGCCGGATATGTCGGAGGCGGTGAGAAAGCCGTTTCTCCCGGCACGGGTGCAGAAGCTTCGGGAAATGGTGGATCAGTTGGTCCGCCGGGTGCTGCGCACCCCACCGGAGGACATGCCGGCCGCCGCGTTGAACCAGGCAATCTACAGCGAAACGTTGCAGGCTGTGCGGCTTGGCCTGACAGCCCCGCAAGCGGGTGGTCGTGAGAACGGAATTGATGTGCGCCGCGCGCGCGAGATCACTTCTTCCGGGTCACGTCAGGTGCTGGGAATCACGTCGGTGCGGCCGGGTGAGGGGAAATCCACCTTGGCCCTTGATCTGGCAAGCACGCTTGCCGCCAGCGGTACTCCTGTCCTGCTGATCGATGCCGACATGCGGCGTTCGGGCCTGAGCCGAGGGCTTGGCTTCACCAAGGGGCCTTCGCTGGTGGATGTGGCACGTGGAGAGGTGGCCTGGACCAAGGCGCTGCGCAAGTGTGACTTGCCATCGCTGGACGTGCTACCTTGCATCTGGTCCCATGGACTTGCCCACGCCACCGAGTTGCTTGCATCAAAGCAGATACAGGATCTGTTGAGCGAAGCACGGCGGAAATACGCGCATATCATCATAGACCTAGCCCCTTTGGGGCCGGTCGTCGATGCCCGAGTCCTGTTTCCGGCGCTGGATCAGGTGCTGATGGTAGCCACCTGGGGTACCACCCCCAAGACGCTGCTGCGGAGCGTCGTCGCCGATGACCCGGCGCTGGCTGATCGGATGCTGGGCGTCGTGCTTAACCGCGTCGACATGGTCGCTTTGCGCGACTACCTCGACCGGACCAGCATCGACGCCTATGTCGGTGACTACAGCGACTATCGGTCATGATCGCCGTGAAGTGCCGCCAGCAAATCCGGATCTGTGCTGAATACCTTGCCTCGGTCGGATTGTTGCCTAATAGTTGTCCCATTAGATCAATACGTGTCACGGACGGTCGGGAGGCGTTCGCTTGCACATCATTGCTTTCATTCTTGGCAGTTGCCTTGTGTCCGCCGGCGTCGCAGCCGTTGCCATCGGCATGGGCCATTCCGGTTGGGGTGCCTTTGGTTTTGCAGTGGCGAGTTTCGTCCTTGCACAGATGCTTTATCTGGTTTGGATCGTCTGGATGGCGCAGGTCGCATCAAGGCGCAAACCCCTGGGCCAAGACAGCAGCACGCCTGCAGAGCAGGTACAGGCCGCGGTCCAGAAGGGCTGATCTCAGCCAGGCCGGCCTTGGCGAAATGACTGCCAATGGCTGATTCCGTCGCTGTGATCATTACGGCCCGAAACGCCGAAGCGACGATTGGCGGCGCCGTCAGCTCGGCGCTGGACCAACCCGAAGTCAGCGAAGTTGTGCTTGTCGATGATGCGTCGTCCGACGGCACGGGCGCGGCGGCCCTTGCCGCAGCAAGAAGCGACGGGCGACTTACCCTTCTGACCCAGACAGTAAACCTTGGCCCTGCAGCGGCGCGCAATCTGGCGATCATCCGTTCTTCGGCCCCCTTCGTCGCGATTCTGGACGCGGATGACTATCTGTTGCCCGGTCGTTTCGGTGAGCTGTTTCGACAAACGGATTGGGACCTGATTGCCGACAACATCGTGTTCGTCCCTGACACTATCGCAGGGCAGGTGCAGGTCGCGGATCTTCCGCAAGATGCTGGCGGTAGTGAGGTGCTGGGCCTGGCAGATTTCGTGCTGGGCAATGTCGCCCAGAAAGACGTCCGACGGGGGGAGCTTGGTTTTCTGAAACCGGTCATCCGGAGGAGTGCCTTGCAAAGCCAGAATCCGGTCTACGACCCCGCGCTTTGGCTGGGTGAGGATTATGACCTTTATGTCCGGCTGCTGCTTGCCGGAGCGCGAATGCGATTGACCCGCCACATTGGCTATGCTGCCCGGGTTCGCGCGGACTCGCTGAGTGGGCAGCACCGGACAAAGGATCTGCGCCTTTTGCTCGATTCCACGCACCGACACATTGCGGCGGCAGGCACCGACAAGGCGACACTCGCGGCAATGCGCGCGCATCAGCGGCAGCTGCGCGACCGGTATCTGCTGCGTGCCTTTCTGGATACCAAGGCGGAACAGGGGATCGGCGCGGCGCTTGGCTTTGCGATGTCTCCCTTATCGAACCTGCTGCCAATCACGCTCGGCATTGCCGCAGACAAGCGCGCCGCTTTACGACCGCAGGTGCGAACGGCCCCGGAAGCGTTGCGGATCTTGTTGCCAATTCAGGCTGCGGGGCTTGGGGGAACCAAGTCAGCGGCCCAGGCTCCGGCCTCGTCAAGCGGGTCACAGGACAGGTTGTAACGAGCGGCCAGCGCAGACAGTGCAGCGGCCATCGGTGCGGGCGCATGAACCCAGTTTTCCCCAGCCGGAGGAACAGC
>JANPJZ010000226.1:0-4229 GCA_031425795.1 Rhodobacter sp. | reverse complement strand
CGCCCCGGTTTCCGCCGTCAGCCGCACGGTGTTTAGCGAGCAGCGCCCGGTGTACCAACCGCGCGGCGGGGTGCCCACAACCTCGGTATGCAGGCGGAGCGCCTCGGCGATCTGGGCGCGTTCCACCTCTTCGGGCATGTCGCGGTGATCGACCCATTTCAACCCGTGGCTGGCGATGTCCCAGCCCGCGGATTTCATCGCGGCGACCTGTTCGGGGTTGCGGGCGAGCGCGGTGGCGACGCCGTAGACGGTGACCGGCAGGGCGCGAGCGGTAAACAGGCGGTGGAGACGCCAGAACCCGGCGCGGGCACCGTAATCGTAAAGCGATTCCATGTTCCAGTGACGCATCCCGGGCCAGGGTTGCGCGCCGGCGATGTCGGAGAGGAACGCCTCGGACTGGCCGTCACCGTGGAGAAGGTTGTTCTCGCCGCCCTCCTCGTAGTTCAGCACGATGCTGATGGCGATCCTGGCACCGCCGGGCCAACGGGCGTCGGGTGGGTTTGGCCCATGGCCACGGAAATCTCGGGGGTAACGGTTCACGGGCTGCTCCATACGATCAGATTAAGCGATTTGGCAGAGCAATACTTTCAGGATTTCACGAAAGGTCATATGTGCGCAATCCGGGGTCGCCGTCATGCCGCAATCATGGTCTGATGCGAAAAAATCGGAGGGACGAATGGGACGGCTTTCGACGCATGTGCTGGATACGGCAAGGGGAATGCCGGCCGCGGGGGTCAGGATCACACTGTACCGGCTGTCGGGGCAAAGCCACCGGAAGATCCGCGAGGTGGTGACGAACGCGGACGGGCGCACGGATGGTCCGCTTCTGGAGGGCAAGGACCTGACGGAGGGGATCTATGAACTGGTCTTCTGCGCGGGGGAGTATCTGCGCGGGTCCGGGCAGGCGGGCGAGGGGGTGCTGTTTCTGGACGAGGTGCCGATCCGGTTCGGGGTGGCGGATGCGGCGGCACATTATCATGTGCCCTTGCTGCTTTCGGCCTTCGGCTACTCGACTTATCGCGGGTCGTGAAACGGTTACTTGCGGTCGGGGGCAAGACAGGCTTTTGTGTCGCCTGAAAATTTCGAGTTAGGAGAATCGCATGTTTCGCATGACGTCTTGCTTCGCTGCGCCGGCTTTGGTGATGCTGATGGGCGGCACCGCCCACGCGGCGCTTACAGCAGATCAGGTCTGGCAATCCTGGAAGGACGCTGGGGCCACGGTCGGGCTTGAGGTGACTGCGGCTACCGAGAACAGCGACGGAGGGGTCCTGACGCTGAACGGCGTGTCGATCGCTCCTGCGGGGATGCCGGGGGTCACCATTTCGGACATGGTCCTGACCGAAGAGGGCGACGGCTCGGTGAGCATCGTCCCGGGAACCGACATCGCGCTTGGCCTGACGGGCGACACCAAGGGCAGCGTCAACATCGTGCAGGACGGCCTGACCCTGACCGCGCGGGAAGCCGAGGGCGGCCTGGCCTATGATTTCGCGGCGACAAAGCTGGACGTGGTCTATGACACGACCGCGCCCGGGATGAGCGTTGACGGCACGGCTGCGGCAGACACCGCCTCGAAGGGGACGGTGTCTCTGGCCGATCTGGCGGGCACCTACTCGGACACGCCCGGCACCAACCGCACCTTCGGGCTGGACATCACGGCGGGCACGCTGGCCTACGACACATCGCTTGACGACCCGTCGCTTGAGATCAAGCAGCAGTCGAAAAGCGAGACGGCAGACATTGACGTGTCCTTCGAAATGGCGCTGCCGAGCACCATGTCACTGGCCAGCATGACATCGGCGGCCGATTTCGGCACGGCGCTTCAGGAAGGGCTGAGCTTCAGCTTCAGCGGCACGCAAGGCGATACGGCCGGGTCGATGACCCAGGAAAGCCCGTTCTTCCCGATGAACGTCGTCATTGCCGCCGGCGGTGGTGAATCGTCAGGCGTGTTCAACAAGGACGTCTTTTCGGTCAAGTCGTCGGGCACCGGGCTGGATGTCGAGACCACCTCGGCCATGATGCCCGCGCCGGTGAAGGTCACCTCGGGGGCAATCGAGTTCGAGATGACTTCGCCCGTCATCGCCGCCGAAGCTGCCGGAGATTTCGCGCTGGTGGTCAAGCTTAGCCAACTGAGCGTCAACGAAGAAACCTGGGCGATGTTCGACCCCACCAGCGCGCTGCCACGTGATGCGGCGGACCTGGCGATCGACATTTCGGGCAAGACGCTCATTGACTTCCCGGCCATGATCGCCGCCAACGAGACCGGTGCGATGCCCGTCATGCCTGCGCCGGAAAGCCTGGACATAACCGAACTGTCGTTGAAGGTGGCAGGCGCGGCGTTGGCCGGGACCGGGGCCTTCACCTTCGACAACAGCATGGGGATGCCGATGCCTCTGGGCGAGGCGAACGTGACGGTGACGGGTGCGAACGCGCTGATCGACGGGCTGATCTCCATCGGCGTTGTCACCGAGGAAGATGCGATGGGCGCGCGGATGATGATGGGCGCCTTCATGTCGCCGGGTGCCGGGCCGGACGAGCTGACCTCGAAGATCGAGGCCAAGCCGGGGTTCGAGATCTATGTGAACGGCCAGCGCGTCCAGTAAGGCACGGGCCGGTTCAGAAGACAAAGGCGGGGCTTCGGTCCCGCCTTTTTCCTGCGTCAGGCCTGGGCCAGACGCCGCAGATCTTCCCGAATCTGTGCGGACATGTAATCGGTGAAAAGCTGGACCTTGGGGTCTTTCAGCCGGCGGTGTTGGCTTAGGGTGGACAATTGCACCGCAAGCGGCGGCGTTGCGGCGGCCACGGGCACCAGCGCGCCGGAGCGCAGGTGATCGGACACCTCGAACAGGGGTTTCAGGATGATCCCGCGTCCGTCCAGCGCCCAGCCCGTGAGCACGTCGCCATCGTCGGATTCAAAGGGCCCCGTTATCTCGAACTTGCGGGGGCCCTCGGGGGTGAGGAGGGTCCACTGGAACTCTTTCGCGCCGGGAAAGCGGAGGTTCAGACAGTCGTGCTTGTCCGCCAGTAGCGCCGCGCCATCGGCGGGCATCCCGCGCCGGGCAATGTAGGCGGGTGCGGCGCAGAGGAGGCGTGGGCAGTCTGCTATGGTGCGGACCTTGAGGGTGCTATCCTCCAGCAGACCAAGGTGGAAGGCCACGTCGATGCCTTCGGCGACCACGTCGATGCCCCGGTCTGACAGGCGCAGGCGCACGTCGATCTGGGGGTAGAGATCCTTGAAGGCCGGCACGCGGGGGGCGATCAGGCGGCGGCCAAGGCCGAGGGGGGCGGCAACGAAGATCGTGCCGCGCGGGTTTTGCGTGACGTCCATCACGGCGGCCTCGGCCTCGTCTATCGCCTCAAGCACGCGGCGGGCGCCGTCATAGAAGATGCGGCCGTTCTCGGTCGGTTGAAGCGAGCGGGTGGTGCGGGCGAAAAGCCGGACGCCAAGGTGCTTTTCAAGGTCCGAGATCCGGGCCGAGGCGACGGCAGGCGAAGTGCGCTGATCGCGGGCTGCGGCGGACATGCTGCCCAATTCATAGACACGGACGAACATGCGGATGGTGTTGACGTATGACATTCTTCGCCACGGGTTGAAAGTGATGCGGGCTTTCTATGGATTAACAGAAAGGTCATGGGCGCGATAGCCTGCAGGCCAATTGGACGCGGCATGGATGGGCGGGGGCGCGGATGTACGATGTTGCTGTGATGTGGGAATGGGTCGAGATCGCGGTGCGCTGGCTGCATGTGATCACGGCGATTGCCTGGATCGGGTCAAGCTTCTATTTCATCGCGCTGGATCTCGGGTTGCACCGCGACCGCAACCTGACCTCGGGGGCGGACGGCGAGGAATGGCAGGTCCATGGCGGCGGGTTCTACCACATCCAGAAGTATCTTGTGGCCCCCGATGCGATGCCGGAGCATCTTGTTTGGTTCAAGTGGGAGAGCTATGCGACCTGGCTGTCAGGCTTCGCCCTGCTGGTGCTGGTCTATTACATGGGCGCCGAGCTTTACCTGATCGACCCCACGGTGATGGAACTGACGACATGGGAGGCGGTCGGGATTTCGGTGGCGTCGCTGGCCTTCGGCTGGGTGGTCTATACCACGCTGTGCCGGGCCTTCGTGAACGCCGACCAGACGGTGCTGATGCTCGCGCTGTTTGTGGTGCTGGTGGGTATGAGCTGGTTTTATGCGCAGGTGTTCAGCGGCCGCGCTGCGCTGCTGCATCTGGGGGC
>JANPJZ010000225.1:0-6984 GCA_031425795.1 Rhodobacter sp. | reverse complement strand
ACGCAAGCTTCGGCATCGGCCCAGGCGCGCGGGTGGCGGTTCTGGGGCGGCTGGTGCAATCGCTGGCGCTCTATGGTGCCGTCGAAGGGCTGCATCAGGGGGCCGAAGTGCATGTGCTGGACAGGCTGCGCCCGGACCGTCAGCGCAAGGCCTTGATTGCACACGGGATTACCCATCTCTACGCCACCCCCGCGCAGTTGCGGCTGCTGGTGGAAGGGGAGGGTCTTTGCCCCGACTTGCAACTGGTGCTAGTCGGCGGATCGAAGCTTGCCCCCAGGCTGCGGGCAGCGGTCCTTGCGATGGCCCCGGCCGCCAGGGTGTGGGAGTTCTACGGCGCGGCAGAGGCGAGTTTCATCACCCTTGCTGACGAGGACACGCCGGAAGGTTCGGTCGGGCGGGCCTATCCAGGGGTGGAGATCGCGGTCGAGGCAGGGGAGGTCTGGGTGAAAAGCCCTTATCTTTTCATGGGCTACGCTGGCGAGGTCGGTAGCGCCAGATGGCGCGACGGCTGGCTTTCGGTGGGCGAATTGGGGCGGTTGGAGGATGGGTTTCTGTATCTGAGCGGCCGCGCGGGGCGGATGGTGACGGTGGCCGATCAGAACGTCTTCCCGGAGGAGATCGAGGGTTTGCTGGAGGGCCTTCCCGGCATTCGCCGTGCCGCGGTGGTTCCGCTGTCGGACGTGAAGCGCGGGCAGGTGCTGGCGGCTTTCGTGCAGGGCGACGCGGGTCAGGAGGCGGAGGTGATGGCGCGGCTGCGGGCGGAGCTTGGGCCGCTCAAAGCCCCCAAGATGCTGATCTGGCTGGAGGATTGGCCGGTGTTGGCCTCGAGCAAGACTGACCTCAGGGAACTGGAGGCGCGGCTGAAATGGCCCGCCTGATTGCTGCGCGGCGGACGGCGGTGGTGCCGCGTGGCGGGGCTTTCGCACGCCTGTCGATCGAGGATCTGGCAGCCCCCGTGTTGCTGAGATGTCTGGCGGACGCGGGGGTCGACGCAGCCCGGGTCGACGAGGTGATCCTGTCCAACGCTCTTGGTGCAGGCGGTAATCCGGCGCGGCGGGTTGCGCTGGCGGCGGGTCTTGGTGTGGCCGGGTTGACCATCGACCGGCAATGCGCGGGGGGGTTGGACGCCATCCTGCTGGCACGGGCGCTGGTGGACTCCGGGGCGGCGGATGTCGTGCTTGCGGGAGGCGTGGAGAGCTATTCGCGCAGGCCGATGCGGCTGGCGACGGACCTGGATGGCGGCCCGGCAATGCCCTATGATGAGGCGGCGTTTACCCCTTGGCCGGACCGAAACCCCGGCATGGCCGAGGCCGCCGAGGCTCTGGCACAACGACTGGAGATTTCCCGTGCCCGGCAAGAAGCCTGGGCGGTGGAAAGCCACGCCAAGGCGCTGATTTCAGACCCTTCCGCCGAAATCGTTCCCTTGGCTGGCGTCACCCGCGACGCCTTTGGGCGGCGGTTGACACCGGGGCTCCTGGCAAGGGCGAAGGTGGTCCATGGCTGCATCACGGCGGCTACGGCGGCGGTCGCGGCGGATGCGGCGGCGGTCGTCCTTGTCGTCAGCGACCGGGTGGCGCGGGGCCGGGGGCTGGCGATCCTTGGCGGTGCCACGGTTGGCGGTGATCCTGCGGAGCCGGGACTCGCGCCCATCGCCGCCATAGGGCGGATCTGGAAAGGCGAGCCGCTTGCCATGGCCGAGATCATGGAGGCCTACGCCGTCCAGGCCATCGCGGTGGTCGAGGGGGCGGGGCTGGACCCGGCCATCGTCAATCCCGGCGGCGGGGGGCTGGCGCGGGGGCATCCGGTAGGAGCTTCGGGCGCGATCCTGGCGGTGCGGCTGTTCCATGGGCTGAAGGCCGGTCGTGGCCTTGCGGCGATTGCCGCGGCCGGGGGAATCGGGACGGCGCTTTTGCTGGAGACGTCATGCGCGGGAGAGAAGTGAGGCGGGCCGCATCCGCGCAAGGCTTTGGGTGACCAGACCGGCCAGAACCGCCTTCAGGATATCGCCAGGCAGGTAGGCCATGCCAAGGAAGGCGGCCTCGGGCAGGGTCTTGTCCAGCATCAGGGAAAGCCCTGCAATACCAAAGACGTACAACACACCAATCCCGCCGATGACTGCCGCAGCGCTGGCGGCAAAACCAATGGGCATGGTCGTGCGTTCGACCAGCCAGCCGGTCACGAAGGCGGCGATCGGGAAGCCTACGATGTAGCCGACCGAAGGCCCGGCAAAGACCCCAAGGCCGCCACGCCCGCCCGACAGAAGCGGCAGACCCGCAGCGACCAGAGCAAGGAACAACAGCACGGCCAGCGCACCCCGCCTGGCGCCAAGCACCGTGCCGCAAAGCATGATGCCAAGTGACTGCGCGGTGATCGGCACGCCGGTGGCGAGGGTGATCTGCGGGACAAGGCCCAGTACCGCAATCAGGGCGGCGAAGAGGGCGACGTGGGTGAGGGTGCGTTCCATGGCCCCTTTAACCAGCCCCGCCGCGGGCCCGCAAGGCCTCGGCAGCGTGGTCGGCATCGTCCAGGGCAGCAAGGGTTGCCGGCACCAGCACGCGCCAGCGCGGACGGCGGGGGGAACGCGCGCTCCAGCTTTCGGTGATCTGGGTCAGGCGGTCCAGCATGACCGGGATGAAGCGGATCACCAATGCCACGGCAAGGGCGAGGCGGCGGGGGGGCAGTCCCAGCGGGGCAAGTGGGGCGGCAAGCCATTGCAGGACAGTGATCATGTCGGAAAGCCGGGTCGTCATGGTCACAAAATTGGCCAGGGCCACGGCGGTGACCAGCCGCAGCAGAATGACCGTTCCGCCGGTGAGGTCTCTGGTCCAGAGGTGCCAGACCAGGATGACGGCGATGAAGGGCCAGAGCGGCCAGAGCAGGCGCAGGGCTGCCAAGGCGAAGGTCCGCCCACCGGACAGGCAGAGCACCACACCAGCGGCCAGCACAGCCGTCAGTGCGGGCAGAAATGTCAGCGTGAACAGGCCGGTCGTCGCCGCTGCAAGCGCGAGAAGCTTCCATCCGGCGGGAATGCGGTGCGCCCAGGTTTCAACCGGCGAGGTCAGCGTCAGCATCCTGCTCTCCGATCCGGGCCATTTCGGCGGTGAATGCCGGAAGCACCACCGAAGGAGTGCCATCGGCCACGACGCGCCCGGCCTCCAGCCAAAGCACCCGGTCGGCGTCGGCAAGGGTGGCGGGGTCGTGGGTGATGGTAATCAGCTGCTGCGGCAGGCCGGCGAAGCGGCGGGACAGGCGTGCCTGTGTCGGCAGGTCCAGCCCGGCAAGCGGCTCATCTAGCAGGATGGTGCGAGGTTGCATCAAGAGCACCGCCATCAAACACAGGTAATGCCGCTGACCCTGGCTGAGTGTCGAGACCGGACGTCGGGCCCAGTGAGAGCGACCCTCGGATGCCAAGGCGTCTTGCACCTGAGCGTTCGCCCCTGCCTGGGATGCACCGGCCTGAACGAGGCCAAAGGAAAGTTCCTCTTCGACCGTCGGAAACAGGATCTGATGGTCGGGGTTCTGGAAAAGGATGCCAAGACCGGCCAGCGCGCTCCGCCTGTCGAGGAATGGATCGAAGCCGTCGATCCTGACGCTCCCTGCGTTCGGTGCGATCAGGCCGGCCAGCAGCCGCAGAAATGTGGTTTTGCCCGAGCCGTTGCGACCGAGGATCCCGATACGACGTTCCGACAACGTCACAGTGATTTCGTGAAGCACCGCCCGCCCGCCGAGAGTGACGGTGGCGTCGTCAAGCAGGATCAGCGGGAAGGATTTGGTCATCAACGGCCCGGCAAGGTCAGGCCGTCCTTCTAACCGCTGTAACCGAAGGGGGGAAGGGCCGGCCCTCGCCACGGCGTGTCAGCCAGGGCGAAGGCCGTCATGTTCAGCAGTTGGCGATGAAGCGCTGGCCGTACTGGTCACGGTAATAGCACTGACCTTGGGTCGGGGCGGGGCCAATCAGCGTCGAGGCGATGGCACCGACTGCGGCGCCGACCACGGCGCCTTCCAAACGGTCATCACTGTCCGAAACGGCAGCGCCAACAGCGGCACCGCCAAGGGCACCGATCGCAGCATTCTGTTCGCCCGTCTGGCAGGCAGCCAGCGACAGGGTCAACAGAGGCAGGGTGAGAAGGAAGCGGGTCATTGTCAAAGCTCCTACAAAAGACACCGCTTCAACGCGGCAGCATTCTATTCGTTCCCATTTGCCACCAGAGTCAAATCGACGCGGCAGGAAGTCGCCGGTCCGTCACGAGGCGACTGCGCCGCCTCCGTACCTCCGTGCGAAGGCCAGCGCCCGCTCATAGGCTGGACGCATGCCGGAATTCAGCAGCGGGCGCTGGGCTGCGACCTGATACAGATGACCAGGGTTGCCGTTCGCTTCGTTCAAGAGTGGGCCGTCGTCGGTCAGGAACACATCCCATCCGATGCAGCCATTGCCGGGAAAGCTGTCATGCGCCGCACAACAGATGTCGATGGCGCGACCCCAGTCCGGCATTGTGTAGCCAAGGAAGGTAGTTTCGGGATCATTGCCGTGGATCAGATCGGGGGTTTGCGGATCACGCAGGTTGCGAAGCTTGGTGACAGTGCCCGTGGCGATGTCGATCAGCCCCCAGATCCGGGTGTCGTCGGCATCGCCGTCGTGCATGGCGGTCTTGGCGGGCAGGCGGATCACGGCGTACCACGGTTCAGCGCCCTGATCGGTCAGCAGCGTGACGATGCGGACCGAGGCCATCGCCGGGCCGACGTGAGGGCGCAAACTGGCCTCGCAGCGGTAGAAGGGCTGGAACAGGTAGCCCTGCGCCCAGTCCTGCACGATTTCGGTGGCAAGGGCAGCGATGGGCACCTCTTGCCCGGTCAGAAAGCGGACAGTGCCAGGTGTGCCGTGGCCGAGGATCACGGCTGCGCCCCGGGCAAAGCTGTCAGCGCGGGGCTTGCCGAAGACGGGCAGGTTGGCGGGGTCGGACAGGAAAGCCGCGATGTCGGCAGCGTTCCGCAAAGGTCGCACGCGGGGCAGGTCACCGGGAAGGGCAGAGCTGCCAAGGTAGAGCGCGCAGGTTTCCGTCACCGGCAGTCCACGGGCGCCAAGGATCCTCTCGGTCGCGATCTTGTCGTTGATCATGTCGTCATGGTCCCCGCGCGCGGGCATCTTGAGCGAGTAGTTGAATGCACGGGTGCGGCGGTTGGGCAGGAACTGGTCAAGAAACCTGCGCCCCCGATCGGCCCGCCAGAGCGCGTAGGTGTAGTATTCCTCGGGCCGGATCTTCCGCCGCCCGTACCCAAGCGCCAAAAGCGTCAGAGCCTGCCGAAACGGGCCCGGACCGCCCGTCGCGGCCAAAGTCTGGATTGCCCCGGCGATGTCGAAACCGCCGGCCTTGGCTGTCTCACCAAGGTATCGCATCTCAGTGCTGGCGGGCAGCGGCGACAGAGGCTTCCAGAATGTCCATGGCCTCGGCGAAATGGGCGTCGGTGATGGTGATCGGGGCAAGGAAGCGGACCACATTGCCGTAGACGCCACAGGTCAGAAGGATGAGGCCGCGCTTCTGCGCCTCAAGCCGGACGCGGTTGGTGAAGCCGGCGTCAGGTTCCTTCGTGCCGGGGTTTGCAAACTCGGCTGCGACCATGAAACCCGGGCCGCGGATGTCGATGATCTCGGGCGCGGTGGCGCGGATCGCCTCAAGCCGCTGCTTCAGGCGGGAGCCGAGTTCATTGGCGCGGGCGCAGAGGTCTTCCTCTTCGATCACGTCAAGAACTGCGTTGGCCGCGGCGATGCCGAGCGGGTTGCCCGCATAGGTGCCGCCCAAACCGCCGGGGTTGGCCGCATCCATCAGGTCGGCACGGCCCGTCACGGCAGCCAGCGGCAGGCCACCGGCAAGGCCCTTGGCCATGGTCGTCAGGTCCGCGGCGACCCCGTAAGCCTCCATCGCGAACAGGGCGCCAGTGCGGGCGAAACCGGTCTGCACCTCATCGGCGATCATCACGATGCCATGCTTGTCGCAAAGTGCACGGATTGCGCGGACAAGGTCGGTCGGGGCGGGGTAGAACCCGCCTTCGCCCTGAACCGGCTCGAAGATGATCGCGGCGACGCGGGCGGGGTCGAGGTCGGCCTTGAAGAGCTTCTCCATCCCCTTCATCGCATCGGCGGTTGAAATGCCGTGCGGCTCCATCGGGAAGGGGACGTGGAAGACGTCAGGCATCATCGCACCGAAGCCCTTCTTGTAGGGCTCCACCTTGCCGGTCAGCGACATGCCCATGAAGGTCCGGCCATGGAAGCCGCCGCCGAAGGCGATGACCGCGTTCCGCCCGGTGGCGATGCGGGCGATCTTGATCGCGTTCTCGCAAGCCTCGGCGCCGGTGGTGACGAAGATCGTCTTCTTCTTGAAGTCGCCGGGCACCTTGTCGTTCAGGCGTTCGGCAAGCCGGATGTAGTTTTCATAGGGCATCACCTGATGGCAGGTGTGGGTGAATTTGGTCATCTGGTTGGCCACGGCAGCCATGACCTTGGGGTGGCAATGCCCGGTGTTGACCACGGCAATGCCCGCGGCAAAGTCGATGTAGCGGTTGCCCTCGATATCCCAGACTTCCGCGTTGAGCGCCCGATCCGCGTAGATCTGGGTCATCATGCCCACTCCGCGCGAAATGGCATCGTCACGGCGCTTGGCGACTTCGGCGTTCAGCATGGTCATGCTCCCCTTGCGACCCCGGGCCTCGGGGTGTTTTGCGCCATTTGATCAAAAATCAGGGCCGGGTTCAATCCTTGTTGTCGCAGTCTGGCGGCAAGGTCGAAGCCTCCGGCGGGAGTATTTCGGAAAAGAGCAAACTCCATTCAGGTTTCGTTAACCCTGGCCGGTGCAGGGTGACGCAAGGTGGCTTAGCGCGGGGAATGAGATGGCAGACGGTCAGATGCGGCCAGAGCCTTCGGCAGGGCAGGACCGGCTGGACGCATTGCGCCTGGTCCGGTCGCGTCGGGTGGGGGCAGTGACCTGGCAC
>JANPJZ010000224.1:0-11649 GCA_031425795.1 Rhodobacter sp. | reverse complement strand
CCTGATGGCGCTGGAAGGGTCCGGTTCCACCGGCACGGGCACAGGATGGCAGGCCCGCCCCTTGACGGTGCGCGACGGTGGACGCCTGGTCGCCGCGATGCCGCTTTACGTCAAGACCCACAGCCAGGGCGAATACATCTTTGACCACGGCTGGGCCGATGCGCTGGAGCGGGCCGGGGGCCACTATTACCCCAAGCTGCAGGTGACGGTCCCCTTCACCCCCGCCACCGGCCGCCGCTTTCTTGGTCCCCCCGAGTATCGTGAGGCGCTGTGGCGCGCGGCCATCGGGATCGCGGCGCAGAACCGGCTGTCCTCGGTCCATGCCACCTTCTGCACCCCCGATGAGGCCGAGGCGCTGGACGGTGTCGACGGAACCCTGCACCGGATCACCCAACAGTTTCATTGGGACAACCGGGGCTACCGCAGCTTTGACGGCTTCCTCGCCGACCTCTCCAGCCGCAAGCGCAAGATGATCCGCAAGGAACGCGAGACGGCCCAGGGGCGCGGGTTGACCATCCGCGCCCTGACCGCAGACCAGATCGAGCCTGCACATTGGCAGGCGTTCTGGGCGTTCTACCAGGACACCGGCGCGCGGAAGTGGGGCACGCCCTACCTTACGCGGAAGGCGTTCACGCTGTTTCACGAGACGATGCGCGCTGACATCCTTCTCATCCTCGCCTTTGACGGCGACCGTCCGGTTGCCGGTGCCCTAAACTTCATCGGACGCGACACGCTCTATGGCCGCTATTGGGGCTGCATCGAGGATCACCCCTGCCTGCACTTCGAACTGTGCTATTATCAGGCGATGGACTGGGCAATCGCCAACGGGATGACACGGGTCGAGGCCGGGGCGCAGGGCGAACACAAGCTGGCGCGCGGCTACCTTCCGGTCCAGACCCATTCCCTGCACTGGATCGCCGAACCCGCTTTCCGCACCGCCGTCGCGCGCTATCTTGATGCGGAACGTCGCGCGGTCGGAGAGGAGATCGAGGTGCTCACCACCTACGGCCCCTTTCGCCGCAGCGAAGGGCACGACTGAACCCCGGAAGGACCGCCATGGCCACCCTCTTGTCCCCTGATGATCGTATGGCGAAGCTTGCGCCCCTTGCCGAGACCGGCTGGGCCGCCGTGCCCGGTCAGGATGCAATCCGCAAGATCATGAAGTTTCGCAACTTCTCCGAAGCCTGGGGTTTCATGACCCGCGCGGCGATGGCGGCGGAAAAGCTGAACCATCACCCGGAGTGGCGCAATGTCTACAATGTGGTCGACGTCACGCTGACCACGCATGACTGCCAAGGGCTCAGCGCACTCGACATCGACCTTGCCCGCGTGATGGACCGTCTGGCCCCGGAGGCAGAGGTCCAGCGCGACCATGGCGAGCCGGTGCTGTCCTTGTGCGAAATGCGCGCGCGAAAGGCCTGAGATGGGAGCGACCGCTCGTCGATGACTTCGTCACTCCTCGCTGGCATCAACCGAGGAGGAGACGAAGTCGAACGAGGAGGGTCCGGAGCGGCTTTAGAGTTGCGACAGCAGGTGTTCCCCCGCTGAAATCTCGCAGCCGGTTCCGGGTTCGGGGTTGAACTGGGTCACAACACCATCCTCGGCCAGGAGGGAATACCGTTTCGACCGGGCAAAGAAGCCCAGGGGGGGCACATCGAAGGTCATGTCGATGGCCTTGGTGAAGCTTGCATCGGCATCGCCCAGCATGGTGATGCCGGCGGCGGTGGCACCCGTCGCCTCGCCCCAGGCCTTCATCACGAAGGGATCGTTGACCGAGACGCAGATGATCTCATCCACGCCTTTTTCCGCGAACTTGCCCGCCGTGCGGATGAAGCTTGGCACATGCGCGGTCGAGCAGGTGCCGGTGTAGGCCCCCGGCAGACCGAAGATCACCACCTTGCGTCCACGCAGCCGGTCGGCCAGCGCCACAGCCTCGGCCCCATTGGCGCCCATCTGCAGCAGCGTCGCCTCGGGCAGTCTGGTCCCAACCTCGATCGTCATTTTCCGTAGCCCTTTCGTGTCGTTGCGTTGCACCCGTCTCAGCATGGGTTATAGGGTCCGGCACGGGACATGCCAGAGGGGGTTCGCAATGCGCGTGGTGATCGTGGGGGCAGGCCAAGCGGGCGCCGCGCTTGCAGCGAAGCTGCGGGTGCTGGGCCATGCGGGCGAAATCGTGCTTCTGGGCGACGAACCCGCCCCGCCCTATCAGCGCCCACCCCTGTCCAAGGCCTATCTCATGGGTGAGATGGAGGAAGAGCGGCTCTGGCTCCGCGCCCCCGACTTCTGGGCCGAGGCTGGAGTGGCGCTGCATCTGGGTCAGCCGGTGACAGACCTGAACCGGGCTGCGAGAACCATCACCGTAGGGGATCAGGTGTTGGGATATGACCGGCTTGCCCTGACGACGGGGGCTACGCCCCGCAGCCTGCCGGCCGCCATTGGCGGCGAAATGGAGGGCGTCTACACGGTAAGGACGTTGGCCGATGTCGATGCGATGCGGTCAGAGTTCCAGCCCGGCCGGCGCGTCATCATAATTGGTGGCGGCTATATCGGGCTTGAGGCGGCGGCGGTCGCGTCGAAGCTGGGTCTTGAGGTGACCGTGCTGGAGATGGCGTCGCGCATCCTGCAACGCGTCGCGTCGCCTGAGACCTCGTCCCATGTGCGCGCCTTGCATCAGGCTCATGGCGTGACGGTGATGGAATCGACCGGCCTCGACCGGCTGCTGGGCGGCCCCCGCGTGACTGGCGCACGGCTGACCGACGGACGCGAGCTTCCGGCGGATTTCGTGATCGTCGGCGTCGGGGTCACACCCAACACGCGGCTGGCCGAAGCCGCGGGTCTGCTGATCGACAACGGCATCGCGACGGATGCGTTCGGCTGCACCTCCGATCCCGGCATCTGGGCGGCGGGGGATTGCGCCTCGTTCCCGTGGCGGGGCGGGCGGCTGCGGCTGGAGTCGGTCGGCAACGCCATCGACCAGGCCGAGGCGGTGGCCGCGAACATCCTTGGCGCGGGGGAGCCCTACATGGCGCAGCCCTGGTTCTGGTCCGACCAGTTCGACCTGAAGCTGCAGATTGCCGGGCTGAACACCGGTTATGACCGCGTCGTTACCCGCAGCGGTGACGGGGGGGCCGCCAGCTTCTGGTATTTCCAGGGCGAGACGCTGCTGGCGGTCGATGCGATGAACGACGCCCGCGCCTATATGGTGGGCAAGCGGCTGATCGAAGGCGGCAAGTCCCCGGCGGCGGAGGCGATCATCGCCGCCCCGGACCTCAAGGCGCTGCTCAAGGCCTGACGGAGGACACACCATGCGGATCATCGGCGGATCACGGCGCGGCACCGTGCTGGCAGAGGTCGGCGCGGGCGACCCTGCCGCGCATTTGCGCCCGACCTCTGACCGCGTGCGCGAGGCGATCTTCAATCTTCTGATCAACGCCCACGGCAACCCGGTCGCGGGCGCGCGCGTGCTTGACCTATTCGCGGGAACCGGGGCTCTTGGGCTGGAGGCGCTGAGCCGGGGCGCGGCAGAGGCGGTCTTTGTGGACGATGGCACCAAGGCTCAGGCCCTGCTGCGCGCCAACATCGCCAAGATGCGCGTCGAGGCCGAGACACGAACCCTGCGTCAGGATGCCACCCGCTTGGCCACAAACCCCGGCGCGGCGTTCACGCTCGTTTTCCTTGACCCGCCCTATGGCAAATCGCTTGGCGAAGCCGCCCTTGCGAGCGCCGCAAAGGGGGGCTGGCTTGCCCCCGGCGCGATGGTCGTCTGGGAGGAGGCTGCTGCCCCCACTCCACCGCCGGGCTTCCGCCAGGTGGACCAGCGGAAATATGGCGAGACGACCGTCACCCTGATGCGAGGCCCCGAATGACCCCTGCCGCCGTTCTTTTCGACTGTGACGGCGTGATCGTCGACAGCGAAGCGCCCACTCTGGCGCTGCTCCTGGACGATCTTGCCGCGCATGGCCTGCCTCTGACACTGCACCAGCTGGAAACCGACTACATCGGCGGCACGATCGAGACTGTGGCCGAGCGGGCCCGCAGGGCAGGAGCCACCTTGCCAGCCGACTGGGTGGCAGGCTTCTACCAGCGCATGTATGCGATGCTGGCAGAGGACGCGCCGCTGTTTCCGGGCATCTTGCAGGTTCTGGACGCGCTGGATGCGGCGGGGGTGCCTTATGCCGTCGCTTCGAACGGCCCGCCGGAGAAGATGCAGATCACGCTTGGTCAGCATGGACTGCTCCCCCGATTTCGGGCAGTGCTGTCCGGGCAGGCGCTGGGGCGGCCCAAACCAGCGCCCGATGTCTACCTCGCCGCCGCCGCGGCCTGCGGGGTGACGCCAGCCGATTGCGTGGTGATCGAGGACAGTCCCACCGGCGCGCGGGCGGCGCTTGCGGCAGGCATCCCCTGCCTTGGCTTTGCCCCCGACGGCCCCGACACGCCATCCGCCCTTGGCCTGCAGGCCCTGGGCATCCCGCTCTTCGCCGCGATGGGCGAGTTGCCGGGGCGACTGGGTCTGTGAATGACGCGGCGTAGCGGGTGACTTGCGTCCCGCGCCGCGCCACTCTGCGCGCCAAAGGGAGACTGCCCATGTCCAGCTATCCGAACCTTTTGTCCCCGATCACACTGGGCCCGGTGACCCTGCGCAACCGGAGCCTGATGGGGTCGATGCACACCGGGCTGGAGGAGACGGGCGACTGGGGCCGCGTCGCCGCCTTCTATGCCGCGAGGGCGCGCGGCGGGGCGGGGTTGATCGTGACCGGTGGCATGGCTCCGAACCGGGAGGGCGGCGTCTTTCCCGGCGCGGCGGGGCTGTTTTCTGATGCCGACATGGCCAACCACCGCCGCGTGACCGACGCCGTTCATGCCGAGGGCGGCCATATCGCCATGCAGATCCTGCACGCCGGACGCTACGCCTACGGAAAGGACTGCGTGGCCCCGTCGGCGATCAAATCGCCGATCTCGCCGTTCCCGCCAAGAGAGCTGGACGATGAGGGGATGGAAAAGCAGATCACCGACATTGCCGCCACCGCCACCCGCGCCATCGAAGCCGGCTATGACGGGGTCGAGGTCATGGGGTCGGAAGGCTATTTCCTGAACCAGTTCCTGGTGACCCACACCAATCGCCGCACCGACCGCTGGGGCGGATCCTACGAAAACCGGATGCGCCTGCCGGTCGAGGTGGTGGCGCGGGTGCGGGCGGCGATGGGGCCGGGGGCGGTCTTGGTCTACCGCATCTCGCTGATTGATCTGGTGCCGGACGGGTCCAGCTGGGACGAGGTCGTGCAGCTTGCCCAGGCGGTCGAGGGCGCGGGAGCGTCGATCCTGAACACCGGCATCGGCTGGCACGAGGCGCGGGTGCCGACCATCGCCACCTCGGTCCCCCGCGCGGCCTTCGGTGACCTGACGGCCCGGTTGCGGCCAAGCGTGGGCATTCCGGTGATCGTGTCGAACCGGATCAATACTCCCGCCGTGGCCGAGGGGCTGCTTGCCGCCGGTGTCGCCGACATGGTGTCGATGGCCCGGCCCTGGCTTGCGGACGAGGCCTTCATCGCCAAGGCGGCGGCAGGCCGCGCGGACGAGATCGCGCCTTGCATCGCCTGCAATCAGGCCTGTCTGGACCACACCTTCAGCGGCAAGCTGACCAGCTGTCTGGTGAACCCGCGTGCCTGCCATGAAACCGTGCTGACCTATGATCCTGCCCCCCAGCCCCGGCGTGTGGCGGTGGTCGGGGCCGGACCGGCGGGCATGACGGCGGCCATCGTCGCGGCCCAGCGCGGGCATCATGTGGTGCTGTTCGACGCGGCGGCTGCGGTCGGGGGGCAACTGAACCTGGCCCGGCGCGTCCCGGGGAAGGAAGAGTTCCACGGGCTCGTGGACTGGTTCACCACGATGCTGCGGCATCCGAACATCACGCTGCGGCTGGGGGCGAGGGCTGAAGCGGGGGATCTTGCCGGATTCGAAAGCGTGGTCATCGCCACCGGCGTCACCCCGCGCGATCCCGGGATTCCGGTGGAGGAGGGCGCAAGAGTGCTCAGCTACATCGACGTGCTGATGGGCGCGCCCGTTGGTCCGCGCGTGGCGGTTGTCGGCGCTGGGGGCATCGGCTTCGACGTGGCCGAAACGCTGGTGCACCACGGGACCAGTCCGACGCTGGACACCGATCTCTGGCGCGCGGAATGGGGCGTTACGCCGACCTGGGAGACGCGGGGCGGGCTTTCCGCGGCGGGGCCTGCGCCCACGCCACCGGCGCGAGAAGTTCATCTCTTGCAGCGCAAGGCTGAAAAGCCGGGGCGGCACTTGGGCAAGACCACGGGCTGGATCCACCGGGCGAGCCTTGCGATGAAGGGCGTGAAGATGATTGGTGGCGTGACCTACGACAGGATCACGGCCGAGGGTCTGTGGCTGAACCACGAGAACCGCGAGCAACCGGAGCTGCTCGCGGTGGATGCCGTCGTGTTATGCGCCGGTCAAGAGCCGGAACGTGGCTTGTCAGACGAGCTGACGCGCCGCGGCATTGCCCACCATGTCATCGGTGGAGCGGATGTTGCAGCCGAACTGGATGCCAAACGCGCGATCGATCAGGCCGCGCGCCTGGCGTCCCGGCTTTAGCCGTTGGTGGGAGCCGGTGCGGTCAGGACGCCACCGTCCAGCGCAACCTGCAGCTCGGTCGTATCCACGGCGCCGTCGACATTGGTGTCAACCGCGGTGAACGTCTCTTCCGTCAGTTCGGGCCAAGCGGCTTGCAGCTCGACAAGGGACCAGGTTCCGCTGGCATCGGTGTCTTCTACCTGTGGCAGTTCGGTCTGAGCGATTGCAGCCGTTGCAAGGGCCAGGGGAGCAATCAGCAGGACAAAACGGTTCATAGTAGTCTCCATTCATTCAGTTGAGTCATGAGGGACGCGGATCGTTGCGCCCTGACCAGAACCTGGGGATGTCTGGAACATTATTCCAGACGCAATGCGGACACCGGCGATTGCGCTACTGATAGCCGCGCATTTCCCCCCGCTTCTGGAACGCTTTTCCGCCAGCACCCCAGGCCTTGTCCTTTTGCCGCCGCCCGCATCCCCCGGCTGCAGCGAATGTCTGCCGGTCGCCCGCAGGCTGAAGCTGGCTTCGCTCCGTTTCTCTGCCATGAACGATCCCACAGAATACCCCGGATAGGACGCGCGTTCGCCGCCATCCTGCCCGATTTCCCGACGACAGCTTAGCGTCATAAAGGCGTGCTTGATGCCACAACGAGGGCAACGATGGACCGACTGACCGAGATGGAAGCCTTCGCCACTGTGGTGGATCAGGGCGGCTTCACGGATGCGGCGAAAAAGATGGGGATCTCCAAATCCGCTGTCTCGAAGCACGTCTCCGCACTTGAGGCGCGGCTTGGGGCCCGCCTCCTGAACCGCACCACCCGCCGCGTATCGCCGACCGAGATCGGCCTTGCCTATTACGACCGCGCCCGCCGCGTTCTGAACGACGCAGGCGAGGCGGATGCGCTGGTGACCAGCATGCAATCCGCCCCCTCGGGCCTGTTGAGGGTGTCGGTGGCGACGGATTTCGGGGTGAACCTGCTGTCGCCGATCCTTGGGGACTTCCTTTTGGAATACCCCGACATCACCGTGAACATGGTGCTGAACAACCGCTATGTGGAACTAATTTCGGAAGGCTTCGACATGGCGGTTCGTGTCGGCGATCTGGAGGACAGCAGCCTCCGCGCAAGGAAGCTGACCGAGACGACAAAGCGGATGATCGGCGCGCCGGGCTATTTCCAGAAATTCGGCCGGCCGCAGAAGATCGACGATCTGAACGACCACAAGCTGCTGCACTATTCCAACCAGGCCAACGGCAACGTCTGGAAGATCACTGCACCATCGGGCGAAAAGCGGCAGGTCCGCTCGGTCGGCTGGCTGACGGTGAACGATGGGCAAAGCCTGCTGAACGCGGCCGTCTCTGGCCTTGGCATCGCCTACCTGCCCAGCTTTCTGTATGCCGACGCGATGCGCCAGGGTCTGGTGGAAGAGGCGATCCCCGGCCTGCCGGTGGAAACGCTGGGCATCTATGCCGTCTACCCGCCAGGCCGGTTCACCCAGCCGAAGGTGCGTGCCTTCATCGATTTTCTGGCCAAACGCTACATGGAAAAGGGTCCGGACAACTGGTGACCCCCGAAGTGTGATCCGGGGGCTGCCGGTCCTCCCCCCTTCCGGCACCCCTTAGCGGGTCGAGGTCACCACGACCACGACCCGCCGGTTTTTCTGGCGGCCCTCCTCGGTCTGGTTCGTGTCGCGGGGTGTCAGGAAGCCCACGCCCTCTGCCGTGATTCGCACCCTGTCAACGCCGTGGCTGTCGATCAGCACCTGCGCCACGGCTTCTGCCCTGCGTTCCGACAGTGCGATGTTGGCAGCAAGACTGCCCGAGGCGTCGGTGTGCCCTACCAATGCCACCGTCGCATCGGGGTTCGCCTCAAGCCAGGCTGCGACGCCGGCCAGCGACGGGTAATCCCCAGCCGTCAATGTGGCGGCACCGCTGGCAAAGACCAGATCCTCCAATACAGCGCTGCCGGTTTCCTCCAGCGCGGCACCGATGTCTGAGGCGGGTCCGGTCGGCAGGCCCCGGGGAACCTCCGCCTCGTCCATGTCGACGACGGCCGCTACCGGAACGTCGGGCAACGGGGCATCGGTGACACGGGTTATCTGCACGAAGGCCGACGCGGCTGACCGGCTGACCAGGATCGAGATCGCCTCGCCGTCACGCTCGGCTGACAGAAAGCGGAAGTCCCCCATGTCGACATGCATGTCAGGCTCCGGTAGCACATCGGTTCCGAAGCGGAAGTCAAACCCGCCGCAGGCACGGGCGTCGCAGTCGAGCAGGACCGTGAACCCCGCCGCCAGCACCTGATCGCGCAGCGGCCCGAGGATGGCGAGCGTCGTCTGCCCCGGCGCATCCAGCTGGAACGCCCGTTGGTCCAGCGCCCCCTCGACAGGCCGCGACGGCACCACCGTTCCGTCGTAGGGGGCCAATGGAAGGGCATAGCTGCCGGGCACGGCGCTGCGCCTCTCTTCCCCAATAACCTTTGCGGGCAGGTCCAGGGTCAATGCCGCAACTGGCGGGGCCAGCAAGGCCCAGCAGAGGGGAAGAACCGGGATGATTGCCTGCCGCACTGCCCGAGACGCTTTCCGCGATCATTTCTGTCGGTAGTGGTACCGTCCCACATCTTGCAACCGAAGGCGAGAGTAGAGCGCACGTGCGGCACTGTTCCGCGCGGTGACAACCAGAGAAAGCCGCGAGGCCCCGTTTTCCGCAGCCCAGTTGGCGGCAGCCTGCAGCAGCACCTGCCCCGCGCCCTGGCGGCGCAGGGCAGGACGGACCTCCAGCGCGTGCAGCATCGCCTCGGCACCCTCGCAGGCGACGAAGGCCATGCCGGCCGGGCGGTCCCCCAATCGCGCCAGAATCGCGGTCTTCGGCCCGACCACCCGCTCCATCACGGCCAGACGATCCGCGCCGATCCCGCCTTCAGCCCAGATCGACCTGGCAATCTCCAGCGGTGGCCAGTGCGGAAAGGCGGCAAGGGGCGGAAGCTCGGCCGACAGTGAAGACACCGGCGCAGCATAGGCAACCACCGGGTCCACCACCTGCCAGCCGCGTGCTGCGAGTGCCGCATCCAGCGCATCCTCCCCCTCGCGCACCAGCACAAGGGGTGCCGGCAAGAGGTCAAGGTCCGCCTCGCTCCACCGCCCGTCCAGGCTTGCAGCCGAGACGCGCTTGCCTCCGCCTGCCCCATCGCGGAGCGTGAACGGTCCCTGCCGCCACGCCCGCGCCGGGGGCCAGGTGGCCTCCATCACGCGGGCCAGCAGGTCAGGTGTCATGCGAAAAGCCGCGCCAGCCGCAGCATCGCCTCGTCCAGCAGGGCGGCATCGGTGCCCCGGATCACCAGGTTCGTGCCATGCGCGCCGTTTTGCAGAAACGGGTAGGACCCCATCGACAGGTCAGGATATTCTGCCGCCAGCGCGCCAAACGGGCCGGCGATTTCGCCCTCGCCCCGATCCACGCGCAGCGACTGCGACAGAAGCGGTGGCCCGCCGGTCAATTTGGGCAGGACACTTGCGACCATGGCCTGGAAGATGTTTGGCACACCGGCCATCACATGCACATTGCCCAGTGTGAAGCCGGGAGCCGTGGACACCGGGTTGTCGATCAGCGTGGCCCCGTCCGGTATCCGCGCCATGCGCTGGCGGGCGTCGTTGAAGGGCAGGCCAGCGCGGTCGTAATGCGCTTTTAGCAGCGCCATCGCATCGGCCCGGTGGCCGATCCGCGCACCCATCGCGGCGGCCACCGCGTCGGCGGTGATGTCGTCATGCGTGGGGCCGATGCCTCCGCTCGTGAAGACATGGGTATAGCGCGCCGACAAGGCCCGCAGGGCCGCCACGATATCGCAATGGACATCCGCCACCACCCGCGCTTCGGCAAGGGTGATGCCGATGCGGGTGAGCTCTCCCGCCAGGAAGTGCATGTTGGAATCGCGGGTGCGGCCGGACAGGATCTCGTCGCCGATCACCAGCATGGCCGCGGTTGGATTGGTCATCACACTCTTCCTTGGTAAGTCGCCCATCATTCAGTCGGGTATAGCCCTGACCCGCTTCGTTTCAAACCCCGCCCGCCGCTCTCGCCCGCCGCCTTCGCCCTCTGGCCAATTCCGCCTGGCCGACTTATGTAAGGGCCGAAGGAGAATGCCTTGGACGAACTGCGCGCCCGCATCACGAAAGACGGCATCCGCATCTACGAAGATGCGGACTTTGCCGGCATGCGTGCAGCAGGACGGGTAGCGGCCGCCATCCTCGATGCAGTTGCGCCGCTGGTCGTTCCGGGCACCACCACCGCCGCGATTGATGACTTCATCACCGCAGAGATCAAGCGGCTTGGCGTGACGTCGGCAACCATCGGATACAAGGGGTATCGCCACGCCTCGTGCATTTCGGTGAACCACGTCGTCTGCCATGGTATCCCGGGGCAGAAGCTTCTGGCGGACGGCGATATCCTGAACGTCGACGTGACGGTAATCGTCGACGGCTGGTTCGGCGACACCAGCCGGATGTATGTGGCCGGCGCCCTGCCGCGCAAGTCACAGCGGCTGATCGAGGTGACCCACGAAGGCCTGATGCGCGGCATTGCGGCGGTCAAGCCGGGCAACACCTTCGGCGACATCGGCCATGCGATCCAGTCCTACGTCGAGGCCAACCGGATGAGTGTGGTGCGCGACTTCTGCGGCCATGGCCTTGGCCGCGTCTTCCACGCCCCGCCAAACGTGCTGCACTATGGCCGTCCGGGGGCGGGTCCGGTGCTGGAGGAAGGCATGTTCTTCACGATCGAACCGATGGTTAACCTTGGTCGGCCCGAGACGAAGGTGCTGGCCGACGACTGGACGGCCGTCACCCGGGACAAGTCCTTGTCGGCGCAGTTCGAGCATTCGGTCGGCGTGACCGCGACGGGCTGCGAGATCTTCACCCTCTCCCCCGCAGGCAGGTTCCACCCGACCTGGGGCTGAGACGGCCTACCCCGCCGTTTCCGCGCAATGACGGCGAAAGGCCCGCTTCAAGAGGTCAAGCTCGGCGCGCAGCAGCCCGATCTCGGCGCGCAGATCGTCCTCCAGAGGCACGCCCGCAA
>JANPJZ010000223.1:0-2126 GCA_031425795.1 Rhodobacter sp. | reverse complement strand
GGCACGTCGCCAAAGGATGCATAGACGAGCGTCAGCGCCAGCACGACCGCAGCGCCAGGCAGCACGAAAAGGCCCCCGGCGATCAGCCCGCCCTTCACCCCATGCAGCCGCCAACCGATCCAGGTGGCCAATTGCATCGCCTCCGGTCCCGGCAACAACATGCAGAACGACAGGGCGCGCAGGTAGTCGGGCTCCTCCACCCACTTCTTTTCGTCCAGCACAACCCGGTGCATCAGCGCGATCTGGGCAGCGGGGCCACCAAAGGACAAAAGCCCGATCCGGGCGAAGGTGCCGGTGAGGTCAGAGAGGGTCGGGGTCATTCCTTGCGCACCTTCGGCCAGTCGTGGCCCTCCTCATGGCCGTCCCGGGCCCAGCGGTAAAGCGCGTCATACAGCACCATTCCGGCGGCAAGCTGTTGCAGGTCATCGTTACACATCCGTGACAGCCCGACCGAAAGCGCCAGCAGCCCGGCTGCTTGCGGTGCAAGGTCATGCCGGTCGGTGTCGGCCCCGCGGATGACCGTGGCCATGCGGTCCAGCGCCTCGCAGTGAAGGTGGAAGTCGTCGAGGAGCGCGTCGAAGGTGCAGGCCTCGCCCCGGTGGCTGAAGGCGACGCCTTCGATGTCGTAAGGGATGGCGTCGAAGCGCTGCGCAACCTCGGCCACCTCGGCCGGGGCGACGAACAGGAAGCGCGCGGCGGGGTCGATGAAGCGGCGGATCAGCCAGGGGCAGGCGATCCGGTCGATCTTGGGTCGGTGCCGGGTGACCCAGGGCCTTCCCTGCACGGGCAGGGCGGCAAGGGGGACCATCGGCAGACCCGCGGCCTCCCAGGCCAGGGTGCCGCCCTCCAGCACCTCTGCCCGCCAGCCAAGGGTGCGCAGCCAGGCGGCAACCCCTTCCGACAGTTTCCGCCCCTTGGTGCAGACAACGATGGCGCGGCCCGGTGGGTCGGTGAGGGTCGGGATCGCATCATGCGCCACCCGCCGCGCGGTGGGGATCAGACGGGGCAGGGCCGCCACATCCTCGGGCGTGCGAACGTCGAAGACGGTCGGCGCATCGGGGGTGCCGATCAGGCGGAAGGCTTGGGCGGGGGTGATCTGGCCGAAACCGGGCATGGTTGCATCCTTGGCAAGGGGTCAGGGATGCGACGCTTGGGCCGAAGCCTCACGGGGTGGACGCGGACCCCATGGGCAAGGGGTAGGGTGTCGGGCCGGTTCGGTCAAGGGGTCAGCCGATGGGTTCCGCCAGCTCTCGCAACAACTTCAGGCGCAGGGTTTCGGCATAGTCCTGCAGGCCACGGGCGGTCACGACAAAGCCCTCGGGCGAGATGATCCAGTTGCGGTAGTAGCTGGTGATGGGGGCCGCTGGTCCCGGCTCCTCGATCGCGATGGCGTTGATGGTGATCCCCGCCGCCACCGCCTCCGACCTTGCGCGGGCGTCGGTGAAGCCTGCGTTTTCCTGGCCGTCACCGGAGACGTCGACCACCTTTCGGCTGCAGTCGGGAACGGCGGCGAACTGGGCCGCCGCGAAGCGTAGGCCTTCGCCCACCGCCGTGTCCGAGCCCTTGAACGCCCGCGGCATCCCGGCGGCGCTTGCGGCGAAGGTCGTGACGGCATCGGGGGTCAGCATCCGCTGCCAAGCAAGGGAAAGGGTTTGCTGGCCGGTGCCGGACCATTGCACGACGGCCAGGGCCACCTGTCCCCGCACCAGTGCCTCTGCAACCTCCGGGTCGGTCAAGGCGGCGGACAGGCCTTCGGTTTGAAGCCGGTAATCGCCGCTGTCGATGGAGCCGGAGACGTCAATGGACAAAAGGAGGGCCGTCTCGCAGGCGAGGGCTGGGGGAGCGATGAGGCAGGTGAGGAGGGTGAGGCGAAGCATGGGGAAGGATGGCCGCTATCGGCGCGGTCTGGCAAGTCTGCTCGTCGATGACTTCGTCACTCCTCGCGTCACGTCGCAGCGGCGAGATGCGGGGACAAGGAACGGGTTGGGGAAGGTGCAGGTTTCTGTTGCCAGGTACCTGCGAACCCCGCCTTACGGTGCTAACCGCAAGGGCTTAGTTTTCGATACCTCGAACTGCTTACGCAGCCAGAGCCATCGGAGCACGGTTGTCATTGGCAACTGTACTTG
>JANPJZ010000222.1:0-5492 GCA_031425795.1 Rhodobacter sp. | reverse complement strand
ATCCGGGGCAAGACCCTGCGCGCCAGCCAGAAGGACTATCTGGCCGAGGACCTTGGTCCCCTGACCCTGCACGGCGTGACGCGGGAGGAAAACCCTTCGCGGGCCCTGCTGGACCTTGGCTTTGTCCAGGGGCCCTTGTGGCTGGAGGTGGGCTTTGGCGGTGGCGAGCACCTGGTGCATATGGCCGCCGCGAACCCGGGGGTGACGATCCTGGGGGCGGAGCCGTTCGTGAACGGGATCGCCATGCTTCTGGGCAAGATCCGGGGGGCGGGGGTGACGAACCTCTGGCTCCACCCCGGCGACGTGCGCGATCTTTTCGACGTGCTGCCGGATGCCTGCCTGTCGAAGGTTTTCCTGAACTACCCCGACCCATGGCCCAAGGCCCGCCACCACCGCCGCCGCTTTGTGACGCCCGAATACCTGCTTCCGCTTGCCCGCAGGATGGCAGTGGGCGCCGAGTTCCGGGTCGCGACCGACATCCCTGACTATGTCCGTCAGACGCTGGAGATGGTCCCGCCAGCCGGGTTCGAGTTGTTCCTTCAGGCGGGGCGGGGCGCGGCGTGGGAAGATTGGTTCTCTACCCGTTATGAGCAAAAGGCGCTGCGCGAGGGCCGCGAGCCGCATTACCTGACCTTCCGCCGGCGTTGAAGGTGTTCTTGAGTATTTGAAAAAGAGCAAACTCCCTGTGGCTTGCTCTTTTGAGAAATACTCCCCCCGGAGGGTTTCGCAGGTGCGGCCTTTGCCGGTGGTTCAGGTGATGGACCGCGCCTGAAGCTTGCGCTATCAGGCATCCCGGAATGCAAGGGAGACCAAGATGTCCGGCCATGGCGAAGCGCAACCGATGAAATCCGCCCGGTCGGGACCCTTGCGGGGCGTGGCCGAGGTGCCGGGCGACAAGTCGATCTCGCACCGCTCGCTGATCTTTGGCGCGATGGCGGTCGGGGAGACGCGGATCACCGGGCTTCTCGAAGGGCAGGACGTGCTGGATACGGCAAAGGCGATGCGGGCCTTTGGCGCAACGGTCACGCGGTTGGGCGAGGGGGCCTGGACGGTGAACGGCGTGGGTGTCGGCGGGTTCCGCGAGCCTGTGGATGTGATCGATGTCGGCAACTCGGGAACCGGGGCGCGGCTGATCATGGGGACGATGGCGACGACGCCGATCACGGCCACGTTTACCGGCGATGCAAGCTTGCGGAAGCGGCCGATGGGACGGGTGACCGATCCGCTGTCGCTGTTCGGCGCGCGGGCCTACGGCCGCCAGGGCGGGCGGTTGCCGATGACCATCGTGGGGGCCGCGAACCCGGTGCCGGTGCGCTATGCGCTGCCGGTCGCCTCGGCGCAGGTGAAGTCGGCGGTGCTGCTGGCGGGGCTGAACGCTCCGGGCGAGACGGTGGTGATCGAGAAGGAACCGACGCGGGACCATTCGGAACGGATGCTGCTGGGCTTTGGCGCGAAGCTTACGGTCGACAAGACGGCAGAGTGCCATGTCATCACCCTGACCGGCCAGCCGGAGCTGCTGCCGCAGGTGGTAGCGGTGCCGCGTGACCCGTCTTCCGCGGCCTTCCCGGTCTGTGCGGCGCTGATTGTCGAGGGGTCAGATATCCTCGTGCCGGGTGTCAGCCAGAACCTGACCCGCAACGGCCTCTACCTGACGCTGGTCGAGATGGGGGCGGAGATCGACTTCCAGAACCCGCGTGAGGAGGGCGGCGAGCCGGTGGCGGACCTGCGCGTTCGGTTCAGCGGCAACATGAAGGGCATCGAAGTGCCGCCGGAGCGGGCTCCCAGCATGATCGACGAGTATCCGATCCTGTCGGTGGTGGCCTCCTTCGCGACGGGCAAGACGGTGATGCGGGGGGTGAAGGAGTTGCGGGTCAAGGAAAGCGACCGGATCGACGCGATGGCGCGCGGGTTGGAAGCTTGCGGCGTGCGGATCGAGGAGGACGAGGACACCCTGACCGTCCATGGGATGGGGGCTGGTGGGGTTCCCGGCGGGGCGACCTGTGCGACCCATATCGACCACCGGATCGCAATGAGTTTCCTTGTCCTCGGCCTCGCCTCGAAGGTTGCGGTCGCGGTCGACGATGGATCGCCGATCCAGACCTCGTTTCCGGTCTTTGAGGGCTTGATGCGGGGCCTTGGGGCCGAGATCGAGCGGGCGTAAGGGGTGTCCCGGGCAGGGACATCAGAAAGATGCGTTCCTGGTCAATGGCTTGGGATTCCCGTTCAGACTCTGTTGACCAACCTGGCCGGAAGCGGGGTGCGACAAGTCGGCTTTGGTCAGTAGTCCATCGCCGGGGCGTCACCCGGGCAACGGCCAAGCTTCTCGGCCGCCCAGGACAGGAGCATCGCTTCGCGCGGCTCGCCCTTCTGGCGCAGCCATAGCGTCTGGAGGTGGTAAGCCTCCCGCTCCAGCTCTCCCTCGCAGCGGACGCGGGTCTCGGCCCCGGCGCGGTACTGCGCGGCGTGGACCAGTTCGTGCAGCAGATAGCTGCGGCCCAGGAGCGTGTCGGTATCAAGGTCGCTGGCCAGCATGATGTGCCCGGTTTCCGGGACATAGGCCCCGACCTGCGACCGGAGTGCCGGGGCGCTGTCCAGAGTGCGGGATTTCTCGATCCGTGGGCAATCCGTGGGCACCGGATAGCCGCTTTCCGTGGCGATGAAGGCGAGGAGGTCTTCCATACCGTCGCAAGACGCGGCGAGGGCCGGCGCGGTGGAGGAGAGCCCAAGGATGAGGGTTGCCAGAACGTGCTTCATCGAAGAGAGGATGAACGTCATAAAATTTTTGTAAAGCTGTGTAAGCAGCGCGGGCGGCCTTTCGCTTCGATTCGGGCGTTGATTGACTTGCCGGCAGGCAAAACCCCTTTTCCGACTGCGCTTTTCCAAATACTTCCGCCGGAGGCATCCAGGGCGGATGCGGTCGATGACAGCGGGCGGGAGACGATGATCTTCACAGTGGCAATTGACGGGCCTGCGGCGGCGGGGAAGGGCACGATCGGTCGTGCCGTGGCAAGGCGCTTCGGGTTTCGGCATCTCGACACCGGTCTGCTGTATCGTGCCGTCGGAGTGATGGGCGGAGACCCTGCGACGGCGGCTCTCGGGCTGGTGCCGGAAGATTTGCATCGGGACGACCTGCGCAGCCTTGAGGCGGGGCAGGCGGCCAGCAGGGTCGCGGCGATCCCGGAGGTGCGGGCGGCACTGGTCGAGTTTCAGCGCCGGTTTGCCCGGCAGGCCGGTGGTGCGGTGCTGGATGGGCGCGACATCGGCACGGTGATCTGCCCGGAAGCCGAGGTGAAGCTTTACGTCACCGCAAGCCCAGATGTGCGTGCGCATCGCCGCTGGCTGGAACTGGGCGGCGACGAAGGGCAGGTCCTTGGTGAAGTGATGGAGCGGGACGCGCGAGACATGGGGCGGGCCGACGCCCCCCTGCGACCGGCAGAAGGGGCGGTGCTTCTGGACACCAGCCTCATGCCGGTGGAGGAGGCCGTGGCGCGGGCCCTGGCGTTGGTGGGCGCGGCTTTGTCGCAGGTTCGCGACGCGGGCTAGATCATGTTCTGCGGAACATCTGGGACATCTGCGCGTTGCGTGCTGGCAGCGACAAGGCAGGACCATGGCGATCAGATCAGCATCAGACTTGTGGGATTTCGTGAAGGACGTGAAGGCCGAGACCGACCGCGACCGCGTGGTTTCGGTCGCGGCAGGGGTGGCGTTTTACGCGCTGTTGTCGGTGGTGCCGGCGCTGACGGCGCTGATTTCGGTCTTCGGGCTGATCTCGTCCCCAGCGGAGGTTCCGCAGCAGTTGGCCTCGATCACCGGAGTGTTGCCAGAAGAGGCGGCGACTTTGGTGACGGAACAGGCCACGCGCATTGCGGCGGCGGCAAACAGCACGCTGTCGCTGACGGTGCTTGTGGCACTGGCGATTGCGCTCTGGTCTGCAAATGGCGGAACCAAGGCACTGATCGAGGCGCTTGGGATTGCCTATGACGTGAAGGAGAGCCGGGGCTTTGTCCGGCTGAATCTGGTGTCGCTGGGCTTTACGCTTGGGGCAATTATTACAGTCATCTTGCTGGGCCTGGTCGTGGCCGCGCTGCCCTTCGTGGTGGAACGGCTGGGCGGCATGGCCGAGACCCTGATCCTGGTCCTGCGGTGGCCGGTGGTCTTTGCGCTGCTGCTGGGGGTGCTGGCAGTGATCTACCGCTGGGCGCCGAACCGCGACGATGCGGACTGGGTCTGGATCTCTCCTGGTGCGGTGGTGGCGGTGATCGGGATCATTCTGGGGTCGGCTGCGCTTGGCTGGTATGTGAGCAACTTCGGCAGCTACGACGAGACCTATGGCTCGCTGGCCGCGGTGGTGATCCTGATGCTCTGGATGTGGGTGTCGACGGTCATGGTCCTGCTGGGGGCAGAGATCAACGCCGAACTCGACCGGCGCACCCGGGCCCTCTCGCGGGGATAAGGGCGGCTTTTGCTTGCCCTGATACGGGATCGCGGCTATAGGCGGCGCATCCCGACAGCTGCCATGCCGCCAGATTCTCTGGCTGGCTTCATTTCTGCATTCGGGATGGAAGCGAAAGACCGGCGGAGCCAACCGCATGGCCAGTGACAATCAAGCAAAGGAAACTGATCTATATGTGCGCTAAAGCAACCATGGAAGACTTCGAAGCCCTGTTGAAGGAAAGCTTCGAGATCGACACCCCCGAAGAGGGCACTGTCGTCAAAGGCCGTGTGATCGCCATCGAGGCGGGCCAGGCCATCATCGATGTCGGCTACAAGAAGGAAGGCCGCATCGACCTGAAAGAATTCGCGAACCCCGGTGAGCAGCCCAACATCAACGTGGGCGACACTGTGGAAGTCTACCTGGACCGCGTCGAGAACGCTCGTGGAGAAGCCCAGATCAGCCGTGAGAAGGCCCGCCGCGAGGAAGCCTGGGACCGTCTGGAAAAAGCCTATGCCGCTGAGCAGCGCGTCGATGGCGCGATCTTCGGTCGGGTCAAGGGCGGCTTCACGGTCGACCTTGGTGGCGCCGTTGCCTTCCTTCCCGGCAGCCAGGTTGACGTCCGCCCGGTGCGTGACGCTGGCCCGCTGATGGGCATGAAGCAGCCATTCCAGATCCTGAAGATGGACCGTCGTCGCGGCAACATCGTTGTCTCGCGCCGCGCGATCCTGGAAGAAAGCCGCGCCGAACAGCGCGCCGAAGTCATTGGCAACCTGACCGAAGGTCAAGTGGTCGATGGCGTGGTCAAGAACATCACCGAGTACGGTGCGTTCGTGGACCTGGGCGGTGTGGACGGCCTGCTGCACGTCACCGACATGGCCTGGCGCCGCGTCAACCACCCGTCGGAAATCCTTGCGATCGGTGAGACTGTCAAAGTGCAGGTCATCAAGATCAACAAGGAAACCCACCGTATCAGCCTGGGCATGAAGCAGCTGCAGTCCGATCCGTGGGATGCCGTTGAAAAGATGTATGCCATCGGCACGGTCCACAAAGGCCGCGT